>CAZNCI010000020.1:0-15021 GCA_964571475.1 uncultured Saprospiraceae bacterium | reverse complement strand
CAGTCTTCAGTCTTCAGTTGGCAGTACTCAGAAGGTACTGAAGCCTGAGTTTAGATATAAAAATTTAAGACATGATAAAAAATTTGAGCATATTCCTTATGACACTTGGGCTGACCTTTTTTTCAGCTTGTTATTCCTTCAAAGGTATAAGTATTGATCCCGAAGTAAAAACATTTTATGTGCATGAATTCAAGAATGAGACCTTTGGTGCTCCTGCTACTTTGGATCAAATTGCGACGGTCGCACTCAATGATAAAATCAGAAAAGAATCGAGACTTACACATGATGACACCAATCCCGATATTGAGTTCAAAGGCACGCTTACAAAATATCTGGTTTCAGCCGAGGCACCCGAACCAGGAGAAACGACCTCCCTCAATCGCCTAACGATAAGTCTAAAAATAGAGTACATTAATCACCAATTTGAAGATAAGGGCTGGACCAGTAGTTTTTCGTATTTTTTCAATTTTCCCAGTAGTAGAAACCTTTCAGAGGTAGAAGACGAAGCTATTGATGCTATCTTAACTCAATTAATGGAAGATATCTTTAATAAAGCATTCACAGATTGGTAGGCACAAAAAAAGCCGTCACGCAAAAACGCAACGACCCTTTTATTCAGGGTGAATAACCGGAGTTGAACCGGCGACCTCTGGAACCACAATCCAGCGCTCTAACCAACTGAGCTATACCCACCATATTGCTTTTTTAAAAAAGCGATGCAAAGATAAAAAAGTTCCATCAATAATGAAATATTTTCATCAAATTATTTTTACTTTTTCAAAATTTTAAAGGTTCTTTACCTTCCCGTATCACCAAGGTATCATCAGAAGTGCAATCAATAATCGCGGAAGGAACAGATTGCCCGATTCCTCCATCAATGACGATATCCACCTGACGACCAAAATCCTCTTCAATGTCAATTGGGTCTGTGAAGTAGGTTAGAATTTCGTCGTCAGATTTGAGAGACATAGATAAAATGGGACGTCCCAATTCCTCTATGATGGCCTGTGCAATATTATTGGCGGGAATTCTGGCACCAAGGGTTCTTTTTTTGTTTTTAAAAGCTTTGGGTACACTGTTGTTTGCATTTAAGATAAAAGTAAATGGACCTGGGGTATTTCGCTTCAACAACTTAAACAGTGATCTATCCATTTGAGCCGTATATTCCCCCAATTGCGCAATGTTTTTACAAACAAAAGACAAAGAGGCCTTTTTAGGATCAATTCCCCTGATCCTACAAATTTTTTCAATGGCTTTGGTATTATTAATATCACAACCCAGCGCATAAACCGTATCATTGGGATAAATCACCACTCCTCCTCGTTCTAAAACATCAACAATTTGTCGAATTTTTCGTCGGTCTGGATTCTCTTCGTATAAGGATAATAACATAATTAGTGGGTTTGATCAAAATCTGCCCAAAGATACAAAAGTCGTTCGTAATCAAGGAGAAAATCAAAAAAGAGGACAAAAATAATTTCAAAAGGGAAAGGGAGTGGACAAATTAAATTACTAATAATTCTGTACACTCATCTTATTATAAAAAAACACCTTACAAAATCAATTGCAAGGTGTCATTTTTGTGATCCCGCCAGGACTCGAACCTGGAACCTGCTGCTTAGAAGGCAGCTGCTCTATCCAGTTGAGCTACGAGACCAGATCTGGATATTTTCAGCTTTCATTTTAAGGAAGCGCAAATTTACACTAATAGTTTCTTTGAAGCAAATTTTTTTTCTTTTATTTTCAAATATTGTAGTATGAAATTGGAAGCTATAAAAACAAGAGCTGCCTTTTGAAAGAAGCAGCTCTTATTCTATTGTCAAAGCAGGATAATCTTAATGCTTATCAAGGTAGTCCGCAACGCCGTCATGAGTTGCCTTCATTCCCTCCTTACCTTTTGACCAGTTGGCAGGACAAACTTCACCATATTTTTCAGTAAACTGTATCGCATCCAATAAACGGATAACCTCATCCACGTTACGCCCTAAAGGCATATCATTGATCAATTGGTGTCTAACAGTTCCCTCTTTATCCATAATAAAAAGTCCTCTATACGCCACTAGCTCCCCCTCAACTTCCAATAGTCCATCGGTCCCTTCGACCCAATCTCCAGCTAAAACGTCATAATTAGCTGAAATTGTTTTATTGGTATCTGCGACGACAGGATAGGTGACTCCCTTGATTCCTCCCTGATTTTTATCCATTTGCAACCATCCCCAGTGAGATTGCTCTGTATCTGTAGAACAAGCGACCACCATGGTGTCCCTTTCTTCAAACTCAGGTAACATTGCCTGAAAAGCATGGAGCTCACTTGGACAAACAAAGGTGAAGTCCTTAGGATAAAAGAATAAAACGATATATTTTTTTCCAATATAATCGCTCAATTTAAATTCAACGATTTCTGTACCATTTACTACAGCCATTGCTGTAAAATCCGGAGCAGTTTTTCCTACTAAAGCCATTTAAGTATTATTTTTATTAAATTAATATGCTGAAAGTGCCATGAGTTTCCCTATGCGCACTAAAACGGCACAAAGATACTACAATAATAAGTGTTAAGCACTAAAATTGAAAAAAAAAGCAGTCTGCTAAGACAAAATTACTTCTTTTTTACCTTCTTCGCCTCCTTATTAAAACTCTTGAAAAAATCAGCAAAAGAATTAAACTCTTTTCTATACCTCAGTCCGGCTCCGGCTCGTTGAATCGCCCTTCCTGATATATCGGGCTCCACTTTGTGATAAACCCTCAATCTTAAAGTTCTATTTTTGTTAATAATATACTCCAAAACAACATTATCACCAATAAAAGTACCCGAAGATTCAATCCCTTCATAGTCATTAACACTGCCCCCCAGTGAAAAGCTAAAACGGTCATCAAAAAAACTTTTGGAAAAGCTAATTTGAAAGTCGCTCCCCCTGTTAAATCCGCCCTGTGGTGTTATAAAGTCTGATTGATCGTAGCTATTATACGCCATATCAAAATTAAGGTCAGAAAATACTTCATTGTCATCAAATGCCTCCGACAACCAATTGGTTACCAAAACCGAAAATTGATTGGACAGGAACTCGCTAAGCGTATTGGAAAAGGCCGTACCGGTATTTCCGATCGCTACATCAGGAGGAAGAAATTGCCCCAACATAATCAACCCAAAAACTTGTTTATTCAATTCATTCGGATCGCTACTTATCAGCCTCATTTTATTGTTCACAATGGATTGCATCGAACCGGTTAAACTTGGAAAATCTATGTCAAAACTGATAATTGGCTTAAATAATTCACCCTTTAAGTGAAGGGTCAAATCCACTTCTGTTGACTTATTGGCATCATTTAAGAGGTCGGGGTCGGTACTCAGACCAAGATCATCGGCTATAAAATTATACAATGGCGTTTTCAGTTTATTGTACTTTGCATCAATACTTATCTGCGCACCAAATGGATCTCCCGACCATTGAATCGTTCCTCCCCGTCGTACATCAAAATCTTTATTGAGTAAATATTTGGTAAATAAATAGCTCCCCTTTTCTATATTAAAATCACCGTACATCTTAAAATCTTCCCCATAAGGGACGGACATTCTGATATTACCTCTCCCCTGCCCTCTGATAATATCGCCTGCTTTTTCATCAAAAACCAATTCCATAATAGCTTCATCTTCAATGGATAAATCCATTTCAAAACTCACGCCTTCCGGGGCATCAAATTCAGTAACATCAATTATTTTTTGATTCTTTTTGTGTTTGTTCACAAACCGAACATTGTTTAATACAGAAGCCTCCGCAGTTGTCCCAATCGGCATTACTATATGGGTACTATCAGAAACCGTCGCATTCACGTAAATGTCCACACTTTTTAAAGGACCTTGAAATTCAACCATCCCCGTTCCCAGCGCATGTCCATAATACAAGCCATTGTCTTCCTTTGTCGTTTCCAGTGCTAAAAACCGCTCTGCGAACAATCTCGCATTCACCCCTAAATCTCTCAAATGTTCGTGGGTAATTCCTCCTTCCAAAACTGCAGAATGTCCATATTTATCCTTGATTACAGTTCCCGATACATCGAATAGATAATTGCTTACTTTCACATAAGACTCATTAAAAGAATACCTGGTTTTTAAATAATCAATGGTAAATGCTGCGTCTTTCGCCCTAATAAAACCAGTAATTTCCGGATTTGGAAAAAAACCTTTCATACCGACTTGCAGCTTAAAATCACCTACTACATTTTTCACTCCAGGAGCAATAAAATACTCGGAAAATGCCAGGGGGTAATTATTTACATCCAGTGTAAAATCCAAATACTTTTCCCGTTTTGCATACGGAATTTTATGAATTCCTTTTGGGCCTTTTATATTATAAAAACCTTTAGCCTCAAGCGTTCGATCATTATCCTGTATCAGTAAATGGGCATCAATCCTGCTTTTCACATCCGGTGCAGTCAATTCGATATGACAATTTCCGTAATAATCGTGATTAATTAAAAAGGTATCGCCCTCAATGGATAAAAATAAATCTTTTTGTGTAAACACATCATCCACCATAAGTCTGGCACTGAAATTCCCTTCAAAATCTAATTGTTCATAATCCCAGTATTTATCAATGAGGTTAAAATTGAGGCTATCAACCTCAACCGCCACTCCTTTAACACCATTATCAGATAATTTAATTGTATTGATATTATTGGTTAAAGAGAAGTCAGAAAATGAAATGGTATCTTTCCGCCAAACAATTTTATTTTTTGGGTCAATGTCCCAAATATTTTCTAAGAATACTAAATTCGAAGGGTCTAGTTTTAACTGAAACAAGCCTTCGGGCGGCAAGGTTAACGCCCCTGTAAGTGAAACATTATCCCAATCGGAAGTATCGGCTGCTGCGTAATTGAGTTGAAAATTCATGGTATCGCGCTTCAGACTGGATAGAAAATTAATCTGAGGCAATAACGGCTTTTCATTATTATGGACTTCGACGACCTCCAGGGAAAGCCTTCCAAGGCTATCCTTACTTGAGAAGTTTGAGTTAATCCCATAAAAGTCAATTTGATCATAAGTTAACTTCGGCAAATCTAACATAAAACTCATACTGTCTCTTTCGACAGAATAATACCCCTTCCAGGTTAAATCCTGAATTACACCTAATTTATCATCAATTAGCCAATTGAGTCCTTTTGAATCCAGTACTGAGATATCGAAGGAAAAGTCGTAAGGCTCCAATTTACCTTTAGGTAGCTTTAAGTTAAGGTGATCCACAAATTCGGGATAATTTTTTTGAAAAAAGGACAAAAAAGAAGTATGTAATTTTTCTACATTAAATTGACCAAAAACAGCCGCATTAATTACATCAGATTTGACCAAAAAACTCTTCCTTCCCGAGGTGTCAATACTCGAAAAAGCAACCAATTGGTCAACATTGTATTTAACATCGTCCTTTTTGATAATAAGATCATTTAGCAGGACTTTCCCCGTCAAATTAGCCAGTGTTTTATTCTTCAGATTTAAATTAACTTTCCCTGAAAGCGAAAGATCCTTTTTGGATAAATTCAAGGCATAAAAATCGAGATTGGCAATATCTGCTTTAAACTTAAAACGAGGTGCAGCTCCCTTCATATCAATTTCACCCTTAAAAGTAAAATTAATATTATCATCACGTATAGAAAAATCTCCATCAAATAAATTCTTCTGAAGTTTTCCTACCAAAACCGCATTTCGATACTGATACCCCTTATAATAAAAGTCCTTAATTTCAGCTGATAAGTCAGCATCGGCACTATTCAGGGTCAGACCTTTGCCATTGACGACCTCTGTTCGGAAATTTACAATTCCGATATCCGGATTTTCAAATAATCGCCCTAAATCAAAAGACTGAAGCTCCAGATCTCCTGAGTAATTAGCACCTGTCAATCCTTCCTTGGTATCAACCCTCATATTCATAGAAGCTGTTCCTACATTGGAAACAAGAACACCATCTGAAACAAAGTCATTCAGGAAACCATCAAACCGCCCCTTAAAATTCAATTTACCCATATTGTCAAATTTAGGGTCAGGGTGAAAATTGGGGATCAAATCGTGCAAAGTCTGAACTGTCGTCTCGAGTTTTTTAAGTTTCAGGTTAAAATTCTCTTCATCCCGAACTGTAACATCTCTGGTTTTTAATTTTCCCTCCAATACACTACCATCCGGTAGGGCAATGGAAAGATTGGAGGCCTTAAAAGCATTCACAATACCTTTTATTCTTCCACTAATATCCAACTTGGTCTCTCTATTTTTAGTAAAAAACCTATTGTCTTTTAATGCAGGAGCAAAACTCACAATATCACGCAAAGCGAGGGAAGTTTGCTCAAGTGAAAGATCTACATCAACACTGTCAACAAATTCTTGAAAATCAAGGTATCGGTCATAGTTAAAGACTAAATGGTTTCCAATGTGACTATAGGGCGTTTCTATGTTTAAACCTTTAATAATCGTTTGATGATTCGTAACTGTCACATCCTCCCCAGACAAATCTGTCAAAACAAAGCCACTGGAATCCTTCGCAGAAACGGCTCTTACAATGCCATGAAAAACTTCCTTATCAAACAAAAAACTATCAATAGCCACATTAACATCGTAAGTCATCAAGTGCCGAAAGTCCAATTCATCCTCTTTTGATTCTTTGATTGGAGCTTTAAAATAATTATGAAGGCTATATTGGGCATTCGTTATATCGAAATCAAATATCCTGATTTTCCATTTAGAAGTATCAGTATCATTGGGGTCATAAGTATCGACTTCATTCATCAGGGTAGAATCCATTAAATGATTTTCAGTGAGTAGCCTCAACTGATCAAACTTCACCCATTCAATATCAATTTCCTCATCGGGAAGGTTCACATTATTGAACAAAATATCTCCATTGCCAACCATAACATCCAAGACATTACCCCGCATATAATCAGCTTTCCGAAAGTGTACATCATTCAAAAAAATCTGATGAATATCTAATTGAAAACCGCCTTTATGCTCATCGCCATTTTTTTCTTTTTTATCAGGAAAAAGCCGGGTTATTAGAAATTGAAGGTTATTTTGCTGCTCTCCTTTTTTCTTTTCCATAATAAAATCAATACCTCCCAACTGCAATTTATTGACTATAACTCCTTTGCGGAGCAGCGTGATTGGATTTAAATTAATATTGGCATCAATTCTATGAGCATAGAGTAAGGTATCCTGATGAGCATCTTCAATATAAACACGATCAAGTGAAAAATGGGATAAAAACCCAATGTGCATATCGGCTATTTCCACCTTGGTACCAAGTTTTTCATTTAAGGAGCTAGTTACTTTTTTCAATAGATAGTTCTGAACAACGGGCAATTGAAAGACAAGGAATAAAACCATGAGTACCACCGCCAATCGGAAGGTTAATTTCCAGAGGAATCTCATAATACGGCGAATCACAAATCTTGTTTGCGGATTCAAGCCCGGTTTATTTACATCTTGCTCAGTCACTAATTATTAAACAATTGCAGAGAAAAAAGATTACGAAATAAGTATTATATTAACAATACTTTAGTACTTAGTTTAGTTGCACGTCATGGCACATATTTATTTACGAATTTGAAAGTCATTTGTTCGCTCCATAAAACACCTTTTTCATTTGTAGCACCGGCAAAGCCACAATGCCCGCCATATTTGGGTGCAAGAAGGTGAAAATTTTCGTTTTGCTGGACAATATCCAGTGGAAAACATCCTTCAGACAAAAAAGAATCATCCTGTGCATTTATCAACAAACAAGGCAAATTAATTCTATTAAGGTATTGAAGAGCCGAGCTTTTTGTCCAGTAATCCAGAGCACCGTCAAAGCCATGAATTTTTGATGTAAAATAATCATCAAATGCTTCTAAGGTTTTGGGCCACTTCTCAGGAACTGACAGTTGGTCGGGAAATAAATGAATTTTCTTAGCCATCTTGGGATTCAGGGTATTTAAAAACCGAAGCACATAGGCCCGATTTTTCAAGCTCCCAATTTCTTTCACAGACGGGACTAAATCCACGGGAACGCTGATAGCTACTCCCCCTTTTAAGGCTTTTGGTAAGTGCCCGGCCATACGTCCCAAATAGTTAAGCAACACACTACCGCCCAGACTAAAACCGACCAAAACGATTGTCTGGTAGTTGCCGACTCCTGCTATTTTTTCGACTACTTCGGCTAAGTCATCAATTTTAGACATGTGGTAGGTCACCACTTTCCTATTTGGCTCCCCACTACACCCTCTAAAATTCAATCCCATCGCATCCCATTTATTGGCATTGAAATACCGAATCATACCTTTAATATATGGTCGTTGAGCATTGCCTTCCAGCCCGTGCAAAGCGATAACAAGCTTCTTACTTCCCTGCCTACTCCAATCTAAATCGACAAAATCACCATCGGAGAGTTCGAATCGTTCACGCAGATAAGCAACATCATCAATCCGCCGGGACATGGCGCTAAAAATGGTATTGATATGCCCAAACCGAAGCCACCAGCCCGGTTTATAGTCTTCTGTCCATTCCAAATTTTCCATAAGATTAATTTCCAATAAAAACCGTCACCTTTGGGTGTAAACCCAACTTTCCTCCTATGTCCATTTTCCAATAATAATCCCTCAAAGAGGCAGCTTCCAGACTATCGGTCAAAATATCGTCTAAATATAATATATAACTATCATCGAAACCCAATAAACAACCTCTCCATAAGGCCGTTGCCCTCAAACCGGCGTGCTTCAAATAATTAATTCGCTCAATTGCAACATCAAAAGAAGGCACAATTGTATCTGTCACCAGATAAAATTTACCCAAATTATTAGCAAAACGCTCACAGTCATAAAACAACATATTATTGGTCTCTTCATCCGCCATTATGATCCCTTTATCTGCTTTTGCCAATTTAGAATCGGGCGTGACGATATTTCCCTCTACTTCCCTTTCCAGTTTTCTAACAATATAATCCGAATCATGAAGTCCGGAAGTATCAAAGACCCCGGGCTTAGTCGGTGTATCAATGATATAATAAACAGATTCCCGGTTTAATTTTTTAATCTTTTTGGTTACGCGCGCCTCGTAGGCTTTTTCATTGACGTATTTTATCGGGCCATTATACCATTGGATAACCAAAAAAGTCAAAATGACCAGAAAGGAAAAAGCAGTGACAAGAAATTGGTTATAAGGAATATGCTCAAACCTTAGCAAGTCAATTTTTTTATTTTTGGGAAACCAAGCCTGCAATTTTGAAAAAATTTTACCCTTTGGTTTATTTTGCGGAGCAACTGGTGTTTTATTATTTCCGGGGTTTTTAATCAACCTCAAATGAGGCCTGTCTTTAATCAAACTGGTATCTCTGGATGCTGCATATAAAAATTGGCAGTTTAAATAGCGATCCACTTTTATCAACCCCACTCCATTTTTAACACACTGCCTTTTTAGTTCCACAAAGTAGTTGGAAGTTAAATCGGGAAATACATCTTCAGAAAAGGCCACCCACTGGTCTTGCGCATAATACCTTTTGAATTGCTCTATGGCATATATATAACGATACCGGCTAAAGGTGAAATATTTAAAAATGTTATAATAAATTAAAAATATTCCTCCAAAAACAGCTAATCCGAAAAAAACTGATAAAAAAGTGCCAAAGTAGTACAAAAAGAAAAGCTTATTGATGTGTGCAGTGACAAAAATGACGACAGATAACAAAGAAGCTGCCGCCAGGCTGTCCCAAAATAATATCTGTGGCAAGGGTTGGTAAAACAACTCTTTCCTCTGCAAATAAGAAGTTGCTTCAAATGTCGCTAAAAAAATCTCTCCATTCTCCTTGGGGAAAGAAATAAAGCCATCCACAATTATTCCTCCTTCGCCGACAAAATCCAAGCCTGATTTGATAAAGTGGAAAGAACTTTTATCATAAAGTGCCATGGAGTCAGCGGCCACATCCTCCTCATTGGGTTGAATAATTAATTCATCACCTTCGAGTCCAAAGTTTTTATAATAGGCCTTTAACAGACGTAGAGTAGTCCGTTTAATATTCTGTTCCGTTAGGTTTGAAAATGGCTGCTCGTTCATATTTCCCTGATTTTACACCACAATTGAACGACTTCAACCGCTTCTTTTACATCATGTACCCGCAAGATGTCTGCCCCCTCATCTAGCGCTTTCCAATGTAAGGCTGCGGTGGCAGGTAAGGCAGTCTCGGCTGATATATTTAAAAATTTATAAATCATAGATTTTCTGGAAAGCCCGACGAGAATAGGCACTTCCATCATTGCGAGGGTATTTAATTTTTTCAATAATTCATAATTTTGATCCATCGTTTTACCGAAACCAAAGCCTGGGTCAACCACCACATCTTTGACGCCCAATGCGCGCAAATCGCCCAATTTTTCAATCAAAAAATCAAGCACTTCTAATGCCGTATCCTCGTATTTTGGATGGAGCTGCATCGTAGCGGGCATCCCCTGCATGTGCATCAGGATATAAGGGATATTTTCAAGTGATGCCACTAATTGAAACATATTGGGATCAATCTCTCCAGCAGAAATATCGTTAATAACCGAAGCCCCCGCATCAATGGCAGCTTTCGCAACCGCACTATGGACTGTATCAATCGACAGGCAAGTATCGGGAAACTCTTTTCCAATTTTATCAATAACGGGCAATACACGTTTTAATTCCTCCTCTACTGTAATGATTTTCGCCCCAGGACGGGAAGACATTCCGCCAATATCAATAATAGAAACCCCTTCCTTAATAAATTGCTCAGCCTTAGTTAAAACACCCTGCTCTGAAACCCTGCTATCTGCATAAAAAGAATCAGGCGTTACATTCAAAATTCCCATAACAACCGGGGTCCTTAAATCAAGTAATCTTCCTTTACAATTAATGGTTTGCTGCCTATTCATCTCTTCAAAATAATAAAAAATCAAGCAAAACTACAAATTTACCACTTTCAAATCATAAATTTGTACAATTCTTTAATCAATTGACCTGTCAAACGGGTAAAATGTAAAAGTATAAAGTATTTCTATGGCTAATAATTCATCGGACGAATCAAGTAATGCCGGCAATGCCGGACGAATGCTAATCTTTATTGTATTGCTAAGTATTAGCGTAGTTGTTATCTATAAAAACTTTGCGGGCAAGGGAGGGAGTTTCACCAAAGTCCCAAAAGAACTACAAATTAACTACAAACCATCCAATTTTCATGTGGACATTGACGAGGATGATGCACTCGTCATCTTATCCAATCCGTATCGCTACAAACGCGATTTTGATCAATTGGTATATGATATAAATATGTCGATATTAAATCATGTCGCTGAAAGAATGGGACTGGATTCTGAAGTAAAAGGAAAACTGGAATCAGAATACAAAAAACACCACCCCTATTTAAAGAAATTATACTTTGAAGATTTTGTCGCTTTAAAAGATACCACCTCGGTCATTTATCAGACCTGGTACGACAATGAATCGACAAATGCCGTTGAAGTATTTGATGAAATTGCTTCAAAATATACCTGCTTCTTTGTCAATCAAATCATCACAACACTGGTAAAAACCGAAGGAGGCAGTATATATGCAAAGGGTGAAAATATCAATACGCCCTGCGGAATTGCACTAACAGAAGCATTGCGTCCTTTGGTGAATAGGATGGATCAAAAAGCGGCGGTAGAAGACTTCAGTCGCTCTAAAGGACTGCTTCAGGAAAAAATCGAGAAAGTGGTGGCAGAACTGGCCACCATGGAAGTTCGTGACAAAAAAGGAATTAATAAAAATTTACAAACAAAAATATGGGGGGTTAACGTCTCCACTTCAGATATTGAAATCACCGCCATTAGTATATTGAAAGTAGGTTTTAAATTGAGTGACTATTTCTCCATTAACCTCAACTCAAAAGCAGGTGTTGTGACCATTACACTACCAGAGCCGGTCATACTCTCTCACGAGGTTTATCCCAAAATTGAAAAATTAGATATAGGCTGGATGAGAGAGGTGGAAGATATTAATCTCAATCAGGCCATCAATGTACTCCGAGAGGAATTCCGAAGAGAAGCCCTTGAAAGCAACATCAGGTCTAAAGCCAAAAAACAAGCCGTAGAGTTGATGAATACCATGTTTATGCCATTGGTACAAACCATGAGTACAAAATACAAACTCAAGGTGAAATTCAAAGCGGTGAAAAAAAATAATTACGAAGTAGATGAGAAAACGATAAAAGAACCTGATTTTAAAAATTAAACTATGACTGAACTCAATGCCAACTATTGGAATAATAGATATTGTGATAATAATATACCTTGGGATATTGGTTATGTTGCTCCTGCTTTGAAAAATAAGTTTGACACAATAATAGATAAAAAAACACATATTCTGATTCCAGGTGCGGGTTCTGCCCATGAGGCGATTTATTTACACCAGGCAGGATTTGAAAATGTATGGGTCTGTGACTGGGCAGAAAGTGCATTTAAGCATCTAAAAGAAAAATGCCCAGATTTTCCAGCCAAACATCTATTGGTAGAGGATTTCTTCAAGCTCGATTTAACGGTTGATCTTATCGTAGAACAGACCTTCTTTTGTGCTATCTCCCCTGATTTAAGAGCAGAATACGCGCGAAAAGCCGCTCAGCTATTAAACAGAGAGGGTCAATTATTCGGCTTGTTATTTTCCACTGAATTTTCAAGGCAGGGGCCCCCGTTTGGAGGAAATAAAGAACAGTACTTAGAAATTTTTACGCCACATTTTAAGATCATTTTATTAGAAGAAAGCAAGGAATCCATCCAACCTAGGTTGGGCAATGAATTATTTATACACCTAAAAAAAAAGCATCTTTAGGCAATTAAACTAAAAACACCAACGTTTTGTGTTAAAATTCTCAAAATACTTGACTTCTCTATTGGTTTAAAGTACCTTGCTGATATTGTATCCAAGATACTGATACTATTTGTTTCATATATTTAATAATGTGCATGAGAACATTTTTCATTACTTTACTGATTACGATTACTACATCCCTCTCTGTCTTTGCAGAAAACATTTACATCTTATACAGTTCTGACTGTATGGATAAAATGGAATATGACCGCAAAAATGAGGGAAAAGATTTTTTTGCCTTCCAAATTAATACCAACAGGGATGAACACATCATCCTGGAGGTTGATAAAGAAGCGACTCAAACACTGAGTGCGCTCCCAACGCCTTTTATTGGATGTTATAACGGAAAATTTGACAAAAAACTCGTCCAGACCATCAACCGAAATATCAACAATTATTTTGTTGTGACACGGGTTGGGAAAAAATTTCAGGTCCATCCTATCAATTTCGCCTCCCACTATAAAAAGAGCGGTGAATGGATTACTTATACTTCGCCGAAATATAGTTTCAGATTCAATTTAATCGCCGGAACTATTGGTGAGAATATTTCTCAATCGAGTGACGCCAAGGTCTTCTTCGAAGGAGTACTGCCCGAAGAGTGTTTTAATGCATATCTCTTTAGGCAATTACCCAATGGTCACAATAAGGAATTTATTGATATTAAATTTATTCCTGAAGTTGGACTTATCAATGAGCAAATTGGTACAACTCCCGGTGATAATAGCAAGGGGAATAGCACCTTGATTCGTATCAACAAATCGAGATATAGCCGATACATTAACCAGCTTTGCGGCAACCCTTCTAAAGAAGAAGCCCCCGAGTCCTATACCGACGAAAGGAAACGGGATACGCCAAAAGACTTGGTTGCCAAAGGTGGTGACGCCTATGCTTACGATACGGAAGAAGCACTTCCTCCTCCTCCGGCACCAGAGTATCACACGGTAGCTAAAGGGGAGACTTTATATGCCATCGCCAGAAAATACAAGGTTTCGGTTGGTGACATCAAAAAGTGGAATCACAAAAGAAATACCAATATTAAACGCGGTGAAAGACTGAGGATTTCAAAATCCATTACTTCAGCTCCACCATCGACCATGACCGCTAAGTCGGGTAGTGTCGTATGGGACAAAGATGTTAAGAAAAAAACACCTACAAAGTCCTATACCAAAACTACTCCTACATCATTTTCCGCTAAAAATGGGAATAGTAAAAATACGGGAACTTACCACACGGTAAAACCAGGGGAAACCGTTGCATTCCTAGCGATGAAATATGGCTACACCGAAGCTCGCTTTCGGAAGATGAATAATTTAAAATCCACTGATTTCCTAAAGGTAAATCAGCGCATCAAGGTAGATGACTGCCCTTGCGCAAATAATGATTATTCCATGTCAACGCCTCCAGTCAAGAGGTCAAATACGACAAAAAAAGGTGTTTTTAAAAGAAAAACAACGACAGCAAAAAGGGAGACTCCAGCAGCTCCTGCGCCCTATTACCATCCTGAATTTACAAAAAAGGGAGGTACAGCCAATGCGGACTTTGAGGATGAAACACCGGCGAGCTATTCCACCACATCCAGAAATGGAGGACCTGAAGTGAAGTTTAATAATACAGCAGAAGAAAAATCAATTTCTGATTATTATTATCCAAGTCCTGTTGGTCAAAAAAGAACGACCTATCCTACCCCTCAAAGTAAAAAAAATCAGGAAAAAGATCTAAGCCCCAAAGGGGTTCAATCTGAAATCGTTAATGGAGCTGATGGTGTCAAAAGGAAAGTTCATATCGTGCAGGAAGGTGAGACTTTATACCGAATTGCAAAGTATTATAATATGAAAGTAGAAGCATTAAGACAACTAAACAATCTGGAACGAAGCGAAGTTTTGATGCCTTATCAGCGCTTATATGTTAACTAAGGATTACTGATGTTTTTAAATTAAAAGAGCCACTTCAATAACAAATTGGAGTGGCTCTTTTTGGTTGGGTATTTGTAAGTTCAAACTGGTTTCAGAGAATCTTCCTTATGCCGCTAATACAACTATTCGTCTTCCCTCCCTTATCGCCTTGTCGTTCTTCACTACCGGTTGCCAGCGCATTAAAACAGCACCTTAAAGCGCTAGTGTCTTAAGAACTAAATAACACACATATTAAAC
>CAZNCI010000019.1:4220-25943 GCA_964571475.1 uncultured Saprospiraceae bacterium | reverse complement strand
AATCCAAGGGTAATGGTATCCCCTTCACAAAAAGCCGTTGGTCCTACAAAATTTAATTCTTCAACATTAAGTTCCGTTATCTCCTCTGAGCTGGATGTTTGGCAATTGTGCCCGTCTGTAACTGTTACAAAAATATTGCCTTCTGTTTGGATACTCGTAAATGAAGTGGTATCTCCATTGCTCCATTGATAAGAAGCGAAAGGCTGGAAGACCGCAATTTCGGTACTTTCATCCGGACAAAAAACAAAACTACCGGAAATCTCCGGAATTACAGTATTCCAATAAGCCGTTGATTGTATATCCGTCCCTTCGCAACCGTGTTCATCCACGACCTCAACTGTAAAGGTATTTTCGGTATTTACCGTAATCATATCGGCAGTACTACCCGTTGACCAAGTAATAGATGGATAATCATTTTCTAAACTTAGTGTAGTTTGTGCCTCAGGGCAAAATACCGTATCTCCTAAAATATTAGGTACAGGATTTTGCCACAAGCCAACATCATGCATGGCGCTTCCTTTACAGCCGTTTTCATCTGTTACCGTTACCGAATAAGAAAGACCGCCCTGCGCAATAATGGAAGGAGTTAGGGCCTCGGTACTCCATTGGTAGCTCTGATAAGTTTGCTCTAATCCCAAATTAGCTTCAGTACCTACACAAACAGTATCTACTCCCGTAATAATGGGACTGGGATTGTCATAACGAATTATTTCTTTTGATGCCTCACCGGAACAACCCGTGTTTTCACTTACAGTAACGCTGTAAATGCCAGGTTCATCAATATGAATAGTACTTTCTGTAGCTCCGGTTGACCATAAATATTCATCGTAGCCATCTCCAGCACTAAGTGTTATCGTGTCGCCTGCGCAAAAGGATGGACCTCCGGAAATAGTGGGATTTAGGTTGGCTTGTTCCGATACCATGACAGAAACGCTGGACATACAGCCCAAATTATCTGTTACGGTAACAATATAGGGACCAGCAGTGTTAACGGTAATAGAAGCAAGAGTGCTGCCATTAGACCATTCATAGGAAACAAAGTCCTCTAAAACGCTCAAAGTAGTTTCACTTCCGGGACAAAAAGTTCTACTTCCAACGACCTCAAAAGCAGGTGGCGCCAGTGTTTGAACAAAAATGTCATCTATGGCTTCGCAACCGTTTGCATCTGTTACCGTTACCCAATATTCACCAGTTTGATCTATGGGAGTGGTAGCAGTATCATCACCGGTTGACCACTGATAGGTAGCAAAGGGTTCGCTGGTTTCCAGAATGACCATTGAGCCCTCACAAAACAGTTCGGGACCGACAATTTCTACGGAGGGAATGGGTAATTGAGTAATAATTTCCTCGGTTTGCCCCTGACACCCTAAATCATCAACAACCGTCACACTTACAGGACCAGGGGTAATAACATCAATGGAAGATCCAGTGGAACCATCACTCCATAATATTTGATCGTAATTTCCTACATTTAGGCTGGTGAAACCACCATTACAAAAGAATAAATCACCTGTTATTTGTGGCTCAACCGCCTCCAATTCCGTTACAGAGACTTCCGCCGTTCCCGAGCAACCATTTTGGTCAGTAACAGTGACGCCGATTTGTCCAGAATTATAAACGTCAATCGAATTACCTGAAGTACCATCGCTCCACAATATTTGATCAAAGCTACCGACAGTCAATACCGTAAAATCATCATTACACATAAATAGATCACCTGTTATTTCAGGGTCAACAGCAGGTAATTTTATCACAGTCACTTCTGTCGTTCCAGAGCAACCATTATCATCAAGGACAAAGACTCCTACAGGACCACCGTCATAAACATCAATAGACGTGCCGGTTGAACCATTCGTCCATAATATTTGATTGTAATCACCTTCAATACTTAGAACGGTAAAATCACCATCACAGATGATTAAATCTCCGGTTATTTCCGGGTTAATAGCGGGAAGTTTGGTTACCGTGACTTCGGTCTCACCCGTACATCCGTTGGCATCCATAACAAACACGCTAACCGGTCCAGAATTATAAACATCAATAGAAGAGCCCGTCGAGCCATCTGACCATAATATTTGATCGTAGTCACCTATAATGCTTAATGTGGTAAAATCACCGTCACAAATTAATAAATCACCAATTATTTCCGGTTCGACTGGATCTAATTGCACAAGTGTAAATTGATTGCTTCCTGTGCAGCCAAAAGCATCAGTAACAGTTACGTAATAAGTCCCTGGAGCATTGACAAAAATATTTTGAGTTGAAGCTCCTGTATTCCATATATATGTATCATAAGGGTCTAATACGCCAATTTCGACGTTTTCCTGACCAAAGCACATAAAGGCAGGGCCATCAATAATAGGAATTGGTAAGGGGTTTTCAATGGCAGTTACTGTGGTTTCACCTGAACAGCCTTGCTGGTTGGTCACGGTAACGGAGTAATCCCCCGGCGCATTGACAATCAAAAATGGTTGAGAAGAACCATCGCTCCATAGGTAGGAATCAAAATTTTCTGTCAAAGAAAGTGTAGTGCTTCCATTTTCACAAAAAGTCAAGTCCCCATCAATAATAGGAATGGGTGCTGTCGCTGTCTGTACTTCGTAAGTATCTACTCCTGTACATCCATTTGCATCCGTTGCCGTTACAGAATAAAATCCAGCATTGAAAACTTGAATTTGGGCGGATGATTCGCCTGTTGACCAGGCATAGGAATCATAGGAATCAATTGTCGCTAAAACACCGTTATCCCCAGGGCACAAATAGGTTACACCAGTAATCTGTGGTTCAGGTCCGGGGCTTACAGTTACCAACTCCTGCGTTTCTGCGGAGCAACCATCTGCATTTGTTACCGTCACTGCGTAAATACCCGTTGCGGATACGCTAATGCTTTGTGTTTGCTCTCCAGTTGACCAAAGGACAGTATCAAAATTACCTCCCAAAACCGTCAATGTAGTCGTCGTCCCCTGGCAAATATCCAGTGTACCATCAATAAAAGGCGTAGGTGTCGCACCAAGGGCTACATTAATATCTCCCGTTTGCATGCAGCCCGCATTATTTTCAACCGTCACCGAATAATTACCGGGAAGTTGAATATTTATGATTTGGGAATTTTCTCCTGTGGACCAGGAATAAGAGGCAAAACCGAATCCCGCATCTAAGGAAACACTACTACCCGCACATAAAAAGTCGGGTTGTTGTGTAATATCAATTGCTGGCAGAACCATATCCGTTACGGTAACACTAGCTGTACCGGTACACGATTGCGCATCGGTCACCGTCACCGAATAAACTCCTGTAGAGTTGACCGTAATAGAGGCAGAGGCAGCGCCAGTTGACCAGCTATAGGTGTCATACCCTGCATCGGCGGTCAAAGTGGTACTCCCTCCGTCGCAAATAACCAGGTCACCACTGATAGCGACATTAATAGGAGGGTTTTGAGTGACAACAAAAGAGCCTGTACCGGAGCAGGAATTATTATCAGTAACCGTCACATCATAGGTCCCCGGTGCCACTACAGTAATCGTTTGAGAACTTTCTCCTGTTGACCAGGAATAAGTGGAAAATCCAGTCCCAGCATCCAATATTTGGCTTCCCCCATTACAGAATGAGAAATTACCACTATTGGGAACAGGGGGAGGAAGGGTCGTTATTGTAATATCAGCACTTTCGACACAGCTGCCATCTGTTACCGTTAATGTATAAGTAATACTTCCGGAAAATCCAGGAGGCAATGTCACTTGCGGGTTAGCAATGTCTGTAGCATCAAGATAAGCAGTTCCGCCACCAGTCCCCACCCAAGCATAAATTTCTGAACCAGAGGCATCCGTAATAATACTATTTATCGTAAAGACAGCCTCTTCGCAAACATCCATTGGAGGAGGTAATTCGACCATTAAAGTACAACTTGGATTGCAGTCTAAGTAATTACTGCCATCTCCTCCCCAGGTCATATCAAAACCAGTGGTTGTGCTGGAATAGTTATCCACTAATAAATAAAATCCATCTCCTGCATTTACCAGAATTTCACTCACATAAGCATCTCCTCCAGCACCTTCTGAATTATCATTAGCCCAGGTAGCCAGGCCCGTCGGTCCATCATCAGCCGAATAGGAACATCGAATGGGGGATCCAAGGTTATCACAGGTCACATTAGGACCATAGAGTGCAAAATCATAATCATCCGTAAAATTATTGGGATCGATGACAAAAGTAACCACCGAATTTGGAGGTGTAGATGCATTAAATTCAAAATAATACCAGGCGCTTTCATGTTCGTCAGTTGATAAGCAACCAGCATTGTTATCAGGATCCAAAAAGTCGTCAATTCCACTACCAGAAGATGTATTCGAGAATTGAGCATTAGAACAAATTACTTCAAAGTCAATGCAGTCTTCATTTTGGGCAGCGAGCCCACTAGAAAACATCAACGCAATAAAAACTAAAATCCAGGTAAAAATCGAGTAAAATTTCTTTTCCATATAATACATTTGGTTGATAAAACCTTAACAATAATCTAATTTATTTGACCAAGGTAACATCTCCTTTAAATAAAATTTCTTCTCCATCAATAAAAACGACTTCTGCAAAATAAGTGAAAACAGCATTATTGTATCTAGTCCCCCTATAATGACCATCCCAACCGAAGGTCGGATCATTAGGCGGGAAATCATAGACCTCAAAAACAATTTCGCCCCATCTGTTAAAAATCAGAAAGGATTTCACATAAGCCACGCTTCGACCTGCAAAAACTATTAATTCATCATTAATACCATCTCCATTCGGAGAAAAACCGTTGGGAATAAAAACATCTCTTGGCTTGTTCACAAAAACAGTTAAGTCGTCCACTCTGGTGCAGCCATTCTCATCGGTAATAGTGACCTGATAATTGGTTGTCAGAAGTGGCGTATCAACAAAACTTAAACAATAAGGATCTGTACATTCAATGCTGTCCTGAAGCTGCCAAACCAAAGAGGCTAAACTATCAACAGGCAGACTAATTTGTGCTTCAATATCGACACTTTCGCCAAAATCAATGAAGATGTCATCACCCAATTCAACCGCTAAGTCATTACCTTCTCTAATATTAATAATGGTATCTAATTCGCAGCCATTTGCATCCTGAACGACCAAAGAATAAGTTCCTGCCGCAAGATTATTAAATAAGTTCAAGGATGAAAAATCACCTCCGTCAAAGCTGTACAATAATGGAGGTGTTCCTCCTATTGTTTCAGAAATCACAATGTAGGCATCATCGGATTGATAACAGGAGTTATCCTGTTGATCCACGACAAATTGCTTCGGATTGTTATCATTAAAAATCACTTCCACCTGATCCGTATTCTTACAGCCATTTTCTAAATTTGTTGCTTCCAATTGATAAATTCCGGCTTCAGATGTTAGCAGGTTACTCCCTTGTCCAATACCAGTAGGATTACCTAACCGCGTCCAAGATAAGACAAAATTTTCATTAACCATAGAAACACTGCCTTCTAACATCACTTCCTCTGTTTGACAATCTAAGGTTTGATCCTGCCCTGCATCGACAATTGGCTTGAGAATATCCTGTGTTACCTCGACTGTATCCTTATTAGAACAGCCATTTATAGTATCACTAACGATTAATTCATATAACCCGGGGCTATTCACGATTGGCTCATTTGTTGTGAATCCAGCGATAATGTTTCCCGCCCCAAGAGGATGCCACTCATAGGAGATAGTAGGTCCAGCCTGTGAATTAGTTCCCTGTAAATTAACCTGCGTTATATTACAATCCAAATGTTGTGCGATTCCGGCATCGGCAATAGGGAATAATTCATCCTCTATTACTTCTGCATCATCAATTGCAATACAGTGGGTCGAATCATCGATTACCTCAAAAGAATAAATCCCTGGCTCGCTCACAAAAATAAATGGGTGATTTTCATTTGGAATTAATTGATTCTCTTTATACCAATTATAACGAATGCCCTCCCCTTCTTCAGAGCCAAAGGTGGAGATTCTAACTGACTCCAGCAAACAATTGAGCGTATCCAGTACCTGAATAAACACATCAGGGGTGTAGGCATTATCCACTACCTCAACGGTGGTCTCCTCCGTCTTGCACTGGTGCGTTTCATCCCATAAATACAAGGAATAAACTCCCTCTTGCTCAATAGTAGGATTAGGTACATTCACCTCTGCGGGAGCTAAGCCATCGCCTTGCCAAATATAAATCCAATTATCAGGAATAGTCATATCGGTTGGCTCCAAAGCTACACTGCGAACCTCGCAATCCAACACCTTATCCGGACCGGCATTAATAACCGGAAATTCAATTTCATCAATATTAATAGTATCTTCCCCTTTACAGCCAAATTCATTTTCAACCTCAACGGAAATACTCCCTTCTGTCGTTACGATAGTAGATTGCTCCTGCGCCCCGTTAGACCAATTGTAATTTTCGAAAGTTTCAGAAACACTCACCTCAGTAGAGCTTCTCTGACAAAAATAATCAATTCCCGTAATATCAAAGCTGGGAGAAGGATTTTCGACAACAAGCTCCTGTGTTTCGTTTGAGCAGCCATTTATATCTGTAACAGTCAGGTGATAAAGTCCCGGAGTATTGGTCGAAATGGCATTCAAGGTGTCCCCGGAAGACCAGGAATAGGCGACATAAGTGGTATCCGCAGAAAGCGTTGCCATCTCATCAGGGCAAAAATCAAAAACGCCTGTAATGTCAGGTGTCGGCAGTGCATCTTCAATCACGGTAACAAGGGTATCCCCTGTACAACCCGACTCATCGGTAACGGTTAATTCGTAGTTTCCGGGGGTATTCACGGTGATTGATTGTTCCGTCGAACCATTAGACCATTGATAAGTCAGAAACCCTGAAGTTCCCTCTAAGGTTGTAGTATCATTTTCACAATAATGTAAATCACCAAAAACAACCGGACTCAAAGACTGCAATTCCTCAACAAGAATATCATTTGTTCCAACACATCCAAATTCATCGGTAACGGATACGGTATATAAACCAGCTGTGTTTACTTCAATTGTATCCGATGTTTCCCCGGAAGCCCATTGAACCGCTGCAAAATTATTTCCGACAGATATTTTAGTAGAATACCCTATACAAAACTGCGCTAGACCATCTATTTCAAATTGGGGTAAAGGATGTTCGATAATATCAACTGAATTATCGGTCTTGCAACCATTGGCATCCGTGACCGTTAAAAAATAGGCCCCACCGGAAGATACATTAATTGTATCCGAATCGGATCCATTTGACCATAAATACGTATTAAAACCAAGTTCCCCAAGAATGGTTGTCGTTTCTCCTTCACAAAAGTCATTACCCGTTATCAATGGTTTTGCCACTGTATAATAATCCAACATTTC
The DNA here is from genome assembly GCA_964571475.1 of uncultured Saprospiraceae bacterium. Lineage (GTDB taxonomy): Bacteria > Bacteroidota > Bacteroidia > Chitinophagales > Saprospiraceae > JALVDO01. Next base: position 18,566 of record CAZNCI010000019.1, on the reverse strand, counting down.
GCTGGAAGAGGTTTGACATCCATGCTCATCAGTAACAGTTACTGCAATATTCCCAATATTATCAATCGTAATCTGATTGGTTGTGTCAGTAGAAGACCATTGATAAGTTTCGAAGTTTTGATTGACATTTAAAGTGGTTTCTCCTTCGGGGCAAAATTTCAAATCACCTTCTATGATTGGTTCAGTAAGCTGATAAAGGGAAACATTTACAGTATCCATTCCAATACATCCGTTTTCATCGACAACCGTGACAAAGACATTGCCTACTTCAGATACAGTTGTTTGTTGTTCGGTCCCTCCAGTTGACCACGCATAGGACGAATAATTATTTAATACATTTAATTCCGTAGAAGTATTGGGACAATACTGAGGTATCCCTCCGATTTGTGGTGTTGGATTTAGGTTTTCAGTTACCGTCAGATGGTTAGAGTTTTTACAGCCATTAGCGTCTGTAACGGTTACAAAAACAGCGCCGGGGCTACTAATTGTATCCAGAGGGGCACTACTGCCATCACTCCATTCATAAGCATTAAAGGCGGGTGTGGTATTTAAAACGGTAGCTATTCCCTGACAATATTCGTTGCTCCCTGTGATCTCAAAGTCGGGAAGTTCAAAAACCTCAACATTCACCGAGTCCACCCCAACGCAGCCAAAAGCATCCTGGACAGTCACGCCAACCACACCGGCACTTCCTACAAAAACTGAGGAAGAAGCCGCTCCATTTGTCCATTCATAAGAGGCATAGTCACCATTAACGCCTATTTCTGTTGTGTCATTATCACAAATGGCCAATACCCCATTCAAAGAAATATCTAACATATCTTCTTCTACAACAGTAACATTATCACTACTTGAACAACCGTTACTATCCGTTACCGTTAAACCGTAATTTCCAGGGCTGGTGACTATAATAGAAGGTGAAGTATTGCTATTCGTCCATAAATAACTGGTAAATGAGCTGTCCGGCATTAAAGTTGTTTGCCCATTGGGGCAAATAGCCAAATTACCCTCTATATCGAAATTGGGCAAGGGATTTTCTATAATTGTAATGCTATCAGTCGAGCTACACCCAAAATTATCAGTGACCGTGACTGCGTACGTACCTTCTTGCGTAACAGAAATACTATTTGTACTCATTCCATTTGACCAAAGGTAAGACGCAAAAGTATTGGGGACGCTGATCGTAGCAGACTCACCACTACAAAAATTATTTTGACCAGTAATTTCGACAGATATAGTTTGTTCCTGTATATTTATATTCGTTTCCCCGGAACACCCCTCTTCGGAAACCACCGTCACGGAATAGTTCCCGGCATTGCTCACAGTGATAGCAGGGGTTGTTGCCGAATTAGACCATAGGTAAGACGGGTACGTTTCTGATAAAGACAAAGAAGTACTGTCATTGGTGCAAAAAATACTATCTCCTAAAATCGTAGGGATTGGATCATCTAATGCTCCAATATCAATATCGCCATAATGCAAACAACCATCTTCATCGACGACTGTTACTTCATAAACACCGGGGGCGTCAATAGAAATAGAAGCCCCTTGCGCTAAATTATTCCAAAAATATTCAGGATAGCCTTGTTCGGTTGTAATTAGAACCGTATCCCCTTGACATAAACCAAGAGGACCATCCACCTCTAATTCAGGAAATGAAATTTCTGTAACTTCCCAATCTATGACTTCGAAGCAATCAGCTTCATTATAAACAGTGACCGAATAAATACCAGGATCAAAGACAGTAATCCCCTGTGAAATTTCTCCTGTTGACCAATCATAAGCAAAGAATTCTTCTCCAACTGCGAAAGAAGCACTCTGCCCGACACAGATGGTGTTATCCCCAAAAATATCGGGTAAGAGTTGCGGATGTTCCGTGACATCAAAGTCAGCGACGCCTGTACAGCCATTCGCATCAGTCACTGTAACCTGGAGATTATGATTTGTTGCGTCCATTAAAATAGAAGGACCAATATCGCCAGTTGACCATTGATAACTTACGTAATTACCGGGAATATTAATTGTGATATTATCGCCAAAACAAAAATCGTACTCCTGTGGATCAAATTCGATTGGTGGATAGGTAGATAAATTTATGATAGCCGTTTCTGTGCAATCCTCGTCTGTGACCGTCAGGATGAAAGATAAATCCCCTGTAAATCCATTGGGTAAAGTCACCGTTGGGCTAAGAGAAGTTGGGTCACTAAATAAGGCGGTACTACCATTGCCATCCACCCATGAATAATTGGCAACGCCAATGGTGCCCGTCACAATAGCAGAGAGGTTAAGGTCGCCACCTCCCGAGCAAATTTGAAAAGGACCATTTGTAGATATTTCTATGGCACAGCCCGGAGTAGCATTACAATTTAAAAAGGGCGCGGCAGATTCTCCCCATGTCATACTAAACCCGGAGGAATTGTCAGAAAAGTTGTCAACTAATAAAAAAAATCCCTGTCCCGGCTGGACGGTTAAGGCGGCGACAAATCTATCTCCTGATGCGTTTTCGGATGTATCATTGGCGCCTGTACTCAATCCAGTATCACCACCCTGACCGGAATAAGAACATCGAATAGGATTCCCCAAGGCATCGCATTCAACATCCGGACCAAAAACGGCAAAATCATAATCTTGTGACCCTCCTGCATCAGGGCTAATCGTAAATGTAATTACACTATTGGGAGGCATGTCGGGCTGGAATTCGAAATAATACCAGGCACTTTGGTTCTCAGCAATGGGTACATCTGAAAGGCAACCACTATTATTATCCGGGTCAGCAAAATCATCTATCCCAGGGCCCTGAGGATTAAACTGTACTGCACCATCAGAGCAGATGACTAATGCCTGATCGCAATCAGGACCCTGTGAATAAACTAACAGGGGGAGCAATAAAAAAGCAAAAGCATTTATAGCTTTGAAAAAAGATGCGTAACTCATAGTCATTGTATTCGATCACTTAAAATGAATAATATTGCAGTTACATCAGGTTTTGGAATAGTATAGCGCGTAGGTATCGAGTATCAAATAAAGAACCACCTTTCGAGAGGACAAAAGGCTTTATTTGACTTTAAAATGAGATAGATTTTCCAAAAAGCTAGAACAAAGATAAGCATTACTTTTCATATTCCAAAAAACAAAAAAAAACAACATAATTTTCAGTTGCCTATTTATTTTGAATTTGTCAACATTTTGCACAATTTCCATAAATCTAAAAAATGTAAATTGGGGTGGGCTGAATTTAAGTTTCTTTCAAAAAAAGGCAGGAATGGGCAGACTAAAGCTTTAAAGATATTGGTGAGGTGGTATTTTTGGAGTATCAAATAAGCAGAAAGCAATTTTGATGATATTTTTTTCCCTCGTTGGTGTATTTCAAATAGGTTGTGGACTGCTTCTTCGCTTTTATTTAAAAAGACAGCTGCCGGTTCAAGCCCCAGATGTAGGACGGGATTATCGATATGTTCAATTTGATAACCTGCAGCCTGTAAAGAAAACCCCCAAAGTGTATCTTCATGTCCGTATCCTTTTACCTCTTCGTCTATTGGCACGTCAAAAAAAATGGATCGGGGAATGAGGAAATTATTGGTCATAAAATGATGAAATGGTTGTTTTTTCCGAAGTTTAACGGGCATAGATTCCCTTTTTGTTCCGTATAACCAATGGAGATAAAAATCGGGATTAGAAGGAGCAGACTTGGCATAAACCCGACCTCCCATCCAAACAGAAGGAGTCGGAAGAAGGTTAAAATAATTGGATAAAAAATGAGTGGAAATTATTTTGGCATCACTATCCATAAAAAGCAGATAATCGTACTTTGCCTTCTTCGCTAATAAATTTCGGATGGCAGCTCTCCCAATGTTATTTTCAAGTTCGATATAGGAAACATTTTGAAGCGCAGCTAAGGGGCGATGATGCTGGCGATATTCGCGGGAAGAACCATCATCAATACAAAGAATTTCAATCGTTTCTGATAAATTACCAGCTTGCACTGACAATTCATTGACCAAGATCCTAACATCAAAATTATAAATTGGAATTAAAACAGAAAGCAATTAGTTCTTTTTTTGAATGGCGTTAGTAATAGTAAAAAAAATAGTCGTTCCATCTTTACCGTCAGAAGATGCCCAGATATTTCCACCGTGCATTTCTACGATTTTTTTGCAAACAGCCAGACCCAGACCGGATCCACTTTTTGTTCGGCTATTTAACCTTTTGAAAGGCTCAAAGATATAATTGAGAAACTTAGGTTCAACCCCTACCCCATTGTCTTTAACATAAAAGACGCAATCCTTTCCTTTAATATTACATCCAATATTTATTTTTAATGCTAATTTTTCATTTCTAAAGTCCCGAGAATTTTCAATTAAATTATATACCAACTGATGGACCATAGACTTCTTGGCTTTCATTTGTGGGAAAGGTGTATCAATATGAATGGTATAAGGGAAATCAACTTCAGAAAAAACGGTTTGTCCACAAGAATTGACAACATCTTGAAAGACCACTACTTCTTCCTCCTCTTTTTCAAAATTCAAATTCACATAGCTTAATAAATCATCTAAAGTTTTGTGCATTTTCTTGCCACTCGAAATGATAAAATCGACATTTGGAGAAACACCACTTTTATCTAGGTTAGATTTTTCATCAATTTTAATTAATTGAGAGAAGCTGGTAATTGTTCTAAGGGATTCTTTCAAGTCGTGCGAGGCCGCGAAAGTAAATTGTTGCAGGCTATTATTGCTTATGGCTAATTTTTGGTTGACTATTTTTAGATTTTTATTGGCGCGATCAATGATTTTGCTATTTTCTTCCAGCTCTATGTATTGAGCGGCAATTTCTTTATGTGCCTTTCTTTTTTGTAAATAATTATAAAGTAACAAAAACAAAAGACCTAATAAGATGGCGATACCGACTTTAAATAAATTTAGTAAATAAGCGTCATGTGCGGCTTGGATGCTATTGATTTCGTTTTCCTTCTCTTTTATCTCTAAATCATGCTCTATCTGAGCCATTCTAAATTCAAAGCCGGCCCTTGATTCTGCTAAAGCTTTTTGATTATACAAACTATCCCTTGCATGTTCCATTTTATTGGCATGCTTGAGGTGCAGAAAAGCTTTCTTATAATTATTTTTTTTAATCCATATTTCCTGTAGTGTTAATTCCAAAGCTAATTTGTCATCAGGTGAGGCATCGTCTTGATACTGCTCAAACAGCTTAGCTGTTTCAAGCGCTTTCCGGGTATTTCCTTTTTTTAGATAAGCATCTGCCAAATTGATTAAAGTATGCGCATAACCGGCGAAGTCTTTTATTTCTTTTCTAATGGCTAAGCTTTTTTTAATATACCCAATTCCTTTTGCCGGGTTCCCCAGGTCTGTGTAAGCATTACCTATCGCATCTAAAAAAAAGGCTTCATAAATTGGAATGTGAAATTCTTTTATTTTATCCAGTGCAATCTCATAATTATTCAAAGCTTTCCTAAAGTTCTTTTGCTTATGATGAAAAACACCAATATTATAAAAGCTCAAGGCATATCCAATTGCATCTCCGTTTTCCTTTCGGAGTTTTTGTGCTTCTTCGTAGTATTGAAGGGCACTTTGGTTATCATCCATCTCTGCGTAAACACCGGCAATCGCATCTAACGTATTAGCAATTCGTCGAGGTTCCGCTTTATATTCTTTTTTTATGGTGAGGGATTTTTGGAAATAATCTAATGCATCTGCATGATTTCCTTTTGTCTGATTAAACAGCCCAAGATTTTGGAAACAGCTTCCTTTTTGTAGGAAATTTTGTTGCTCCTCTGCTATTTTTAGTGCTTCGAGTGTATAATCAATGGCTTTGTCTATATTTTTCAGGTGGTACTCCGCCATTCCAATATTAATTAAACAATCAGACAATTGTTGTCTGGAACCAGTCGCAATAAAGAAATCACGAGCCAGAAAGAAGTACTCCAGTGCAGAAAATTTATCTCCCTTCAATGAATAAGATAATCCCATATTCATTAAACAAAGCCCTTTGGAAGTTGAAGGTGCTTCATTCTTCAGCAAATCAAGTCCCTTTTGGCATAAGACAATAGCAGAATCGGCATTTATGGTAAAGTACAAGTACCCAATATCACAAAGGATACCGGCTTTAGTCGTGTCTCGATTTTCGTTTGAGTACTTGGACCAAAGGCTATCTATCTTGAGTTGATTTTGTGCAAAAACAATCAAACTGAAGCTGCAAAGGATTATTAGTAAGGTTATTCTCTTTTTCATTTAAATTTTACATTTTACTATCAAAATTAAATAAAAGAGAGGGTCAATTTTGACATATTGTGTGTATTTCTCATAATTAGTATTGAATGATTAGTTCATATAATCAAATCATAAACATAGGCGCAATATACACAATATTCAAATATTGAACAACCAATACGTATAAATCTTGTTTAAAAAAGGAGAATAACAAAAGTAAAACTTGGCTGTAAATTGGATTTCTGTTCGTCTTCAAACGGTATAATTTAGCACCAAAAGAATAAAAACTTCCGATGGAATACTTATTATACCCTTGTTTTAATACATTTGTGGCTTAAATATTTCTTATGAGTACACAACAGATTAATACCATCATAAACGATCCTTTGATTTCTGAAGATTTAAAACAAATTTCTTCAAAAATATTAGCGGGCGAAAGAATTACTAAAACTGAGGGAATTTTGCTTTTTGAGAAAGGTGATTTGCCGTTGCTTGGCTCATTAGCTAATTACATAAGGCACAAAAAACATGGAGAAAAGACCTATTTTAATCGAAATTTCCACGTTGAGCCCACCAACCTCTGCTTATATACCTGCAAATTTTGCTCGTATTCCAAACTAATTAAACAACGCCAGGAAGGTTGGGAGTATTCCATTGAAGAAGTGATGGAAATTGTTAAATCCTATGATGAAAAACCTATCACTGAAGTTCATATCGTCGGAGGTGTGCTGCCCCAATACGATTTGGCGTATTATACGACCCTGTTTTCAAGTATCAAAAAACATCGTCCGGATATACATATTAAAGCATTGACACCAGTTGAATACCATTACATTTTCAAAAAGGGGAAAGTCAGTTATGAAGAAGGAATGAAATTAATGGCCGAAGCCGGACTTGATTCAATGCCCGGTGGCGGAGCGGAAATATTTGACTATGAAATTCGGCAAAAAATATGCCCCGGAAAATGTACCAGCGAGCAATGGCTGGAGATACACAAAATATGGCATAATCTTGGTTTTCGATCCAACGCAACCATCTTATACGGTCACATAGAGTCCTATGCCCATCGAATTGACCACCTGAACAGATTGAGAGAATTGCAAGATGAAACGGGTGGCTTTCAGACTTTTATTCCGCTTAAATTCAGGAATCAAAACAACGAAATGTCCGACATTCCAGAGGTAAATATCATCGAAGACCTAAGGAATTATGCCATTAGCAGAATCTTTTTAGATAATTTTGACCATATCAAAACATATTGGCCGATGATAGGCAGAGAAACAGCGCAAATGTCGCTTAACTTTGGCGTGGATGATATTGACGGGACCATTGATGATACGACAAAAATATACTCAATGGCAGGTGCGGAGGAACAATCTCCGGCTATGAATACTGAAGAATTGGTTCAACTAATACGATCAGTAGGTTATCACCCGATTGAAAGAGACACCTTATATAATACCGTAAAAGACTATAAAGATGTTGTGTTTGAATCGGATAATGAATTTAAAGGATATACTTCATTGCCGGTAGTTAATAAGTGATATATGAGAAAAATAAAAGTTACTGCCGTCAGCTATCTGAACACAAAACCATTACTTTATGGTATATTTAAAAGTAAGATCGCAGCGCAAATTGACATCCAGCTTGATATCCCTTCGGTTTGTGCGGAAAAACTACTAACAGGGGAAGCAGATATGGGGTTAGTGCCAGTGGCCATCATCCCATTCATAAAAAATGCTAAAATAATCTCTGATTTCTGTATTGGTACCAATGGCGCAGTAGAAACAGTCTGCATCTACGGTGATGTGCCCATTGAAGAAATGGAATCTATTTACCTTGATTTTCATTCAAAAACATCTGTCGAGCTGACTAGGTATTTACTACAAAATCATTGGAAATTAAACCCTTTTTTGCTTGATGCAAAGGAAGGTTATATAGGGAAAATCAGAGCAAAGACAGGCGGATTAGTTATTGGAGACAGAACAATTGGCTTAGCCTCTAAATATAAGTACGTTTATGATTTAGGGCTCGAATGGAAAAAACATACAGGCTTACCCTTTGTATTTGCAGCCTGGGTCTCTAATAAGGAGTTATCACAATCTTTTATTTCCAACTTCAATGCAGCTTTAAAATCAGGGATTGATAATATTCCACAACTAATTAATTTAATGCCCACTTCCAGTAGTGATTTTGACTTAAACAATTATTTCACTAATCATATCAATTATGAATTAGATCTTCCGAAAAAAGAAGCCCTTGCGCTCTTTTTAGCAGGTATAAAACCCAAGGAAGAAATCCTTTCAAAATAACGATCATCCGATTTTAAATATCGACAAATCATTCAACTATGAACAATAACGAAATAGCAACACTAGGCGGTGGCTGCTTTTGGTGTCTGGAGACCATGTATAATAGTCTGTTAGGCGTCGAAAAAGTATTATCTGGCTACTCGGGAGGTACAAAAGAAACGGCTAATTATAAAGCTGTTTGCTCCGGAACAACGCTTCATGCAGAGGTCATTCAGGTTCATTTTGACCCCGCCATTATCACTTTTGAGGAACTGCTGGAAATATTCTGGACCATGCATGATCCAACAACTTTAAATAGGCAGGGAAACGACAGAGGTCCACAATATCGATCGGTTATTTTTTATCACAATGATAAACAAAAGGAAATAGCCTTGAAGTCACTCAATGAAGTAGGGAGAAGTCTATGGCAAGATCCAATAGTGACAGAAATAACGCCCTTTCAGGAATTTTTTGAAGCAGAATCCTATCATCAGGATTATTTTAACAAAACAGGGGAACAAAATCCCTATTGTACGGCAGTAATCAACCCTAAAGTGCAAAAATTCCGAAAAAAATATGCCCATAGGTTAAAATAATTGATGTGGACTGCCCCCAAATATTTCTTTTTTTGTTAATTCGGCGAAATTGATTCACAACAAAAACAATCCACCAATAAACCAAGTATAATTTCCACAATCCTTTTGGATACAAGATAATTAAGAATTTTATTTTAAATAAAAATATATTCCATTTTCATTAAATGATAAAAGGAAGGGTAATTTTTTTTAAAAAAAGATGGCATTATCAAATAAATTTCTATATTCGCACCTGATCGAACTTAAGGAGATGTTTGGAGTTTGCTTTATTGAATACCAACACCTTATGATCCTGCAAAGTAGTCTCTCAAAACTACTTTATGATGGCTTGTAATATGATTTACATCTGAGCTCATCTATCGTTTTGCAGAACCATAATTTATTGATCTTCAACGGGGTAAAATCCCTTCATTTACACAACCTAGTCTTCCCTAATCCCATTTAGGGTAGCTAATTATTTCATTAATTGGTACTAAAACGAATTAAAATATGTATGTAGGTATTTTAAAAGAAAAAAACTATAATCGTGTAGCAATCGTCCCTGCTACTATTCCTAAATTAAAGGATTTGAAATTGGAGATACTGGTCGAAAAAGATGCCGGGAAAGCAGCCTTGCAGTCCAATGCAGCTTACGAAGAGGTTGGCGCACAGGTTTTAGATAGGAAGCAGATCATGGAAAAAGCGGATATTCTTATCAGCATTCAGCCACTCGATGAAGGGGAATTGAAGCAATTGGATAAATCCAAGGTGCTTATATCCGAGTTTCAACCTTATAACGACAAGGAAATTACCGGCAAATTACAGGCTTTGGGACTAAGAGCTTTTAGTTTGGACATGATTCCTCGAACGACTTTGGCTCAAAGCATGGATGTATTATCATCAATGGCTTCCATTTCCGGTTATAGAGCTGTTTTGGAAGCAGCTTATCACTTGCCGAGGTTCTTCCCAATGATGATTACAGCTGCTGGTAGTGTAAAACCAGCCAAAGTATTAATCTTAGGAGCAGGTGTTGCCGGATTGCAGGCGGTCGCCACCGCAAAAAGACTGGGGGCAAGTGTTGAAGCATTTGATACAAGAGCCGCAGCCAAGGAAGAAGTAGAAAGTCTCGGTGGTAAATTCATCGTCGTAGAAGGAGCTGTGGATGATAAGGGAGCAGGTGGTTATGCCGTGCAACAATCAGAAGAATACATCAAGAAGCAAAGAGCAGAGGTTCAACTAAGAGCTTCGAAGTCTGACATCATCATTACAACAGCTCAGGTCAGGGGACGCAAGGCTCCAATATTATTGCCAAACGAAACGGTCGATAAACTAAAAAAAGGATCAGTCGTCGTTGACTTGGCCTCTTCTACCGGAGGTAACTGTGAATTGAGTAAAGATAATGAAGTCATTCAATACAATGGTGTAACCATCATAGGAAACTCTGCACTATCGGATAATATGCCCGAGGACGCAAGTTTTTTATATGGCACAAACATTCTTAATTTTTTAAAAATGTTGATTAAAGACGGCGCTATTAATTTTGACACGGAGAATGAAATTATCAGCGGTGCCTGGTTTACCAATACCTCGCAGGGCGATTAAATTTCGATTATTCTCGAATGATACATTTATTAAAAAACATATTGTTTTCTATCACAAAACAATTCATAAACTAATAAAATATGGAAGTTTTTTCTCAATTTTTCAACGATAATATATTCCTTATTTATCTGTTAATTTTTACGATAATACTAGGATTTGAACTTATATCAAAAGTGCCGACGGTACTACACACCCCGCTTATGTCAGGGGCAAATGCGATCAGTGGCGTGGTTATCATTGGTGCTATCTTATTAATCCGGCAATCTGCCTCAGATGATTATTTTTCCTTATCCCTTGGTTTTGTCGCCATCATATTTGGGATGATTAATGTAATGGGCGGATTCGCTGTGACAGATAGAATGTTAGAGATGTTCAAAAAGAAAAAGAAGAAATAATCAAATCTGATTGTTTAAAGTTTCGACTATTTCAAGAAAAAAAAGGTGGATTGAAAAAGAGGAGGAAAGAAGTCGATATTAATTAACAACTAAAGAAATTAATAATGACAGAGAATATATTTAATTTTATAATTAACCTAGGATATTTACTTGGCGCAATTGCATTTGTTTGGGGATTGCGTCTATTGAGCTCACCGGATACTGCCAAAAAAGGTAATATGTTGGCGGGGATTGGTATGGGACTAGCGATTTTAGCGGCCCTTTTTACGCATGAGGTTTCCGGTCCGAATAACTATATGTGGATTATTGGAGGTGGGATTGTAGGTTCAATCGTTGGCTATGTCTCCGCTAAAAAAGTAAAAATGACCGATATGCCGCAAATGGTTTCCATCTTTAATGGACTGGGAGGCGCCTGTGCCATCTTATTGGCAGTAGTTGAATTGTTTTTAGCTTATGATAAAGGAATGTTTGATAGCAGCAGTAAACTTGTCATATTGCTTTCTACCATTCTTATCGGAGGTATTACATTTACAGGAAGTGTTCTGGCTTACGCAAAACTGCAAGGCTTGGTAAAGGGTAATATGTTTATGTTACCCAAGCACAATATGATTAATAATATCATGTTAATTGCTTTGATTGCCCTAGGTGGTTATCTATTTATGTTAGGAGCAGGAGCTTCTACCAGCCTCGCATTGGTATTCCTTTTTGGCTCATTGATTTTTGGTGCTTCCTTTGTCATTCCTATTGGAGGGGCAGATATGCCGGTGGTCATTTCTTTGCTAAACTCCTTTTCCGGTATTTCAGCAGCGGCCGCAGGTTTGATTTATGATAATAACATTATGTTGGTAGGTGGTATTTTAGTTGGAGCATCCGGTACCATTCTGACCGTGCTGATGACAAAAGCCATGAATCGTTCATTGATGAATGTATTGATTGGTGGTTTTGGAGAAACGGCTTCAGGTGGTGGAGCAAAAGGCGCATCAGGAGATGAGGTAGCCAAAGAGGTATCTATCAATGACGCAGCCATACAATTGTATTATTCCGACTCTGTGATGATTATTCCAGGATATGGACTAGCTGTGGCGCAGGCTCAAAAGGCCTGTAAAGAAGTAGATGATCTGCTTACCGCAAATGGAGTACAGGTAACTTATGGTATCCACCCGGTCGCCGGTAGAATGCCCGGGCACATGAATGTACTTCTGGCCGAAGCCGATGTGCCTTATGAAAAATTATTGGATTTGGATGACGCAAATTCCGCCCTGCCGTCAACTGATGTTGTCGTGATCGTAGGTGCCAATGACGTAGTGAATCCATCCGCCATAGATGAGCCGGGCAGTCCCATATACGGTATGCCCGTATTGGAGGTATGGAAGGCAAAAAATACCATTGTTTTAAAAAGGAGTATGAGCCCTGGATACGCAGGTATTCAGAATCCATTATTCTTTAAAAATAACAACCATATGTTATTTGGAGATGCAAAAGCCAGCTTAACAAAAATGGTATCAGAGTTAAAAGAAATGTAAAATTTGGTTAAAAACCACCAAAGTACTACATTTGTCGGGGATTGGGTGACCAGTCCCCGTTTTAATGATTAATAAACACAACCGAAATTGAGACTAAAAGCATACTTTTCGAAGGCAAAGACGAATGTAATTCGAGTGAAAAATAATATTTATTCTTTTTACAGCAACCATAAAGGAAAATTATTAACCGGAGTGATCACCCTTTTTTTAGCGGCTGGTTTTTTGGTTTTTAATTCCTCTGTCAAACAAAAGCAGACACATTCATTTAGTGAATTAGGCAATATCCCTATCACCATTCCTCAGATAAAATATGGTTTTGCCATAGATACCTTTCAGGTGATAAATGGTCAAATAGAAACAGGGAAATTTCTGGGAGATATTCTAATTGCCCAACATATCGACTACCCTACTATTGAAAAAATAGCTAACAATGCCAAAGATGTTTTCAGTATCAACGGTTTTCGTCCAGAAAAGCCTTATACTATTTTAACTAAGGATAGTACGCAAGCCGCGGATTATTTTATTTATGAACCCAATGTCTTTGAATATATTGTATTTCATTTGCAAGGAGACTTAGAAGTGAAAAAAGTAAAAAGGAAAATTCAATTGAATGAAAAAGTAGCCACGGGAAAAATTGCCTCTTCATTATGGGTGGCCATGACCCAACAAGGCTTGAGTATTGAATTGGCGAGCAAAATGGAAGATGTACTGCAATGGTCAATTGATTTCCACCATTTACAAAAGGATGATGAATTTAGACTGGTCTATGACGAGCAAACAATTGACGGCAAAGTTGTGGGTGTAGCAGCAATAAAAGCAGCCTATTACAAAACCGGGAATAATGAATATTTTGCTAATTTTTATGATGATGGGAAGGAATCCGGTTATTACGACTTGGAAGGGCATCCCATGAAAAAGTCTTTTTTGAAAGCACCGGTTAAATTCTCAAGAATATCTTCTTATTATAATCCCAATCGCCTTCATCCTATTCTTAAATATCGCAGACCGCATTTTGGGACTGATTATGCAGCGCCCTACGGTACGCCGATTATTGCTGTTGGTGATGGTGTCGTCAGCGCCGCTTCTTTTACAAAGGGTAATGGAAATTTTGTAAAAATTCACCACGATGATACTTATGATACCCAGTACTTGCATATGCAAAAATTTGCAACGGGTATTCATAAAGGAGCGCATGTGCAACAAGGACAAGTCATTGGTTATGTCGGATCAACGGGACTTGCAACCGGCCCCCACGTCTGTTTTAGATTTTGGAAAAACGGCAAGCAGGTCAACCACCTGAAGTTAAAATTCCCTCCTGCTAAGTCACTGCCAGACGATCAATTGCCGGCTTATTTTAAAGTGAGAAATGAATATATGAAAAAGTTGGGATTTAACCCATTGACAATTAATGAATCTAAAGTTGACTCTACTGATACTGCTGGTAGAGATGTCGAGAAAAAGACCGCCATAGAAAACGGTAATCCTTAAATCACATAAAACGGCAATACGTTACTATAATCCCCGAGTTGATTTAACCCAACTCGGGGATTGTGTTTTTATTCAACAATCAGTTTTTCAGTATAGGTGTCATTTCCCATTTTTATTCGGAGGAAGTAAACACCGCCAGGTACGTTACCCAATGAGATGTGACCTTGATTCCAATCTAATTGATGGAGTATTCGACCAGTCATATCAAGTAAATAAATTTCCTGGGGAATGGCATTAACTGGAAG
>CAZNCI010000019.1:0-4120 GCA_964571475.1 uncultured Saprospiraceae bacterium | reverse complement strand
GTTTCTTTTCTCCTTTAAAAGAGACAAGTTCAACAGGTAAAACTCCTAAATATATCACATCAACACTATTTGTATTATAAATGACTGCCCAATTTGACGGTAAATTTTCTATCGAAAAAGTCATACCCGAAATGTCAGTAACGGGAGAAGAAATGATCGTATAGGTCGTTCCCGGCGCCGGGTTGCTAGTCGCAGTAAGCGTCAATACACCATCCAATGCCGTAACGACATCAGGTAACACCAATAAATCATTTCCAATACCGGGGTCAATTTCAGCGAGATAATTCCCTCCGCTATGGTCGTACATTTCAGAGATAGTTAACACGCCTGGCGAAAGTCCTGGTGCAATATCTCCCACATTCAAAAAATGAGACCCCTTTATGTTTCCAGTTCCTTTTATCAAACCAGTATTGATAAAAATTCCAGTTGAAGCATAAGCAATCCCCCCATTTAAGGTCAATGATCCTGAATTACTGAAAGAGCCAGTACTCAGTAAATCAATCCCATCTGCTCCAATAGCCGAAAGGATGATTTCACCGCTATTATCAAAGGAAGTAGCAGACTCCTGAATAAGTCCCTGCTGTATGGTGTTCTTAATATTAATGAGACTAGAGCTTGCATTGGCGAAATTTCCTTGCGTATAAAGTCCAACATCAGCATCATCAATCAAAACGCCTAAATTATTAGTAAAAGAGCCAGCGGGCAAATTAGCCAAACCGACATCCCCCGAATGTTCAATATTAATAATACCGGAGTTGGTGAAATCCCCTTCGGAATGAACACCATTATGACTTGAATTTGAAGCAGTAATAAGCCCATTATTAATAATAGTCACTCCTGAAGAAACCTTCAATCCACAGCCCAAACTACCATCAATCAAAATGGTTTTACCGATGGCATTGAAAAAGTCAGCATCACATCGTAGTCCACAAATGGCTGGATTATTTATATTGATGCTCCCCCCATTCACAAAAGCAGCTGAGCCACTGAACAGATATATTCCATAGCCGCCAGAATTATTGACATTCAGTTGTCCGGTGGAAGTCATGTTTTGTCTATTCAACAAACCATTATTAGTTGAACCGGAAACATTAAGCGTCCCCGAATTGCTAAATATACCTCTATTTTCATATCCATTAAGAGCCGGGTTTGTAATGGTAATAGTCCCATTATTTTGCATAATACCATCGCTATAAATGCCATTGCCATTAAAGGATACATTGGAAGCTAAATTTCCTGCAAAATTAACCGTTATCTGCCCACCGGGATAAATGTGAATACCATCGTCAAAAGAGTTGACCGCACCTAATATACCATTTACAGTGATAGATCCCTGAACGGGGATGGCTTCGCCTGGTGACCCATCAACAATTAAAACGCCATCAACTGTTAGGCTCCCTCCCAGAAAAGCAATTTGTTTGATGACAGCCGTGGTTCCGGTATAAACCTTACACGTCGTCCCACTACCAATGGTGACGGAAGAAGTAGATGTTGGCACAAATGCAGGAAACCAATTAACTGCCTTGCTCCAATCATCATCAACAAAACCGGTGAAAGTTTGCGCAAAAAAAACAGCAGCATAAAATAGGAAAAATGAAAGTGTAATAAATTTTCTCATAGGATTTGTTTTACAATTGGTTGGGCATCAACTAAACAACCCAAACCAACTAAATCGGATTTAGTAAATAAAGAAATTCTCGTTCTTTAAATATGGGTTGTCAATTAGGTATTTGACAAAATGGCAAACAAATGCCATCTATTAACCTGTGTAGTTAATACAAAGATGCGGCAAAAAAATAATAAAAACAAGTTTTCCCAGTAGTTGGAGCGTGAAAATTTAGTTGATTATTATCTTTTGTGTGAAAATTTCACTTTTGGTGACAACCTTTAGGTGGTACACTCCAGGTATCATGTTCGATAAATCGATATGATTATTTTGTATCAACATTTTTTTAACCAGATTACCAGCATTATCTAATAGAAATAGTTCTCCATCTACGATAGGTTGTTCAAAATTAATCAACAAATCACCATTTGTTGGATTCGGGAATACCGTCATTTTATTAGTTTTAGCCCAGTGCACCACTACCCTGTTAGACATTTCAAATTGCCCGTCAAAATCTATTTGCTTTAACTGATAAAAGTTTTTTCCATCAACCGGTCTATTATCGGAATAAGTATAGGAATGAGATTTTAGACTTGTGCCATTTCCTTCAATCCAGGCTATTTTCTCCCATTTTTGGCCGTCCTCACTTCGGAGAAGCTCAAAACCTGCATTGTTTTTTTCAGTGGCAGTTTCCCACTCAAGCGAAATTTTCTTTTGATCCTTATATGCATTGAATGAAAGAAGAGAGACAGGAGCGATTGCTGCTACTTCAATGGTTATGTCGTTTGCATTATAATTAACAACCCATTGAGACCCCATTGGTATCGTCGTTGCAGAAAAGTCAACAGGAGGTGCAAAGGTTCCTGTATAGCCAAAAGGGGTTGTGAAAATAGTAAAGATATCTCCTATCGCCAAAGCATCAGTACCGATCTCCGTCACAACTACGCTAAGGTTACTTATGTTAAAAACAGCTGCTGCCCCGACAAAACAATCAATTAAATCACTTGTCAGAGATCCTCCTGTCTTGTCTATCTCTGCCTCATACGTAACGCCAGCTGCAGGAGCAAATCCACTTCTAAAAGACAATGTGCCAACAGAAAACCCAGGAGAAATAACCCCACCTGCCAAAGTTACATCATTCAAGATGACACCAGTATCGGGTATTCGTGTACTATTGCCTCTTATTGTTCCCTGATTGATAATATTGCCTCGTAAAGCAAATACATTAGTGAATGGACCTTCAATTGAAATGATGCCTGTATTAGAATTTGTCATAGATCCAGATGCAATATTAATACCGGGCTGCCCTGAAATACTTTGCAACTGAATGAGACCGTTATTCGTCACCGTACCCGTACTGGTAATACCGTGCCCCGCATTAACATTATTAGCAATAAAGACACCAGAAGGTGAAATTGTGACCGTACCTCCGGCGCTATTGCGTATAGCATCATAATTAGCATCAACATTGGTCGTTTCATAGGTGCCATTAATTGTAAAAGAAGAACCAGCATCCAGCAAAATAACACCCCGATTAGAGGTCTTTAAGGTGATGCCCGCAGGAATAACAAGGTGTCCTGCTGTCCCTCCAACACCTAGTTGCAAAATACTAGCTACTGTCACATTGACATCGACGGTAACGGTAGCACCACCATTAATTTTGACAAACGCACCAAGACCGGGAACACCAGGGCTCCAATTAGCGGCATCGCTCCAATTTCCAGATATTGGACCGACCCAGGTATGTGATTGAGCAAATGAATAATTTAAAAACAAAAGCATCCCAAAGGTTAATAAGATAATCCGTCGCATAAATATTTCTTTTTTAAGAAGTTGTTCAATTAAAAAATTCCATTAATATGAAGTAAATTTAATACAAAAAAACGACTTATGCAAACCTTTGCATAAACTTGCCGAAAAAAAGTAGATGAAAAGAGAAATTGCCCGCGTGAAGTTATTTTTTTATCCTCAGGCAACCCTTTAAACCAAATGAGCACCTATTAGTCAAAGGATAAATCAATAAACCTATTTTTTTGAATCCAGCGGAAGAATTAGAATTAATCAAGGGGTGTCTTCGGAACGATCGAAAAGCTCAACGCCAGTTGTACCAGCAGTACAAGGTTCAGCTATTTCGGCTATGTCTTCGGTATGGAAAAAATCGGGTAGAAGCAGAGGATATGTTGCAAGAGGGATTTATCACAATTTTTAGAGATTTAAAGTATTTTACCCATAAAGGACCACTTGGCGGGTGGATGAGAAAAGTAGTCATCAATTGTTGTTTACAATACATTCGTAAGAATAATAAAAAGCAATATTGGGTCGAGATGGAAGAATTCCCAGATATTGAAGAAGAAGCAATCGAGCTGCCAACATCAAGACTACAAGAACTAACTCAATTAATCCAAAAACTCCCAAGTGGTTATCGAACGGTCTTTAATCTTTATGTACTGGAGGGTTATACCCATGAGGAAATTGCCCAGGTATTGTCCATTCATATAAATACGTCAAAATCTC
>CAZNCI010000018.1:15965-26215 GCA_964571475.1 uncultured Saprospiraceae bacterium | reverse complement strand
GGTGGTTCGTCAAATTGGCGGTCAACACAACTCCAGGTTGTAACGGAAAGAACTAGAAGGGGTAAAACCCAGTTTTTAATATATTTAATCATGATTTTTATTTTTTTTTTGTAACTAATCAGTACTTTTATCTCATTCTATAAGTGACACTAATGTAATAATTTCGACCATAACCATAATAATAACGATTGGGGTAACGGTCAACATCTTTATTTCTAAAGTCAAATCTGTTTTGTTCGTATCCTCCCGTAACAAGATCTGTTTTATCCAAAATATTATTAATCCCTACGTTGACATAGATATAATTATCCCAGTCAATTTTGAAAGATTTTCCACAGAATAAATCCAGGGTGAATCCAGCAGGTGCTTTGTCCTGATCGATGATTTTGTTCCATAATTCGCTTCCTCTTTCGATGAAATCCAAATCATATTGAGGGTCGCTTGTATTTGCAACAGCTTCTAACGTTCGTCTTTCAGGATAAAATCCCAACCAGTTATTATCAAAATAATTGAAATTCAGACTGGCAAACCAATGTCCTTTCCCGCTGTAATTCAATCCAAGGTTATAGGCGTTTTTAGGCCCGGAACTGAGGTTGAAATTTTTGATATATACTTCTGTTTGGCGCAACTGCTCTGCTTTTTCATCTAAATAAACCGTTACATTAGGTCGGTTGGTATAATAGGTTTGCCCGATGGCAGCGACCGCTTTTAATTTTAATGAAGGCAAGACTTCGACTTCTCCTGCAATTTCTACTCCGGTAGAGATAACGTCAATATTTTTGGTAATATAATTAACAAAGCCCCCCGATGTGCCGGTTGAGGTTGGGATTGCATTATCCAAATAAAAGCTATTACTTGAAATCATATCAAATATATTGGTAAAATAGCCTATTACCTTTACCTTGGCTTTAGGAGCTTTCATTTGGTAGCCACCTTCTACAGATTGTACCAATGAAGTTTCCAAGCCATCAACTGTCTGGTTTCGGGTTCTGGCAGAGACGAAACCATGTCGGGCCAATGGAGCCTGATTGTCAATAGAGCCATTAACAAATAAGTAGTTTCTACCATTCATTTTATAGGTCACACCGGCTTTCCCCCCAAATTCGGTAAAACTTGGCTTATCCGACACGCCCATAGAGCTATCTGGGAATTTACCATTCCTAACCATGCCTTCCCGCCAGAAAGTGGTACTCCCGACATTACCAGCCGCAAAGAAATTCCATTTATTTAGTTTCAGTTGTAATTGTGCCCAACCGTTAAAACGGTTGATGTGCATGACATAGTCATATCCAAATCTGTCTCCTTCTTTGATTATCTTATTGGGCGTATCCAGGTCATTTTGGATGAAGTCCGTATCTCCACCGGCGTTGAAGGCTGCGAATTTATCAATATCAACATAAAAATCTCCCCCCAAAAGATCCTCCATCACTTTGAAATTATGCGTTTCATGTTTTTGATAGGTAAGACCTGCGGTCAGGATTAATTTTTTAGATAAATAAGCTTCTAAAGTTGTAGCGGCATTGAGGCGTGTAGGGTCATACCTTCTATCTTCGACAACATATAGCGCACGTTTGCCGCTAACGGTATTACCTGCCACTCCGTTGGCATTTTCAATCTCTGCGTAACTACCTCTATTGGCAGCGTAGAGCTTTTCCCATTTGATTTGCAGCAAAGTAGGATCTTTTCGTAATACGGCCTCAACAGCCGCCGCTTGCTCATCTGTGGCATAACTTGGTAAATAGCGGTAGTAGTCAGGTCGGGGGTCGGGTGCTTCATACCAGTCCAGTGCCGTAGCTCCATTACTGCCCTTTTGGAAAGAAATGGCGGTAATCAAATTAGCCTTATCGGATATTTTCCAGTCGTGGCGTAAAATTGCCGTTGGAAGATGTGCGTGTGAAACGCGTGAATTTCGTACTTTCCCGTTTTGGTAGCCCCAGTAGCTATTATAATAATTGGTGCCTGCCAAGTCGTATAGCTCCTTGGTAGCAGCCCCTTGTTTTCCTCTATCGCGCGGTGAACCAAAAATGGTCATATTTAACGACTGACTGTTCCCTATCTTTTTATCAACAGACAAAAAATAACTGTAAGCATCGTAAAAAGTACCTTCTACAAATCCCTTATTGGCCCATCTTCGCGAGCCGGAAGCGGATACCGCCCAGCCCCCTTTTAGTGGTCCGGTAGAGTAAGTTATCATAGCTCTATTCCGATACGACCTGTTTGAAATCGCATAAGAAGCTCTCAATTGTTTGCGTTGACTGATTGCTCTGGTATCAATGGTCGTATTTAATCCAATACCACCATAACCAAACTCAGTAGGTGCGAGCCCTAAACTTACGGTGCGGTTCCGCATCACGTCATTAAGTCCGCCCCATGAACTCCAGGATACGCCACCTCTTTCGATATCATTAACCGGAACACCATTAAAATAAACGGTAGAATACCTATAATCATAACCTCTGATTCTAAAACGAGCCGAACCAAAGGCGAAGGCTGCTGTATTCAGAAAAGGATCTCTGGAAGAGGTCAAAACCGAAGATATATTACTTTCGTCATCTGTGTCATCGGTTTCATTCAGATTGACAACAGGGATCAAATCTTCTTCATTGGTTTCGATAGTTGCCTCCATTTTGATATTGTCTATCGTCGTTGATTGCGTGACATTCTTTAACGCTTTGGAAAAGACCGCAAAATGATTTTTTTCAAAAATAAGGTTAATCGTGCTCCCTGATTCTATTGAAAATTTAAAATCACCTGATTTATCCGTCAACAGGGATATGGGTGTGTCTTTTTTCTCGATGGTGACGGTCACTTTTACGTCTTCAAGCGGTGTGCCTAAAAATCGGTCTATTACTTTCCCCTGTACGGTGACGGTTGATTGCGCCATAGCTGAAGAAAAGAATAGCATATTAAGCAAAATGCCTAATAAAAAACTCTTTTTTAATGTTTGTATCATATTATTGATATTCAGTTAAATATTTATGCAGCCGTAAATTCAAATTGAACCACATTGCGACAGGCAAAGGTAAGATTTGTATGCACTTTTCTATATTAAAATGTAGCACAAAAATAAAATTAACATCTACTTAACTTAGTTCTATGTTATTTATTCGTTTTTTTGCGTCATATTTATGTAAGAATCATCAAATTTATTTTGATCTTTACATTTGAATTTCTGCAAACTTAAAAAAAATATTAATGAATAAATTCAGCATTTCCCTTTTTATCGTTCTGACGACCATTCAAATAAGCTTTGCGCAAAGCAAAAATGTAAAAATCGGGGCTATTGGTTTTTACAATTTTGAAAACCTCTTCGATACGGTAGATGACCCTGAAATTAACGATGAGGAGTTTTTGCCCGAAGGTGATCGAAAGTGGACGGATGATCTTTATCAGGAAAAATTAGACCATTTAGCTAAAGTCGTTTCCGAAATGGGGACACAATTAAGTCCCGATGGAATGGCTATCTTAGGCGTCAGCGAGATTGAAAACAGAAAGGTATTGGAAGATTTTGTAGCACGAAAGGCGGTTGCGGATCGGCATTATCAAATTGTTCATTATGATTCACCGGATCATCGCGGCATTGATGTAGCTTTATTGTATCAGGAAAAATATTTCAAAGTTAAGTACAGTAAAAATTTTCCGCTGGATTTATACGATTCAAAAGGCAATCCTAAAAAAACCAGAGATATTCTTTATGTCGCCGGAGAATTTGACGGTGAGCCACTTCATATTATGGTAAATCACTGGTCTTCCCGTGGAGGTGGACATGATGCAATTGGATATAGAAATGCTGCTGCGGCAAAATGTAAAACCATTGCTGATTCTATCATGACCGTGAATCCAAATGCCAAAATAATCATTATGGGTGACTTAAATGACGATCCAAGTAACGACAGTGTCAAAAAGGTCCTCGGTGCAAAAGCCAGGCAGAAAAAAGTAAAAGATAAAGGTTTTTTTAATACCATGTATGCTAAATATAAAAAAGGATTTGGAACTTTGGCGTATAATGACGCCTGGAATCTTTTCGATCAGTTGATTATATCTAAGGGGCTAATTAATAAAAAGGTTCCCGGTTATCATTTTTACAAATCCTATGTTTTTCGTAAGGATTACCTGATCCAAAAGTTTGGACACTTCAAGGGGTATCCCTTCCGTACTTTCGGTGGTGGTAGTTATATTGGTGGTTATAGTGATCACTTACCGGTTTATTTGTATATTGTCAAGGAGGTGGATTGATTTTTAGTGTGGATAACACTATTTGCTTCAGGAATTAACTAAAAAATAAAGTGCAGGATAAAACACCATTAGAGCTCAATTCGGATTTTACTTATGTTCTGGATGCAATCGATAAAGAAGATAAGCATCTTTTTATTACCGGTCGAGCCGGAACGGGTAAATCAACTTTGTTGCAATTATTCAAAAATACGACTAAAAAGAAGGTCATTGTTGTTGCACCAACGGGAATTGCCGCACTGAATGTGGGCGGGCAAACGATTCATTCCTTTTTTAAATTTCCTGCCAAACCGCTACAAAAAAAAGATCTAAAGAAGGTCAGAAGGCGGAAGATATACCAGAAAATGGAGGTTTTGGTCATAGATGAAATTTCTATGGTTAGAGCCGACCTTTTGGATAATATTGATTTATTTCTACGTATCAATCGGGAGTGTGCTGCACCTTTTGGCGGCGTACAAGTGGTACTATTTGGTGATATGTTTCAACTGCCTCCTATTGTATCCACAGATATTGAGCGGCAATTATTCTCGACCTATTACGAATCTCCCTATTTTTTTTCCTCCAAGGTATTTGCTGATTTGAATTTAGAAATGGTGGAGTTACGAAAGGTTTATCGGCAGGATAATCGGCATTTTTTAAGGCTCTTGGAAGGGATTCGCCTCAATAGACTGGATTTTGAAGATTTTGAGGATATTAACGATCGTTATTTACCGGATTTTAAGCCGGAGGATTTTTATATTACCTTATCTGCGCGCAACGCAACCGTTGATGCCATTAATCAAAAATACCTGGATAGCATTCCCATGCCGGCCTATTTTTATCCGGCAACTATCAAAGGTAGTTTCCCTCCCACACGATTTCCGACAGAAGCGAATTTACAATTAAAGTTAAATTCACAGGTCATGTTTGTCAAAAACGATCCGGACAAACGTTTTGTCAACGGAACTATCGGAAAGGTTGTCAAACTGGAAAATGAAGAAATAACCGTCTTAATTGAAGTAGGGGAGGAGGATAAAAAATATGTCAAAGTTACCCGTGTAGATTGGGATATTATGACCTACGAAATAAGCCCGGATGACGAAAATGAGATCATAACCAATTCGGTCGGAACTTTTACTCAATTTCCACTCAAATTAGCCTGGGCGATGACGATTCATAAATCACAGGGAAAAACATTTGATAAAGTCATCATAGATATGGGGCGAGGAGCTTTTGAACACGGCCAAACCTATGTGGCCATTAGCCGCTGCCGAACTTTGGAGGGTATTGTACTCAAGCAGCCTTTACGTCCACGCGATATCAAAACAGACTTACGAATTATTGATTTTTACCAACAATTTTTTTGTTGATTCTAAGGTGATAAAAAGAAATGCCTTTTTCCGTTTTTTTAGTTTACCTTGATAAATAAAATTGGAAGGAAATAAAAAAAGTCCTTACAAATCACTGATTTGCAAGGACTTTTGAAGTAAATTGTAGTCCGTACGGGAATCGAACCCGTGTTACCAGGATGAAAACCTGGCGTCCTAACCCCTAGACGAACGGACCATATTAAGTGTGCTTTTCTTGTAAAGCGATGCAAATATATAATGTTATTTTTTAAGTTCCAAAGAATTTTTAAAAAAAATGCCATTATTTTTCAATAACGGCATTCTCAAGATAAATAAGGAGTTCTTTTATGCTACGTTCCTATTGCTTTACAAATTTTCTCCTGATTGTTTGTGATCCAACCTTTATGGAGATTATGTATAAACCTGCTGATAAATTTGTAGTGTCGATTTCTTTTCCATCATTTTTAATCGTCGCCGCGACTTTTTCTCCATTGATATTATGGATGGCAGTGACCTCAAAGCCAGAATCGAATTCATTATTCAGTTGAATGATGTTTTGACTACTAGGATTGGGATAAATGGACATGGAATTAATGATAGCTACTTCATTGCTTTTTTGATTACTATCTATACTTGTTGTAATTTGGTTCACCGGTGTAGCAATGGGTAAACCATTTTGACTGGCATCTAATGCGACTGGGTCAAGTATGGTGATTCCTTCATTGACATCGGCAATACCCGCAATATCATCGATAATTCCGATTATAGTGGCAATTTGCCCATAGCCGGACTCATTATTGTGGTCTGTTCGACTAATACCTATATCCACTCTCCCCGTTGATGCATCAATATTGGAAATATGTATCAAATTTTCTCCAGGTGTTCCCAGCCAGCTTTCTGGAAATTGAACGGCTGTTATATGAAAGGATTCCAACAAGATGGGGTCAATTGTTATACTAAACGCCGTTCCGTAAAGGTCATGAACAGGAGTTGATGCTGTTCCCATGATAATTGGAATTTCAAATGGCACACCTGCTGGTATATTGGCAGGAAAGCCTAAATAAATAGCGGGGTCCAAATCCGTAGCAGGAAGGGGTGTTGGTGAGGTAGGTGTTCCATGGGTTTCCCCAAAGTTATCCTCTATCACTGCTACATCTGCCGAGTCTATCCTTCCGTTTCCATCACAATCTGCAAATTTATAATTCAATCCTCCTTCAAATGTCTGATTCCAGTCTGGTGCCTCGGTGCCGCTCCATGTCGCACCCTGTTCTGCCCGGTCATCCCCTTCGGCATCGAAGCCCACTCCGACGTATAAAATATCATAATGGTCGGATATATGGTTATTGTTGGCATCTCCCGGCCATACCAAATCCTCCAGGGCGGCGCAATCCACAGGAGCTATTTCCTGATACGCATAACAACTGGGATCATTTCCATCAATTAAATAAAAGCTGTAAGTCGTCTCTCCATCTCCGTTGAGTGGACCAATGGTAGTGTTTGCATCGGCGTAATTAAATGGTCCAAAAACCTGTCCGTTGGTGAAGACAAAATAGGTGCCTGCTACATTGGCAGTATTGAAGGTGAGATTTGCCATGAATTCGCCGTTATTGCAGTCATTAACCTCGACCTGTAAATCGTCAATATGGCATCCTTCCGTACAGTCGAAATTTTCTAATTCTCCTTCAATTGTACAATCGGGATTTGCTGTGTCTGTGATAATAAATTCATAAGGATCGTCATTTATTTCCGGTAATGGTCCTACATAAACGCTTGTGAGAACTCCAGTACCATAATCAAATGTACCATAATCCTGGGCATTGCCATGTACAGAGAAACTTCCCGTACTACTATCGGATAAAAAACTGATGTAGGCGTATTTGTCTCCTTCGCAATGCGAGGTAATCTCTAGTTCTGAAAGGGTACAATCACCATTACAGTTAAAAACATCCAATCCCGTATAGGAAGAGACGCAGTCGGGATTTGTTGCATCTATTACAATAAACTCATATTGATTACCGCTAATATCAGCTAATGGTCCAACAGTCACCGTATTTGAGCCCGTTGGTGAATAGTCAAATACGCCGTAATTATGTCCATCACCATGTACTTCAAAAGCGCCGGTCATACCTGGAGCATCAAAGTCAATAATGGCGTAATTCCCGCCTTCACAAAGGGCTGAAGCCTGTATCTCACCCAATGTACACTGATTATCACAATTAATAATCCCTAAATTGTACTCAAATTGGCAATCCGGAAAGTGGTTGTCTGTGATAATAAACTCGTAGGGAGTTATGCTGTCTGCTGCTAAAGGTCCAATGGTGATAAATGTACTATCATAACTAAAATCTCCATAATCATGACCATTTCCCACCACACTAAAGCCGTCAGCTCCGGTATTTTCTGCGTGCACCTCTATGTCCACGTAAAACTGACCATTTTCGCAATCGTGTGTTTCTACAATGGCATTGGAGATAATACAATCACCATTACAGTTAAAAACATCCAATCCCGTATAGGAAGAGACGCAGTCGGGATTTGTTGCATCTATTACAATAAACTCATATTGATTACCGCTAATATCAGCTAATGGTCCAACAGTCACCGTATTTGAGCCCGTTGGTGAATAGTCAAATACGCCGTAATTATGTCCATCACCATGTACTTCAAAAGCGCCGGTCATACCTGGAGCATCAAAGTCAATAATGGCGTAATTCCCGCCTTCACAAAGGGCTGAAGCCTGTATCTCACCCAATGTACACTGATTATCACAATTAATAATCCCTAAATTGTACTCAAATTGGCAATCCGGAAAGTGGTTGTCTGTGATAATAAACTCGTAGGGAGTTATGCTGTCTGCTGCTAAAGGTCCAATGGTGATAAATGTACTATCATAACTAAAATCTCCATAATCATGACCATTTCCCACCACACTAAAGCCGTCAGCTCCGGTATTTTCTGCGTGCACCTCTATGTCCACGTAAAACTGACCATTTTCGCAATCGTGCGTTTCTACAATGGCGTCATTGATAACGCAATCCGGATTACAATCCTCAGGAATGGCGTTTATGTCTTCGCAGCATTCAACAAGGTCATTTCCAATGTAGTAGTCACCACAGACCAAAATGTGGTAACTGCTCGCCGCGAAGAGATTTGAAATGGTCAGGGGAAGGGTTGCCGTGCTATAAGTGCCAAAATCTTCATTATTAATTGTTAATCTAAAGCTGTCAATGGAGAAAGTATCAATCACATTGAAGTTAATAATGGCGTGATTGGGCGTTCCATCACAATCACTGACAGAAGCGGTTAAATCAATAATGCCACATTGAGCAAAAACATTAGCGTGGCTCAGTGTCAGTAGTAAGGTAAAGAGAGATAATTTAATAATTTTGTTCATAATATATTCTATTATTTGGTGATAGAAATTGAGATACACCTTTTCAATTTTGATTAGCAGTAAATGCTGTTTTAATATGAATTTGTTGTTCCTTTTTGTACTCACTCAAACATGGTAAGTCGTTCTTTTTTTAATTGATGATACAAATTTGCCACCTTTTGGGGAGTGATTTAAGTACTTTTATTGACAATAATTGGATATTTTTTTGTATTTTTGCGGATAATTATTATTTAATTTACTGTTTATTAATACTTTATGTTAAGTTTATTATTGTAAAAAATGCACCGAAATAAAATTTTTTTAATACTAAATTCCTTCTCTAAAAAGGAAATGACGAGGTTTTTTGACTTTTCCCACTCTCCATATCACAACAAACACAAAGGAGTGCGGACTTTGGTGACTTATTTAAATAAGCAATATCCTCATTTTTCCGAAAATAAATTCTCCGAGAAAAAAATATCCAAAATTTTTCCAAAAATAAAAAATACTGAATTGGCACTCCTGCTTACCTATACCAAAAGAGTGCTTTATGATTTTTTGGTAACGGAAGAGGTGAACAAAGACATTTCGGTCAAATCCATTGCGTTATTGCGGCAATTACGCAGTCACACGAATTACGAATTATATGAAAAAGAACTGTTTAAAGTTCAAAAACAATTGCCGGCGGTCAACTCAGGAAATATTGATTTATTAAAAACGCACTACCTGCTTGCCAATGAGGCAGATAATTATTACAAAATAATCTCAAAACGCAAGGAGGATACCAGCCTGCAAAAAAAAGAACGCTTCCTGGATTATTTTTTCATGGCAGAAAAATTAAAAGATGCCATTGAAATGCACTTGCGGAGGCAAATTCTTCGGGTTGAATTTTCGCAAAGGATGTTATTCTCTGTCCTGAAAGAAATAGAAGAAAATTGGGAAGAATACCTAAAAGTCCCGTTAATTACCACCTATTACCAACTTTATCAATTAGTGACCGACAAAAACGAGGCACATTATTTTGACACGATCAGTTCTCTAAAAAAAAATCATTTACAGCTTCCAAAGATTGAATTAACCTATATTTACAATATCCTGCAAAACTACTGTATCAGTCAGATAAATGCTAACAATAAAACCTTCCTCGGTGAATTATTAAAATTATATCAATCCGAATTGGAATTGGATCTTTTGTTGGATAAGGGGATTTTGATTGAGTGGCATTATAAAAATATCGTGACAACAGCTATTCGATCAGGTGAAATTCTTTGGGCAGAAACTTTTATTGAGCAATACAAGCACAAATTGGACCCTGC
>CAZNCI010000018.1:0-15865 GCA_964571475.1 uncultured Saprospiraceae bacterium | reverse complement strand
TTCAAACGAATACGCGATAACTTAAAGGAAGTCGGTACGGTTTTTAATCAGGCATGGCTGGAAAGTAAAATGGACAAATTGAGCCAGGATCTTAAAATCCAGGCCTTATAATTTTTTACTTTATTAAAAAATATTACTTTTGCAGGCTATGCGATTGCAAAGTTTAGAAATAAAGGGCTTTAAGAGTTTTGCGAATGAAACTGTCATCAATTTTGGGGCAGATGTCATTGGTATTATCGGACCTAATGGTTCCGGTAAATCCAATATCGTAGATGCCATCCGATGGGTGCTGGGAGAACAAAAAAGTAAGGAACTGCGCTTAGACCAAATGTCAAGTGTTATCTTTAATGGCACAAAGAAAAGAAAGGCTGGCGGGGTCGCCTCTGTCTCGCTCACCTTTGAAAATACCAAAAATTTACTGCCTACTGAATATCAGACTGTCACAATTACCCGGGCGTTGTATCGAACCGGCGAAAGTGAATATCGTCTAAATGGAGTTGCATGCAGGCTAAAAGACATCACCAGTCTGTTCTTGGATACAGGAATTGGCTCCAATTCTTATGCCATTATCGCCTTGGGTATGGTGGATGATATTCTGGCAGACAAGGATAATTCCCGGCGTAAAATGTTTGAACAGGCTGCGGGTATTTCAAAGTATAAAATCCGTAAACGTCAAACTTTAAACAAACTCAAAAGTACGGGTGAAGATTTAGATCGAATTGAGGATTTGCTCTATGAGATCAACAATAATTTAGTTTCATTAGAAAAGCAGGCTAAACGTGCCAAAAGATATTTTGAGATAAAAGATGCTTATCGTACCAATAGTATTGATTTAGCTATCTTGAAAATAAATCGTTTTAAAGAACAACAACAACAAATACGAACGCAACTGACAGAAGGGGAAGATAAGTATCGCTCCTATGAAATTCAAATCAAAAAATTAGAAGCGGCACTTGAAGCTGAACGAAAAAATAATGTCGATAAGGAAAAGGCACTTTCTGAAAGCCAACGGGCATTGAATCACCTGATAGGGCGTATTCGTGCCTTAGAGAACGAAAAAAGAATGCTGGAGCAAAAAGAACAGTTTTTGCACCAAAATAAAGAGAAAGCTAATCATGAAATTCAGTCCGCTTCTTCAAAAATTGATCATTTCACTGAAAATATTGAAAATTATCGACTAGACCTTCAGGAAGCTAAAAGGGAAGAAGGACGATTGGAAGAGGAGTTGGATAAAGCCGAAGAGGCGCTTTCGCAAATCAAAGAAAACCACGGAAGTGCCAAAGAAGAATTGGATAATATTGCTGCAGATCAACAGAGAATCGAACGCGATTTATTTTCACTCGAAAAACAAAAGGCCGTTAACCTAAATGAAATTGATAACTACAAACGACTAATTGAACAAAATAAATTAGATATTGACATACGTACGAAAGAAGTCAATAGTTTAAAGTCACAGGTGGATGAAATCAAAGAAGAAGAAAATAAACTAATAGCAGAACTTGATAAATTACAAAACACAGAAGAAAACAGACTCGAAAAAATAGTCAAAGCTGAAAAGCAATTAGAAGAATTATATACTAAAATGACGAGAATTAATCGTCAACTGGACGCCAAAAGAAATGAGTACAAATTGACGCAAAGCATGATTGAAAACCTGGAAGGATTCCCGGAATCCATCAAGTTTTTGAGTCAAAATAAGGATTGGAAAAAAGAGGCGGCACCCCTGCTTTCAGATATTATTTATGTAAGTGAAACTTATCGTGTTGCGATAGAAAACTACCTCGAACCCGTTTTGAACTATTATGTCGTTCGGGATTTCGCAGCAGCGCAGAAGGCTATTCGCCTCCTTAGTCGAAGCCAAAAAGGTAAGGCAAATTTTTTCCTCCTTGATGCATTCAAGGATTATCAGCCACCCATTAATCTTCTTCCCGGGGCGCAACAGGCGATTGATTTGGTGGAGACGGATATGGAGTACCGCGTGCTTTGCAGCTATTTACTGGAAAATGTATTGGTGACTGAAAGTGACGATTTAGCACAAGGGGTGCAGGGCAATACCGTTCTTTTATCTCAAAGTGGTAACTTCATCCGTAAGAAATTTAGTATTTCCGGTGGCTCCATCGGTCTTTTTGAAGGCAAAAAAATAGGCCGAAAGAAAAATCTGGAGATTCTCGATACCACCATTCAAAAATTAGAAAGAGAAGAAAATAAAGTTTCAACTCAATATTATCAACTAAAAGCAACGATTGAAAAACTTAAAACGGAGACCAAAAATCCCGATATTCAGCAATTGCGGCAACGAATCAACCAACGCGCACAGGAAAGAGTTTCACTGGCGACCCGTTTGGAAAATTTTGAGTCATTTCTGGAAGAAACAACAGCCAAATTTGATAAATCATCCAAAGCCATTGAACAATTATTACGCTCTAATGAAGTGATTGAAAAAGACCTGGCTGAAAAAGCCAAATCCATTGAGAAAATTCAATTGTCGATTGCTCAAATGGACGGCTCTTACCGGGCTATTGCCGAGCGTATGAGTCAGGCTTCTACCAATTTTAATGAAAAAAATATCGCCTTTATTCGGCAGCAAAATTTAGTTACTTCTTTACAACGGGAGCTTTCTTTTAGAGAAAAACAACTGGAAGAAATTTTAACCACCCTCAAAGTCAATACGCAGCAGGTCGATGCCCATCAAAAGGAATTATTCTCCATTACGGATGAGATCAAACAGATTGAGCAGGATTTACTGGAACGTTACGCCAAACGTAAAGAAATGGAGGCAAAATTGACCGATGTTGAACAAGCCTACTTTTCTGCCAGAGGCGGCATCAATGAAATTGAAGATGAGCTCCGAAAAGTCTCCAGATTGAGGCAGGATACCCAAATTTTGGTCAATCAATTGAAGGAAAAATATACGGATGTTAAATTTAAGGTTTCTTCTGTCGCGCAAAGGCTTCGTATTGAATTCGAAATCGAAATAAATGATGCTTTAAAATTGGAATTGACTAATCCAGATGCTATTCCGGAAGAGTTGGAAATGAAGGTAGAGAAGGCAAAGCGTCGATTGGATAATTATGGAGAGATTAACCCCATGGCGGTCGAGGCCTACGACGAAATGAAGGAGCGCCATGAAAGCATTAGCCAGCAAAGAGATGATATTGTTGAGGCAAAGGACTCTTTACTCAAGACAATTAAGGAGATTGAAGAAACGGCAACACTCCAGTTTTTGGATTCTTTTAGTAGGGCAAGGTTGTATTTTATTGAGGTATTTAGAAGCTTGTTTACCGAAGATGACAATTGCGACTTATTGCTCTTAGAACCCGATAACCCCTTAGAGTCTAAAATCGAAATTGTCGCTAAACCTAAGGGGAAAAGACCACAAACCATCAGCCAATTATCCGGTGGGGAAAAAACATTGACGGCCATTGCTTTACTTTTTGCTTTGTATTTATTAAAGCCGGCGCCTTTCTGTATTTTTGATGAAGTTGATGCGCCCCTGGATGATGCTAATATCGTTAAGTTTAATAAAATCATCAAACGGTTTTCTACAGAATCCCAGTTTATCATTGTGACTCATAATAAATTAACAATGGCTGCCGTAGATACCATTTATGGAGTTTATATGGCAGATCAGGGCATCTCCGGGGTTGCCGCAGTTGATTTTAGAGATTTTGAACACAGTGCGACCTTTGAAGCAAAGGCTAACTAATTCTTTTTATCGCCTCTTTCCATCCGTCATAACATTTGTCAATTCTTTCCTGTGTCATTTTAGGTAAATATTTCTCCCCTTTATTGGTTGACAGGCTGAGTTCCGCTCTAGTGGTCAAGCCAAGACTTATACTGGCCATAATGGCAACGCCCAATGCGGTTGATTCCTTAATGTATGCTACTTCAACGGGGGTGTTTAATATATCTGCCTGAAATTGCATTAAATAGGCATTGGCCGTAGCGCCACCATCTACTTTTAAGCTTTTTAATGATAAATTGCAATCGGCTTCCATTGCCTTGAGTACATCCATCGACTGATAAGCAATCCCTTCCAGGGTGGCACTTACGATATGAGCCTTGGTGGTGTCCCGGGTAATGCCCATGATTGCCCCCCTTGCATCCATATTCCAATAGGGTGCTCCCATCCCTGCAAAAGTGGGGACAAAATAAATGCCATTGGATCCACCTCCTTCGCCCTGCGCTAATTCCTGGGTCTCGGAAGCATCCTTGATAATTTGTAAGCCATCTCGGAGCCATTGTATGGCTGCTCCACCTATAAATACACTGCCTTCAAGGGCATAAACGGTCTTTTGACCACTTTGCCAGGCAATAGTTGTAATGAGACCTTTGGTTGAAAAGGTTGGTTTTGTACCGGTATTTAGTAATAAAAAACATCCAGTACCATAGGTGTTTTTGGCCTTGCCTTCCTGCCAGCATTGTTGTCCAAATAGCGCTGCCTGCTGGTCTCCCAGAACGGCATTGATGGAAATGGATGCTCCAACTATTTGCGCATCGGTCTTTCCGAATGTAGCATCTGACGCTTTTACTTCGGGCATCATTTGAATAGGAATATCAAACAGATTTAGCAGTTCTTTATCCCATTCTAAGTCATTTATATTGTACAATAAGGTTCTGGAAGCATTAGAGGGGTCGGTCGCATGGACTTTACCACCGGTTAATTTCCAAATAAGCCAGGTATCTATGGTGCCGAATAATAATGCTCCTTTTTCGGCGAGTGCTCTGGCGGGAGGGACATTATTTAAAATCCAACGTATTTTGGTGGCAGAAAAATAGGAATCAATGGGTAAGCCCGTTTTTTTTCGGATCATGTCCTCATGCCCCTGTTTTTTTAAACTTGCGCAATAATCCGCTGTTCGTTTATCTTGCCAGACAATTGCATTATAGACGGGAATACCCGTGTTTTTATCCCATACGACTGTCGTTTCACGTTGGTTGGTGATGCCAATGCCGGCTATCTGTTGAACGCCAATTTTATGAGATTTGAGTACTGATTTTAAGACGTGAATTTGAGTGTCATAAATTTCATTGGCGTCGTGTTCAACCCAGCCTTTTTTGGGAAAAAGTTGGGTGAATTCTTTTTGGCTTTTTCCAATTACCCTGCCTTTTTGGGAAAAAATAATGGTTCGGGAGCTCGTCGTTCCCTGATCCAGAGCCAAAATATATTTTTCTGATGTCATTTTATAATCGCTTGATTTAACAAAATATAGCTTAAAAGTAGGAAATATTCTCTTGTTTTCAACTTTTTTGCACCCTTTTATACAAAACTCAAGTTTAAGAATACATTTTTGGACATTCTAATAAAAAATGATAACTTTGCAGGACACTCGTTTATTTATCATCTTCTCTTACCTTTCGAATATTGGGATATTGTTATTGTCAACTACTTTCTGATAATATTTAGCTGTATCTTAGATTATCAAGGGAGTGTTTTGAATACAATATGGCAACGTACCTCATAATATTAAATTTTGGGACATATTAGAAAATACATTTTAATGGGAAAGTATCAATTACTTATTTTAATTTTGGCCGGATTTTTTTTGTTCAACTCTACGACAGCAAATGGGCAAGTTTACCAAATGGCAGATGGTGTTATTAATACCTGCAACGGCACTTTTACTGATCCGGGAGGCTTGGATGCCGACTATGGTCCCAACCAAAATATAACGGCAACTTTTTGCTCTAGCGGTATCTCCACAGAGGGCACTCATATCCAAATGATTTTCTCGGGTGTGGCGCTTGGAGCAGGGGAGACCTTGTGCTTTTATGATGGGTTGAGTGCAGACCCTGATAGCTTAATTACCTGCGCAGCAGACTTCCTGGCTTTAGGAGCAACTGATTTTGTCGTTCAGGCAACTGCCGCTAATTTAACGGGCTGTCTTACCATTCAATTTATTTCTGATGCTACAGATGAAGATGTTGGCTGGACGGCGGCCATAAATTGTACGGTAGCCTGTCAAATTTTTCAGGCCAATGTCATTTCCAATAGTCATCCCATTATTCCGGTTGATACCGGTTATATTGACATCTGTCAGGGCGAGCGGGTTGCTTTCAGTGCGAATGGTGTTTATGGGCAAAATGATGTCGTTTATCACCAGTCTGATTTAACTTCGACTTTTGAGTGGACTTTTGACGACGGAGGAACTGCCGTAGGTCCAAATGTTTCGCATATTTTCACCAATCCTTATGGGCATGTAGTCTCTGTTGTCATTAGAGATGAACGCGGGTGTACCAATTCTAATTTCATCAGTCAGCGCGTGCGAGTTTCACCTGATCCAGTTTTTTTTATTGGTGAAGATATTGATAGTCTTGTCTGTTTAGGAGACACCATTACGTTAACAGGAGCAATCAATGCGATAAATGGGAGTGATGTCTCAGCTATTCCCGGTAGTGGAGAGTTTATAGAAAGGGGAATTGTTTCTGATTCGATTCCTTTACCGGATGGAGATGGGGCATCTTATGAAACGCCTATTAATTTTGAAACATTCTCGCCGGGACAGGTTTTAACGAATATTAATGACCTTGAGTCTATTTGTGTGACAATGGAACATTCCTGGTTGCGTGATTTAGAGATTTCAATTATTTGTCCGGATGGAACAGAGGTTATTTTACACAACCATCCCGGACAATTTGGGAATGGCGTCTTTTGTGGTGAGCCAATTGTAGGCGATAATGTGGTAACACCCGGTGTGGGTTATACTTATTGTTGGACACCGGAAGCAACGGATACCTGGATTGAAACAGTCAATGCAGATCCTTCAATCACTACATTACCTCCTGGTGATTATGGTACCTATGAACCCTTATCTGATTTAGTTGGATGTCCATTAAATGGAGAATGGATTCTTAGAATATTTGATAATTGGCCGGGAGATAACGGTTATATATTTTCTTGGAATATTAACTTTAATTCAGCTATTTACCCAAGTGTTGAATCCTATTCACCGGCTTTAATTGATCATGAATGGATTGATAACGATCTCATTAATTTTTATTCGCAGGATTCTATCGTTTCTATTCCCGAAAGCGCCGGTATCTCTTCCTTTACTTATTTAGTGACTGATGATTTTGGTTGTGCTTATCGCAAAACTGTGGACGTGGATATCCTGCCTAAAACTCATCCGGATTGCCACAGTTGCGGAGAGTATATTTCGGAACCGGAGGATGCCACCATTTGTAGTGGAGAAACCGCTTTTTTAGATGTTTCGACCAATATCAACCTGATGGATGAAGTGACCTTTACTTCCCGACCGGGAATCCCTTTTGGCTTTACGACCAATCCTCCTATTGCCCCTTTATATGTTAGCCTTGACGTTAATAGTGTCGCTCCGACAGTGATGAATGACCCTTTTGGTATGATTAAATCAGTCTGTATTGATATTGAAAGTCCGCCGCAGGGTAATATAGGTGATTTAAGTATTTTTTTGATTGCTCCGTCTGGAGAAAGAATGGAGTTGACAACAGAAAATGGAGGAGCAGGCTCAGATTATAATAACACCTGTTTTTCTCCTATTGCTTTTACGAATATAATAAATGCTGCTCCTCCCTTTACGGGGACGTTTGCTCCTGAAGGCAATTGGGCAGATTTGCAAAATGCAAATGTCATTGGAGAATGGCAATTGGAACTAACGGATAGATTTGGACCTAATCCTGTGGATCTCTCAACGCTGGTTTCCTGGTCTATTACCTTTAATTCGACCAATTCACTTACTTATAACTGGGAGCCTGATAATGGGACGCTATCTTGTACCGATTGCCCCGATCCGTTTGCCATTCCTTTGGGTACGACTGATTATATTTCAACAACAACAGATCAGTATGGGTGTATTTATATGGATACGGTAACTGTATTTATTGTGGATAGTATCCCTGCTCCGGAGCTTATTTGTCAAACGCTTGGTAATGGGGAAATACAGTTCTCCTGGCCGGTTGTAGCCGGTATTAATAATTATGATATTAATATTTTTGAAAATGGAGTCGGGCAGGGTTGGCAAATGTTGGGTGATCAAAATGAATATGTCTTTAGTGGATTGAGTTTTGAAGATGTATCCGAAATGGCAGTCCGGGTTCATACGGATGGGGTTTCACAAAATTGTGGCATTATGATTGATACATTGAAGTGTATTTATACAGAATGTTCCATTGCTGATTCCTTAATGCTCGATTCCATTAGGATTGTAAATACGAGCTGTAATGGATTAAGTGATGGTGAGGCGGAGGTCTTTTTAGCAAATGGACATGCCCCTATTTCATATAATTGGAATGATCCACAAGAACAGGTCGAACAAGGAGCTTATTTCCTGTCTGCCGGTCATTATGAAGTCACGATTACAGATTCTATTTTTTGTCAATTAGTGGTGCCTGTTGATATTGTAGAACCAACACCTTTGCTTTCTACGGTACAGGGGACGGATGTGCTTTGCAGGGGTGATTCAACCGGAGTAGGGGAGGTGTCTGCGAATGGAGGAACGATGCCTTACTCCTTTGAATGGGATGATGGAATAACGGACTCATCTACTTCAACGCTGAATGCCGGCATGCACTTTGTGACTATTACTGATAATAATAACTGCCTATATGTGGATACTTTGATTATTAATGAACCGGCAGAGCAACTTTCCGCAACCTATGAACAAACCTACTTTGGCTGTAATGGCGAATCGGGTAATAAGGCTATGGTTACGGCAAGTGGAGGAACAGGAAGCAATTATCAATTTACCTGGTCCAATGGGCAGAGTGGAGCTATTGGTGAAAATTTGCCGGCTGGTCTGTCGCAGCTTATCGTGACCGATGAGAATATGTGTCAGTTCACTATGGAGGTTGATTTAGTTGATTTAGATACGCTTTATGCTGCTTTTTTAGTGGTAGAACCAAGTTGTTTTAATACTTCAGATGGTTTGCTTAGCGCAAATGTTTATGGAGGAGGAGCAGGACAGGATGGAGTCGAAAGTGATTACACCTTCTCCTGGAGTTCAGGAGACGTAGGGGTCGCAGCGGTAAATGTTCCCGGAGGGCAATATTATTTTTTGACATTGACGGACAGTCAGGGCTGCTCAACGGTTGTAAGCCGAAAATTAGATAATCCGGATCCTATTACCTTTGATGTTAGTATGGCACAGGAACCCAGTTGCCAATCCGCCCACGACGGAGTGGCAGAGGTGCTAAATATTGCCGGTGTCCAAGGCGATTATTTGATTCAGTGGGATGAGAATGCTGCCAGTCAACAGGGTTTGAGTGCCAATAATCTATCGGCAGGGACTTATCAGGTCACGGTTAGTGACGAAAAAAACTGCCAACTTTCAAAAGAAGTATTAGTGACGGAGCCTCCAAAATTGGAAGTCGCTTATTCAACTAAAGATAATGTGTGCTTTGGCGATGCATTAGGAAGCATTGATGTGCTCGTTAGTGGAGGACATCCAGACTATTCTTATCAATGGTCCAATAATGGAAGTGGCACCCATCAGGATCACCTCCCAGCGGGTATTTATGAATTGAGGATAAATGATAAGAATGGGTGTGAAGAATCACTTAGTATAGAGATAAAGGAACCAGATCCGCTTCTCGTGTCTTTTGAAACGGATAGCGTATCCTGTTTTGGTAAAAAAGATGGGCGAATCACTGCCATCCCAATGGGTGGTAATCCTCCTTTTCGCTACAGCCTGGATAATGAAAATTTCCTTGGAACCGGAAGCCTCCTGGGCTTGGAAGCCGGCGATTATAATATTTACATTTATGACGCAGGTGGATGTCGGTTCATAGGGGATGCTACCGTTGGCAGTCCGGATGAGTTTATAGTCGATGGTGGAGGTAATCAAACAATTATCCTTGGTGACACCATAACTATCACAGCCGAATCCCAAAATGGGCAGGGAAATGTCAGTTATGTCTGGTATCCTCCTTATGAAGGAATCAATAGTTGCACGGAGTGTCAAATGAGTGATTTTTATCCACAAACTACCGCTATTTATGAGTTGTATGCCGTTGATGAGAACGGTTGTGAATCGACCGATTTTATTACTATTAATGTTGAAAAACCCCGATTGGCCGTTGTGCCAACAGGATTTACGCCCAATGGAGACCAGGTCAATGATTTACTTTTAGTCCATGGAATCCCAGGCACCAAAGTGCTTTCATTTAGGGTTTTTGACCGTTGGGGAGAATTGGTCTATCAAGCCTCAAATTTTGAAGTTAATGATCCCGTTACCGGATGGGATGGCACTTTTAAAAACAAAGACCTTGCTTCCGGAGTTTATATTTGGTATTTAGAAGTTGAATATCCTTTTGATAAACGAACGGGTCAATTTACAGGAGAAACGTCCTTAATTCGATAATAAAAATTGTTGTTACTGATTTAAATTTATGATAAATGAAAAAAAATAATCTACTTAAATATTTTTTTATTGTATCGCTATTTTATTTTTCGATAGCAGGGACGAATGCGCAGGATTCCAGATTCGCTCAGTTCTATAATACCCCTTTAAATGTTAATCCCGCCTTGACTGGTGTGATTAATGGGCAATATAGATTGGGTGCTAATTATCGAAATTTATATTCAACCGTTTTAGCAAAAAATGCTTATCGTACCTTTAGTGCTGGTTTTGATGCAAAGTATAATGTATTAAGACATGACTTCTTGGGTTTGGGTTTTATCGCCATCCGAGATGAAGTGGGGCAGGCTAATTTTACCCGGACTAAGGTCAATTTTAGTACGAGCTTCCAGAAATATTTAGGTGGCACAGGACGATACTCAAGGGGTAGCCAATACCTCAGTGGTGGATTCCAATTGGGACTTGGACAATACGCTTATAAGGGAGGCGGTTTGTGGTTTTCTAAGCAATTTGAGTATGGTGCAGACTTTGCCCACATAAATTTCGATGCAGATTCTGGAGAAGATTTAAGTATAGAACAAAGTAGTTTGTTTTTTGATTTTAATGCCGGTTTACTATGGTATGCCGTTTTTGAAAAAAATAAAAGCATGTATTTGGGTGGAAGTATTTACCATTTAACAAAACCTCAAATTGGCTTTCTGGCTAATAGTAATACGAGATTGAAGCAGCGTCTAGTTGTTCATGCCGGAGGGCAATTTCCAATTACAGATGATATTAGTTTATTGCCGGCGGTTATCTTTATGTCGCAGGGCGCTGCTACTACTGCTTCCGGTGGTTTAAATTTGAGGTATTCAGGGCGCGAGTGGAAGGAGGTTGCCATTAGAGCCGGGCTTTGGGCGCATCTTTCTAATACTGAAAAAGGTCTGGCAATGGAAGCGGTGACAGTTTCTTCTATATTGGAATTTGACCGGATAAAAATAGGAGTTAGTTATGACATTACAGTTTCCGTATTAAAAGCAGCCACTAATTCAAGGGGCGCTTTTGAGTTTTCCATCATATATACACAACCTTCCAGAGCGAGAAGGATTCGCACTGTTTGCCCTAGTTTTTGACGAGGGCATAAATTATCCGCATGATAACCCGAAATTTTCCCGTTTTAATAGTCCCCCTTGCCTCATCGCAAGTATTGGGTATTTTGGTTGGAACACAACAAAAAACCATAGCTTCTACGAAGGAGGAGGTCTTGTTAAAAATCAGTAAAGAGTTAAATAAAACCTATCGAAAGAGCGGGAAATATCCTAATGCTTATTTTAAACAGGTTAAGCTTAAATCGATTACTATTAAATTGCACCCAAGTTATGTTGTTAACCGGTCTTTATCCCCTTTGAGTAATGAATTGGCAGTTCCGGTTTG
Source organism: uncultured Saprospiraceae bacterium (assembly GCA_964571475.1). Taxonomy (GTDB): domain Bacteria; phylum Bacteroidota; class Bacteroidia; order Chitinophagales; family Saprospiraceae; genus JALVDO01. Next base: position 4,118 of record CAZNCI010000018.1, on the reverse strand, counting down.
GGCTGTATATGGGAAAGTAAATGATAATTTTCAGGAATGTCTTCTTCCTTTTTTGGACGCATCCTTTCGATACCGCTCCTTAAAGCATCTAAATGCCCTGATAAGTCATTATGGGTCGCACTATTTGAATGCGATGGAGCCAAGAGAAGTATTCCAAATGATCATGATGCCCACTCCTGATTTAAGTGTGGTACAATTGAAAGTAAACGAAAATAGAAAGTCGAACTTTGGCCAATCTTATCTTCACACAAAAAATCATCCGTTATTGACCAAAGTAGCTACGCAATATCCCGGGTTAAAAAAGCGGGCTAAAAGTGTCGTTCCGGATATCGCATGGAATAGAGCGCAGATCATAGATCGCCTCCTACATGCAATAATTGTTTCAAAGTCCAGTATTTTGATAGTGGGTGAAAGTGGAGTGGGAAAGAGCACTGTACTGAGGGCAACTATGCGTAAAATTGTGGCAGATTCCAAAAAACAGGGTCTTGGCTTTACATTTTGGAATTTATTACCTGATTCTTTATGGTTTAGTGGCAAATATTTAGGAGACTGGCAGGAAAATAGCCTGCAATTGATAGAGGAATTAAGCTCATCCAATGGTATTTTGTGGGTCGAAAATATCATTGAATTATTAACTTTGGGGGGAGAAGATGTAAGTGATAGTATTGCGGCCTCTTTTCTTCCTGCTTTGAAAAATCAATCCCTGCAAATTATTGGTGAAATTGCTCCTAAGGGACTAACTTTTCTGCGAAAGAATTTTCCGAATTTTGCTCAATTATTTAGAATTGTGCCATTGGATGAAATGGATAACCTTACGCTTCATGACCTGTTTAATAAATACATTGCTTATATTGACCAAAATCACAAAATAAGGATTGAGCAATCAGCTACTCAAACGGCTTTTCGCCTGTTGGAAAAGTATTATCCTTACGAGGCCTTCCCCGGCAAGATGATCACATTTCTGGGCGATTGTGTTAATATTGTTAAAAATAGCGACCAAATAATCGTTGACAAAGAATTGGTCTATCGGAGGTTTTCGGAAAAGTCAGGATTGCAGTCAATTTTTATTCGCGATGAAATAAAATTAAATACAAGCGATCTTAAATGTTATTTCGAGGACAAAATAATTGGACAACCTGCTGCTGTTGAAAAGTGCATCAGTTTAGTGAAAATTTTCAAAACGGGTTTGAACAATCCCAGCAAGCCAATTCATGTTATGTTATTTGCCGGCCCTACAGGAGTTGGAAAATCTGAAATGACAAAAGTATTGGCCAGGTATTTTTTTGGAGGAGGAAAGGGAAATATTCCACTCATTCAGTTTGATATGAGTGAATTTCAATATCCCGAGCAAATATTCCGACTCATCGGAAGTGAAAAAGAACCGGGTAAATTGGTCAAAAAAATCAAGGAGATGCCCTTCGCTGTTATTTTGTTTGATGAAATTGAAAAGGCCAGTCCTGCTATATACAATGCTCTTTTGACCATATTCGATGAAGGGCAAATGATGGATGCCAGAGGCAATATCGTCAACTTCAAAAACACCATTATTATTATGACCTCAAACATTGGTGTCCAAACGCAGGCAAGCCCCAGTTATTTGCCCAATGCCAATACCCAACAACAATATTCATCAGCCATTCATCGCTTCTTCAGTCCGGAATTTATTAACCGGATGGATGATGTTATTATTTTCAACAAATTAGCTAAAAGTGATTTAAGGAAAATTGCCATTATTGAGCTTGAGAAGCTGAACAAAAGGGAAGGGCTAATTGCTCAAAAGCTAACCATTAAAACGGACCCTATTTTGGTTAATAAAATGGTAGAAATTGGTTATGATGCTGAATTAGGCGCACGCCCCATTAAGAGAGCAATTGGTCAACAGGTGGTTGTTCCGCTTTCAAAATGGATATTGCAACACAAGGAGATAACAGATGCTATTCTCCACCTTTCACTAGAAAAAAATTCTTTGATTATTAACCCGGTTCCAAGATAAGTTTGATGAATGAATTAATCCAGGTTTTATTGATTTTATTGGTGCCTTATTTGGCCATTTTGGTGAATCGTTTACCTGTGTTTCATAAATGGTTGAGCCCGGTGGTGATTGCTTATATCGTTGGTATTTTATTTGCAAATACGGCTATCATTCATTTGAATGAAGGAATTTCTACTACTGCAACTGAGGTGACATTGATGTTGGCGCTACCTATGTTGCTGTTTAGTGCTAATGTTTTTCAACTAATAAAAAACGGAAAAGCGACGTTGCGGGCATTTGTTTTAGCGGTCGTTAGTGCTATTATTGGCGTTTCTTTCGTTGGCTGGTATTTTGCCGGTTCTTTATCGGACTCCTGGCGATTATCCGGAATGCTTCTGGGGATTTATACCGGAGGAATTCCCAATATGCAGGTGATCGGGAAAGCACTTGAAGCACCTGATGAAACCATTATTTTAGTGAATGCTGCGGATGTGTTTCTGGGAGGAATTTATCTGGTGTTATTGTCTTCCGTTTTTTATCCATTTGTAACGTGGCTTTTACCAACAGAGGCAGGAAATATTCCGAATAAAAAACAGGTCGAATTGACAAAACAACCATGGTCACTTCTTGCTTTTGGGACTTCTCTTTTAGTGAGTATGATTGTTGTAGGCTTAGCGGTGGGTATGACAATTTTGCTCTTTGGAGGACTAAAGGGGAATGACCAATGGGTTTTATTGCTCCTAACCACTTTTAGTCTGATTGTTCCTTTTGTTTCATGGATCAAACATTTGGAACACAGTTATGCAATGGGGGATTATATTTTATTGTCATTCTGTGTGGCTCTTGGAATGAAAGCTGATTTTTCTTTATTAGTAGCACAAGGACTTGATTTGGTGTTATTCTCCGGTATTGCGCTCTATGGCACCATTATTTTACACTTATTGCTGGCAAAGTTATTTAAAGTTGATCGAGACGCATTTATGATAAGTACCACTGCTGCTATTTTCGGGCCTGTTTTTATTGGACAAATCACGGCTGTTATCGGTAAAAAGTCTTTACTGCTACCGGGAATTTCTTTAGGTTTATTGGGGTATGCTATTGGGAATTATCTAGGCATTGCATTAGCAAGATTTTTACACATTTTATTTTAACTCATTCCTAAGGGACCAATGGTTTTCCAAAATAAACCTTTATTTCAGGGGTGATCTTAACCCTTATCTTGAGAATGACTGGCTCTTTGATCTCTATTTCCATCCGATCGTAAAAACTACGGGCAGAACGGATGGAAGAAAGAACTGACGTTAAGGTTTTTTTCCCTTCGTTATCCTGAATGAGCTGATCAAGCCTCTCTCGCTCAAATTGGTCGGGATGTGCTGTCAGTTCTACATCAATGGAAGGGCTAATCGCAAAACCAACCGCAAAACTCGTCATTTCAAATCCATAGGAGATCAATTCGGGAAACACCCCTAACCATTCATCCACCAGTTGGGATGTTTTTTCTTTAGCTTCCTGACCCATATTGGAAGCTTTTTCTTTAATAATTTCGGATGCTTCCTGAAAATTCTTAATAATTTTGTCAATCATATCAACGTCGTTTATACTTAATATAACCGTCAACTTTGACCTTTTGTTCTAAAATATCCAAAAAACTATTTTCAACCTTTACTATTTTTCCATCAATAACCGCATTGGGGATGGTTGATTTTTTGACCTTTCCCGGAAGGTGGTAAGTCGTTTTTATTTTGGCATTACTTAAGAACATTTTTAAGTATTGCATGCTTTCTTCATCCATTTCATCATTCCCTTTATTCATCATGGGCAGGCGGGTGAGCTTTCTCCTCGTTGATTTTGTCGTATTCTCCTAGGGATGAAAAAGGAATTTCAGGGGAAATATAAAACGCCTGTTTCTTTTCACCCATCACCATTTTCATATTTAAATCCTTGATTAAATCCCGCTCAGATGTACTTAAATCCCCCTCCTGAAACATATCCCGGTAGTAGAAGACACTATCCTTTTCCAGCTCGGAGTTTCCCCCTTCTTTATTGGCCTCTTCCTCAATTAACTACCTGTTGTAAACAGCACCTTAAAGCGCTGGAAGCGCGGCATTATGGTAATAATCGCATGGCACAAACCTGATTTTGGCAT
>CAZNCI010000017.1:0-26597 GCA_964571475.1 uncultured Saprospiraceae bacterium | reverse complement strand
AAAAGTTAATAAACCGCCCACAATGCCTTACGGCTAAATTCTTCCTGTATTAAACGCCGCCTATTTTTATCTAACCAAACCAATAAATGGGGAGTCCCGCCTGACTGTACGACAGGTTTATCGGGGTAAGTACCCCATTTATAGGTAAATAGTAAACGAAAAAAGAGCCACTTTAATAGTTGTGTTATTTAGTTCTTTAGCCGCTAATCTCGCTTCATGGAATGGTGGCACTATTGATCGTATTTATGCAAATCCAATTCTTCAATTAATTGAATCAATTTATCGGCGTAGGTTTTGTCTGTCGCATATCCGGCTTTCTTTAAGCCTTTGGCCCAACCTTTATAATCCGTCTTTCTCAACTTGAATAGAGCGCGATACCTTTTATTATTTTTAAGCAGTAAACTGTGGGCACGATAGCTTTCCCACGTATTGGCAAATATTCTAAAAAAATCTTTGTGGGAATCATCAGAATGATTACTACAATGTCCTTTATGGCACTTTCTGCTAAAACATTTGATGCCAAAATGATTTTTGTTTTTTGTAGCAAGGGTACTTTTTCCTATATTGCTTTCCAATAGCCCCTGTGCCAGAGTAATACTTGCCGGAATCCCATACTTTATCATTTCGCCCTGAGCCGTTTTGGCATAGCGGTCAACGTATTTCAATTGCCGCAGTTGTTTAGCCGTCCACTTTTTCTTTTTGATTACTTTCTTGACAGGAATAGCATTTTTCCCTTTCTTTTGTACCAAAGAGGTATTAACAGGAGCAGGCACATTCGCGATATTGTGAGGCTGAGATGGCACATTTCCAGCTACTGCAACATTCGAAGGGGCTTTCAAATTGAGTTGGATACTAATATCCTTTGCCATAAAAATCCAAATAAAAACACAAAGTAAAAAGGTATTGAACCAATACTTTTTAATATTTGCAATCGTTTGAACTTTTAAAAGGTCAATCTTTCCCTTTATTTTTTGCTGATATGCTTGTAATTGTTGTAAGTATTGCATGATGAATTGGTTGTATGGCTGGTATTTGGAGATTAATTATTTCGCATCACAAAATAAAACAATTTGTTTCTTAATTGCAAGTATTTTTAAAACTTTTTGTTTAAAATAATTTATTTATGAAAAAAAATACAACTTTTTTATTGTTACTATTGATAGCTCAGTTGGCTTATGCCCAGGCACAATATGGACATATTAATTATGGAACGCTTCTGTCTGTACTTCCCGAAACAAAACAGGCGGATAAGGATTTGGAAGCATATCAGGTTCAATTGCAGGATGATTTAAAGGCGGCGATTGAAAAGTATAAAAAACGATATATAGAAATTAATACGGCCATCCAAAATGGAGATCTTAGTCCTGTTCAGGTGGCCAAATTTGAGGAAGAAATTAAGCAAACAGAAAATAAATTAAAACTCCAGGAATTACAAATTTCTGATAAAGTTGGCAAAAAAAGACAAGAATTATTAGCTCCCATTCTTGATCGGGCGAAGAAAGCAATTGAAGCGGTAGCCAGAGAAAGAGGTTATGTCATGGTTTTTGATACCAGCATTTTCAATGCCATATTATCTGCTACGGAAGAATCGGATTTAATGCCTTATGTTTTAGCTAAATTTGGAATCACTTACGATAAATAGCCGTGTTTTGCCAAGTTTTTCCAGTTTTTGGTACTAAATCAAAAAGGGAGACCGTTTTAAGCAAAAGTAGTTATTTATGATTCACCCTCGATTTAGAATAATTTTTATTGCCCTTTTACTGGTCTTTTCCCTTTCTCAATGTATTACCATTGGGAGTGCGGTCGAAAATGATTCGGTTGTTGAACAGAAAAGCGCTTCCACCAGAATGCTTGTCATTGATTACGCCAAAGACCTATTGGGCACTCCCTATCGTTATGGCGGTACGGACAAAAGAGGCTTTGATTGCTCTGGCTTCACTTCTTACGTCATGAAAAAAGTGGATGTGAAGATGAGCCGAACCTCTCGAAGTCAGGCGCTTGAAGGAAAAAAAGTAAAACTTAAAGATGCCAAACCAGGAGATTTAGTTTTTTTTAAAAGATCTTCTATGGGAAAGGTTTTCCACGTTGCCATTGTTATAAATAATAGCCGCAATAAATTGGAAGTCATTCACAGTACTTCTCGTGGAGTGGTAATAGACAATATTTCGGATTCAAAATATTGGCACCCCAAAATATGGGTAGTCAAAGACATCCTATCTGATTCCTAAACTCTGAGTTCACGCCCAAAAGTAATGATTAAAACACCTTCACCTTGGATGACACTGGTAAACAATGTAGCATTTCCCGTTGTTGTCCTGTTAAAGAAAACTATTCATTAAATTTAATTAATCATTATGGCCATTTTAAAAGTTATTGAAATTTTATCTGAATCCGGAAAAAGTTGGGAAGACGCTACCTCAAGGGGAATCGAAAAAGCATCTGAGTCTCTAAAAGGAATTCGCTCTGCCTTTGTACAAAGTCAAAGTGTCACCGTAAAAGACGGTAAAGTAGATAAATTCAGAGTAAATTTAAAAATCACCTTTGAGGTGAATTAATTTGATCTATCCTATCAAGGAACAAATGGGTCAGTCATATAACAACTATGGCTGACCTTTTTTCTTTAAAAAAATGATTTCCTTATTATTGTAATGCCTTATTGTTCCATTCTGAAGTTGGATGGCTAATTGTCCCGCTGCATTTACTCCTTTGATAAGGCCGGTAAATGTTATATGCTCATTTGAATCCAAATATTCCCGATGCTCATTAAGACCCAATAAATCTGCTCTGTATTCCATTTTTAATTTTTCGACCTTCCCTGATTTAAGCTCTAAATACCTTCTTTCAAGATGAAGACATAATAAAGAAAAAACCTCCTCAATTTTGATGATCGTATTGACATAAGTTTTGATAGAGGACGCCTCAAGTGTAGCCGGAAAATTTGTTTGATTAATATTCAATCCAATTCCAATGATAGAGCTATTAATAATACGCCCAGCTAAGGTGTTATTAATGAGAATTCCCGCAATTTTCCGCTCCTTTACCCAAATATCATTGGGCCATTTAATAAAAACTTTTTCATCCAGGAACTCCTGAATGGTATCCTTCACTGCCAATGCCGTAATTATAGTCAAAAAGAAGGAATGCCTGGCAGGAAGGAATTTAGGATTAAGCAGGATACTACAGAGTAAATTTTTATCTGCGTCACTTTCCCATTTATTGTTTCTTTGCCCTTTTCCCGATAGCTGAAAAGAAGCCAAAACGGCAGTTCCTTCCACAATTTGCTGGGATAATAGCAGTTTTTGGAGATAATTGGTGGTAGAGTCCACTTCTCCTAATTTAATTAGAACCTTTCCGATAAAAATAGTGTTAGTTTTCAACAACAAGGTGATATTTTACGTATTACAGTATGAAAGTTGAAATAATCCTTGATTAAGTATGGTTTTTAACGAGAAAAAGCCAACTTTGCCGTTTAAAGGATGTTTATTCTTAATAATAAGGTAAATATACTTCAAAATACTATTTTATTAACCCTTAGGGGATTTTTTTTTGATAAGGGTTATTACCCAAAATTTTTATAACAATTTGAATTCGCAACAAAAGCAACAGTATCCAATATTTTCTTCCGAACAAACCCTTGAATTGATTATTGATTCTATACAGGATATCAAAGGCAATAATATTAAAAAATTAGATTTGAGAAAACTGGATGATGCTCCATGTGATTATTTTGTAATCTGTGATGGTGCTTCTAATACTCAGGTTAAAGCGATATCTGATAATATTCTTAAACGGGTTAAAGACGAAGCCAATTCTTTACCCAGTCATAGGGAAGGCTTATTGAATTCTTTATGGATTTGTTTGGATTATTTTAATATTGTAGTACATGTTTTTTATAAAGAAACTCGGGATTTTTATCAAATTGAAGATTTGTGGAGTGATGCAGTCATTACATCTTACGAAACTATTTGACAAGAGTCATTTTTAACTTTATTCCTTTTATCCAATTGATAGAAGAATTAAAGTGATTGATGGACTTCAGATTGATATTAATCGATAATATTTAACGAATCCTTCTGGCAAGCGTTCTAATAGAACTTAAAGCAAAGAAATGAGTAATAATAAAAGTAAAAACGATAAGCCTGGCGGGCAAAAATTTGGGATGTATTGGGTTTATGGCGCATTGGCTTTGGCATTCCTGGCACTTAATATTGTATTTGCCCCATCTAGTGGAACAAGCGAAATAAAAATCAGCCGACTAAAGGAAATGATTACGGACCATGCAGTCAAGGAAATTGTAGTTGATATTGCACAAAAGAAGGCCAAAATCAATCTTTATCCAGCTAAACTCAATGAAAAAAAGTACGAAGATGCCGCCAAAAGTAATTTAGGTGGTAAAAGACCCCATTACTGGCTAGAGATCGGTGATAGCGAAACTTTCGCTAAAAAGATGGACCAAATACAGGCAGATGCCGGCATTCCCAACGATAAAAGAATTGATATTGATTATAAAGCCGAAAGTGATTGGGTTGCCATTGTACTTTCATGGGTAATTCCTATTGGTCTTTTTCTATTGTTTTGGATGTTTATTATGAAAAGAGTTGGAGGTGGTGCCGGTGGTCCTGGGGGACAAATATTTAATATTGGCAAGTCTAAAGCTACCTTATTTGATCAAAATAGTAAGGTGAATATCACTTTTGCCGATGTCGCTGGGTTAAAAGAGGCCAAGGAAGAAGTAATGGAAGTCGTTGATTTTCTTCAAAAACCTAAAAAATATACGGCTCTCGGTGGTAAGATACCGAAAGGAGTACTGCTTGTCGGCCCTCCCGGTACGGGTAAAACCCTTCTGGCTAAGGCCGTCGCAGGAGAAGCAAAGGTGCCATTCTTTTCTATTAGTGGTTCTGATTTTGTTGAAATGTTTGTTGGAGTAGGCGCGTCGAGAGTACGTGATTTGTTCAAGCAGGCAAGAGAGAAAGCACCCTGTATTATTTTTATTGATGAGATTGATGCCATTGGTCGTGCCCGCGGACGGGGTGGATTACAGGGCGGTGGTAATGATGAACGCGAAAACACCTTGAATCAGCTATTAGTCGAAATGGATGGATTTAGTACCGATAAAGGGGTGATCCTCATGGCAGCAACCAACAGACCTGATGTTTTGGATTCTGCCCTACTTCGACCCGGTCGATTTGACAGGCAAATTGGAATTGAAAGACCTGACCTAAATGAAAGAGAAGCCATCTTTAAAGTCCATTTAAAAAACATCAAAAAAGCTGCTGGAATCGATCCTGCCATTTTAGCTGAAATGACCCCCGGTTTTGCGGGGGCTGAAATCGCCAACGTCTGTAATGAAGCGGCATTAATCGCTGCCCGAAATAATAAGGCTGCTGTTGAAATGGACGATTTTAATTATGCTTTGGATAAGGTAATTGGAGGATTGGAACGCAAGTCAAAATTAATTGCGCCACGCGAAAAGAATATTATCGCCTACCACGAAGCCGGTCATGCGATTTGTGGCTGGTTTTTGGAGCACGCCTCCCCATTGGTGAAAGTGACCATTGTTCCCAGGGGAATTGGGGTGTTGGGTTATGCTCAATATCTACCAAAGGATGAGTATATTACACAGACGGGGCAATTGCTGGATCAGATGTGTATGACTTTTGGTGGTCGGGCGGCAGAGCAAATTATTTTTGATAAAATATCAACAGGTGCTCAAAACGATTTGGATAAGGTCACTCAAATGGCTTATAATATGATTACCGTTTATGGTATGAACCCAAAAGTCGGTCAAGTCTCTTTTTATGGCATGCAAAAAGATCAATTCCAAAAAGCTTATTCTGACGAAACGGGTACATTGATTGACTCAGAGGTCCGGAAAATGTTGGAGGAGCAATACAAAAGAGCCATTGCTTTATTGACCGACCATAAGGAGCATTTGGAGCTTTTGGCTCAAACGCTTTTGGAAAAAGAAGTGTTGGTGAAATCCGACCTGGTTAAGTTATTAGGACCTCGCCCATTTGAAGATGAGAAAGATGTTCTTGCCTCTTTAGACAAGGAGTTTAACAAAAAGAATTCAAAGGAAACGGATAGTATTGATTTTGGCAATCAAATATAAATTCCATTCCTAATAAATCATTCAAAGCCTGATGGATTATCCATTGGGCTTTTTTTATTTTATCAAAATCACGATAAACATCAATACGGTTGCGATGAAACCTATCATAAATATATTATACGATATGGTAAGGAAACGATATTTGCGATCGAGCACTTTCCCAAGGAAGTATAAATCTCTCACCATATTACCAACTAATAAATCTTCCGACCTAAATACTTCGTCAAGTGTCTCTTCATATTGCGGCAAGCTTAAATGAATAAAATTTCCAAAAAATACAATATTCTTTTTGAGCTCATTTTTATCAGTACCCTGTTTGTTAATTGTCGTAACCTTGGGTCGGGCAGATAATACAGCAAAAATCAGCGAAGCCAGTCCCGTCACCATAAATAAAACGAAAGGGATTAAAATAATTGGTTTTGTTGCTGCAATATTTCGATAAGAAAGAAAAGTAATGAGTACGCTTATCACAATAGAATTTACACTTATCATAATATTTGCCTTATGATCTGCGATAGATGATAAGTTGATGTGATTGCGGTAATTGGATCTGAAAAAAGTTTGAATACTCCGATCATCTAAGCCTTTAAACAGGGGTTGATCTATTTTAATAAGGGCGACAGATGGAGCAGAACGTTCTTCTTTTTCGATTCGACTTTTTTGTAGTAAAATGCTTGCGCTTAACTGGCTCTGATATTTTTTTTGTGCAAATGATGTATATAATTTCTGTCTTAATAATTCCTCTAATTGCAATTTTGCCCAATTGAGTCGATTATATGATCGCCCCAGTATCAACTCCCTTTCCAAGCGTAAAAAGGAATGATTCACCGCATAATTGTCGATATAAATACAAATAACTCTTGCATCAGATAACTGAACCGCCCCTTTGGACTGGGGGCTATTTGAAAACACTTCATTTATGATCCCCAAAACCGTATTGGTATCAGTATAACTTGCTTTATTCAGGAAAGAACTAGCTTCTTTCAGACTGCCTTCTATTGGGTTTTCATATTCTGTCCAATATCCAGAAAGTAAAAAATAGGCTGCCAAAAGTATAGCTTCATTTCCAGCAAAGTCGTTTTGATTTTCCAGCAAGAGCTGTGTTTCCTTTACAATCCTGCCTGCCATCGCATAGTTGTGCAATAGCAAACGATTATCATTCGCATGATTAAACAACGCCCTAATATGCCGATCGGCATCCTGTAAAATAGAGGGTTCATCAAATGAAAAATGTATGGTTGCTTCTGATTCCATAGAGTAAAAGTAAGCTATTTGTTTGTTTTTTATTCTATCAATGTCGTAAATTTACGATTGTTATACACAAAATAGTGTTTAAACGTGGATGATTTAAACTTTATCACCTTAAATTTCCACCTAAATAACGGTGGTTTATACCGGCTTTTGAATGAAAAAATAAACGAATGAAAGAGGATTTTTTACAATATGTCTGGCGCTTGGGTTTGTTCGATCATTCAGCATTAAAAACCACAGAAAATGAAAAGGTGAGTCTATTAAAAAAAGGCATCCATAATACCAATGCCGGACCTGATTTCCTAAATGCACAAATAATACTAGATGACACAAAATGGGCTGGCAATATCGAAATTCACCTAAAATCCTCTGATTGGAACTTACATAAACATCAGTTTGACAAAGCTTATAATAACGTTATTCTCCATGTTGTACTAGAGGAGGATGAGGTCGTCCATAATGAAAATGGATACAGGATTCCTTGTTTAGTCTTAAATAAACGGATTCAAAAAGGACTCGAAAAAAAGTATCAACGCCTAATGAATAGCGCGTATTGGATCCCATGCCAACATCAATTTCATCAGGTGCCATCAATTGCTAAAAGTAGCTGCCTGGATCGAATGTTAGTCGAAAGACTGGAAGATAGAATGCATAGATTCGAGGAAAAATTAACACTTTCTAAAAATGATTGGGAGGAAACCTTTTATTTGTTCCTCGTTCGGTCATTTGGCTTAAAGGTAAATAATGAAGCATTTGAACGTTTGGCCATGTCCTTACCATTGAGGATTATTTTAAAGCATAAAACCAGTCTTTTTCAAATAGAGGCTTTATTATTCGGTCAATCCGGATTGTTACAGGGAGATTTGGCAGACGAGTATTCGTTAAGTCTGAAAAAGGAATATGCTTTTTTGCAAAAAAAATATCAACTAACGCCTTTACCCAAAGAAATTTGGAAGTTCATGCGAATGCGCCCCGCTAATTTCCCAACTATTCGAATGGCTCAATTAGCCGCATTGATTTTTCAAACAGAGCATCTTTTCAGTAAAATACTGGCAGCGAAAAGTAATGATGAAATAATCAACCTCTTCCAATTGCGATTATCTCCATATTGGAAGACACACTATGTTTTTGATAAAAAATCTGTTGCTAGAAAAAAAACACTGGGCAAACAGGCCATTCAACTGCTAGTCATTAATACCATCGCTCCTTTTGTCTTCATGTATGGAATGAAGCAGGGTAATGATCGTTATAAAGAAAAAGCGCTTGATTTACTGGAAGCTATTCCCCCGGAGAAGAATAAGGTTATTACGGAATGGATAAAATTAGGTATAGCCCCCCAGTCTGCGTATCAAACGCAAGCATTATTACAATTAAAAAATAATTATTGCAATCAAAAACGATGCGTAGAGTGCAGTATCGGTCATCATATTTTAAAGCAATTATGACCATGAGCACCACCTATTCTGCAAAAATATTACTCTTTGGTGAGTACCTGCTTATTCATGGTGGAAATGCCTTAGCTCTTCCCAAACAAGATAATAATGGGAAATGGTCTTTTGAAGACCCGCCAAACCAAAGGGATCTATTTGACTTCTGTCAACACATCCAATCCCTTCAGCAGACGAATAAGATGGCTAAAGTTATAGATACCGCTACATGGGAAAAGGATTTAAAACAGGGACTTTGGTTTGATGCTAATATCCCGGAGGGATATGGAGTCGGGAGTTCAGGAGCTTTGGTAGCTGCGGTATATGACCGCTATGTTATGAAGGGTAAAAGACAAACCGATACGGAGCAACTTAAAAGTATATTTGCAGTTATTGAAAGTTATTTTCATGGCAATAGCTCTGGCTTCGACCCCTTGGTGAGTTATTTGAATCAACAGTTATTATTGCGATCAAATGGGCAGGTGCAATTGATTAATCAAGAATGGAGTAAAGAGCATGACTACCAATTGTTCCTGATCGATACCGGACGAAAGCGGCAGACAGCCCCTTTGGTTAAAAAATATTTGAGGGACTGCGAGGATGATTTTTTCCTGGATCGCGTTAAATCAAAAATAATTCCAACTTCTAACGCCTGTATCAATGCATTTATCAACCAAAAACAAGACCTGCTTTTTCAAGAAATGAAAACATTGTCTGCCTATCAATTTCAAAATTTTAAATCTATGATTCCAAATGAATATTGGGCTTTATGGAAAGAAGGAATAGAGCAGTCAGAATTTACGTTGAAGTTATGCGGAGCTGGCGGCGGCGGCTATATACTGGGTATGGGTACGGACGCTGAGATAAAAAGCTTAAAAAGAAAGTTGGCTATCGAGCCCTTGATATTTCACCATTCCCTGTATTGAAAGTTCACTCAAAATATTACCTTTACTAATAAAAAAAAGAACGATGAGGTTAATTATAGTTAGTTTTTTAGCAATTTATTTATTGGGCTGTAGCCAAAATGTGGATATTAGTCCTATTCTAAATGAAGTGAAAAAGGAATTTGCCCCTGATAAACGCGTGGCTATTTTTAACGTGAAAGCAGATGTGAAAGGACAACAAATTACGCTCAACGGAGAGTCAAACCTACCCGATGCCATCAAGGCGCTAACAGATAAATTAGCCGGACAAAAATTTGAAATTCATAATAATATTAAGATGTTACCCGATGACGCACTACATGGAAAGTACTTTGGTGTCGTCACGCTTTCTGCCTGTAATATTCGCTCAAAAGGCAAACATTCTGCCGAGTTGGCTACCCAGTCCACTTTGGGGACTCCTCTGACCGTTTACAAAAAAGAAGGTGATTGGTATTACGTCCAAACACCGGATGGTTATCTAGGCTGGTTAGACGCTGGAGGTTTTCAACTGATGGATCAGGCAGCATACGATAGCTGGAAAAAGAGGAGCAAAATGGTTTATTTACCCGACTTTGGATTTGCAAGAGTCGCCCCTTCATTAGACTCAAATATTATGAGTGATTTATTATCTGGAAATATTTTTGCTGCAACGGGGAATAGCGAGGGAGAATGGATAGAAATCATCTTTGCCGATGGAAGAAAAGGCTTCGTTCAGGAAAATGAAACAATGGAATTGAACCAGTGGCTGGATACACGCACTACTGATGTGGAGGATATTATTCATACAGCTTTTAAATATATGGGAAGACCCTATCTTTGGGGAGGAACATCCGGTAAGGCACTCGATTGCAGTGGTTTCACCAAGACAGTATTTTTTGAACATGGCATGATTATTCCAAGGGATGCCTCCCAGCAGGTTCACGCAGGCATCGCGGTCCCAGTCGATACGACATTGAAGGACCTTCAAAAGGGAGATTTTTTGTTTTTTGGTAAAAAAAGAGAAGACGGCTCCAATAGAATCACCCACGTCGCTATTTATCTTGGAAATGGAAAAATCATTCACGAAACAGGTCGCGTAAAGGTTCAAAGCTTAAAAAGAGGCGATCCCGACTTCGCGGAAGATCGACTCAAAACATTATTAGAAGCGAGAAGATTACACACCACACCGGATGAAAATCAGGTAAGCCTGATTAAAACATCAAAATATTTAAATTAAGCTCCTCCCTGCGTTATCGTCTTCTACTGTAATTCGGAGCTTCTTTGGTAATAGTGATATTATGTGGATGGCTTTCCGCATAACCGGCAGCAGATATTTTTATAAATTCTGCTTGTCGCAATGCGGGGATATTGGGTGCGCCGCAGTACCCCATTCCGGCTCTTAGCCCGCCAATGTATTGTAGGACTACTTCGCTCAATGATCCTTTGAAGGGCGTTCGACCTTCAATTCCTTCCGGAACGAGTTTTTTAATATCATCTTCGGCATCCTGAAAATAGCGATCTTTCGAGCCCTTATTCATCGCTCCTATTGAGCCCATCCCCCTGTATATTTTAAACTTCCTTCCTTCATAAATAACAGTCTCCCCCGGAGCCTCTTCTACTCCAGCAAAAAGACTTCCTGCCATAATCGTACTTGCTCCGACCGCGAGTGCCTTTACAATATCCCCTGAATAGCGAATACCCCCATCCCCTACGATTGGAATACCGGTGCCTTTTAATCCCTGTGCTGCTTTATAAATAGCCGAAAGCTGGGGCACACCCACTCCTGCAACGACCCTTGTCGTACAAATACTACCCGGACCGATGCCCACTTTGACACCATCTGCACCAGCCTCAGCTAATGCTTTTGCGGCAGCTGCTGTTGCGATATTTCCAGCAACAATTTCAAGATCCGGGTGTTTTTTCTTGGCTTCTTTAACTGCATTTATGACTCCGAAGGAGTGCCCATGTGCGGTGTCGATACAGACGGCATCAACATTCATATTCACCAGGGCATCTATTCTATCCATCATATCACTGGTAACGCCAACGGCTGCACCAACCACTAACCGACCATAAGAATCCTTACATGAATTGGGGTAATCAGCCACCTTCATAATGTCACGGTAGGTAATTAAGCCGCGTAAAATTCCCTGGTCATCTACGACCGGTAGTTTTTCAATCTTATATTGCTGGAGAATCTCACGTGCCTGATTGAGGGTGGTGCCTTCAGGTGCGGTGATGAGGTTTTCTTTTGTCATTAAATCGTGCACGGACTTATTGAGATTTCGTTCGAATCGAATATCTCTATTAGTCAATATTCCGATCAGACGATGGTGTCCGTCTATGACGGGAATACCCCCAATTTTATGTTTTTTCATTAATCCAAGGGCATCGGACAATAAGGCATCTGCTGTTAAAATAACAGGGTCAATAATCATTCCACTTTCAGACCTTTTTACGCTACGAACCTGTTCGGCCTGTTGCTCTATGGTCATATTTTTATGGATGATGCCAATGCCCCCTTGTCTTGCGAGTGCAATAGCAAGTTTGCTCTCAGTCACTGTATCCATCGCTGCAGATACAAAAGGAGAATTCAAACGAATATTTCTAGTGAATTGCGTACTAAGATCAACCTCCCGAGGTAATACTTCGGAATAGGCAGGAACTAAGAGTACATCATCAAAGGTAAGTCCTTCTTCAAAAAGGAGTGCGGTGTTAAATTTGTTTTTTTCCATGCGCAAAGGTATGAAAAAAAAATTATTGTTTATTCAGTTGAGTAATTTTTTTAAGATAGGTATTAATATTTTTTCTCTTTTTAAGGAGGAAGGACTTAATTCAGTAGGGCTAATTGATGGATTTATGGGCGTCCTGTCGGATTTCACCAGCTGCATCATCTTGCTGCGTTCGCCCGAAGTGAATTTTGCGAATGTTCGGCGCAATAAGGGCAAAATATCCCGAAAGGCGTCTTGATGGATCCCTGTCACCCAATAGTCGATTAATTGCCATAAAGGAGGAAAATGAACCAATAATAATCCGCTGCCATTTAAAAAACCCTCCAACCATCTGGCAATATTAATTGGCTCATTTCCGGGAGACAAGGCTAAGCTCATCCTGTTTTTGGTTACCTCAATACCTGCATTATTTTGGTCGAACAATAAACGGCAGGCGGTTCCCTTCGCTTCCGGGCTGATCAATTCAACATCCGCTAATAAAGAAAGAGTGTTGATCCAGGTATGCAGGAAGTAATCATTATTGAGCATTTTTAATGCGGCATTCGTATTGATTATTTGCCCCGCAATGATTTTACTTTGGGATTCATCTAATTGGTGGCAATAGCCAGGGAGCTCAAGGCAAATTCTTGGAACAATTTCAGAAATATAATGCTCGATGGCAAATAAATCTGTTTTTCGGACATCACCGTATTCCAAAATATGAATAAACGGGGGCAGGCTCTCCATCAATACAAGGCAGTCTTCCGTCTCTGCCAAAAGAGTAGTCATCATTTCAGCTAATGGCTGAATCACTTCTTCCAGACCCGCTTTGAGTGCAAGGTTAACCAGGCTCACCATACCACCCAAGTGTTTACATTTTTTGGCATCTTCTATGATTTTCGCCAAGGCGGCATCATAGATAGTATTGCCCCATCTTCCTGCTTCAATGATTTGAATAATAAAAAGAGGATCCCATTTAAGTCGCCAAATTTCTTTAAAACTTCCTTTCTCCCTGCCCGTTTTATTCATTGAATGCCCCCAGTGAATTTCAAGGATATTAAGTCGATGTAAAAAGTGGCTCTTGAGGAGGTCATTCTTATTCCTCAAATCCAGCCCACCTCTGGGGTTGGTCGAAGTAGATTTCAGCCAGTATTCCCCGGTTTGTTCCCAGTATTTGGATAGTCTTGTTGATTTTATTGTCTTAAAAAAATCTTTTTGAATGGGAAGTTGTGTGAGCTGGTGAGGGATATAACCCACCTTATCTCCGATTATTAATTGTTGGCGAATTACACTCATGCTGTTTTTATTGCCATGACAAAAAACAACTAAAGCGGCCTCGTCCAGTTCTGACAAACCGGGAGCGCGTTTATCTCTCAAGGCTGCCAGGGTTTGAGCCAGGCGAATTGCCTCTGAGGTGTGCGCAGGAGAAGCGGACAATCCATTTTCCCTAAATAAAATAGACACCTTACTCATCCAGTTGACCTCGGGGGCTGATTGGACAGAAAAAAGGAGTTCATACCATGCCGGCGAAAGTACTCCGGCATTATATCCTTTGATTTTAGAAAGGCGTTCGTAGCTCCAGGGTATCCAGGTAGCTTTGACCTTTAGCTTGGGCAATCCACGGAGGATGGCATTATCGGCACTAATTTTATAATGCAGGGTATCTTGCAGAACAGGGGCGTGCCAGGCGCCACAAACGACAGCGATTTTCTCAAAACCATCTTTTAAGCTTTTTCTAATTTGCTTTCGCATAAAGGCTTCCCTTATCAGGGTCTCTTTACTTTCCTCTCTATTTGCTTCCCGCCTAATGGTAGCGATTAATTCACGAATGGCGGGAAAGATATCCCCTGTGCGGTCACTTTCTTCAAAGGTGTCATTCCACCATTGCTCACTATCCTCATAGCCCTGAAGGTGGGCTAAATACCCGAGCGGATCTCTCGCTATGGAAGACTGATTAACGACAGTTGTAAGTAAAGAATCTTCCTCCGACAATGACATTTGAATGGACATAGGTAAATCAATACAGTGTAGAGGAATATTATTTTTAAAAGTGTATTGAATGGCCTGCCATTCGGGGGAAAAATCAGCAAAAGGCAAATATGCTGCTTTTTTTAGTGTTTTTTCCTCATAGACTAAAAGGGCGACAGGAGCTTGTATTTCCCGATCATTTAACAATGAAATTTGCGTATTAGCTTCAAAGGGAGCCTCCATGAGAATGCAATCCGGCTGATAGTTTTGAAGTGCCTTTATTAAGCTGAGAGTAGAGCCCGGTCCGTGGTGTCGAATCCCAAATACGCGCAGCATTTATTATACATTGAGGTAAGTAATTAAAGAATCATAACGGTCTTTTAAGATGTCAAAATATTCCGTTTCGCTATAAGAAGCCTTGATAAGGTATCCAAATCGCTCAAAACTGGCCATAATAGCGAGGGCATTTTGTTTATTGATTTTCAAAGTGACGTCAATTTTTGTAGAATCGGCATGTGTCCCGACGAAAGCACTCAATACGACACTATTTTCTGACTCAATAATTCGGGCGAGTTCGGAAAGAGAATAATCTCTTTTACTCATTTCCAAAACGATAATTGCCCCCGGTTCCGAAAATGGCAGGGAATTAGCAAATTTAATCACTAAATCCTCCATGGTAATAAGTCCAATGTATTCCTGTTGGTCATTGACAACCGGGACGCAGGTGAGATTATGATTAGCCATCATTTTAATAATCTCGTAGTAATGATCCGTATTTTTGACGGAAGGGCATGGAAGAGATAAGGCGTAAGAGCCAACGGCCTGCTCCGGATCAAAATTTAAAATATCATCTTCAGAAAGCACGCCTAATAATTCTTTATCATTTACTACGGGTAAATGCCGGACAATAAATTCATTCATTAACTCCAATGCGTATGTTCCTGTATCAGATGTACGGAGCGGAACGATCATATTTGATATTAGTGTTTCAGCAATCATTTTAGCTTCTTAATATTTTCTTTTTTTGAATATCGAATTCATCATCGGTCAATAGGCCTTTTTCTTTCAATTCAGCAAGTCTGTTTAACTGCTGTAATACATCTCCCTGTGTACTTAGTAAGTCCTCTTTTGCTGTTTCAATTTTTCGAATTAGCTGGAAATTATTTTTCTCGAATTCTTCAAACTGCGGTTGTACCCGAATGTAAGCAAAGGCATCGTGGGTTTTTATTTTATCAAAATCGTTAAAACCTAAGCTCACCGCCTTATCTAAATTTTCAAAAGCCTTTTCAGCGTTTTCTGTTAAAGAGTAAGCACAGGCCATATTGAAATAAAGCGGTATGTCATTGGTCATTACTTTTGCTGCTTTTTCAAAATCTTCAATCGCTCCTTCGTAATCAAAATCTTTATACTTTTTAAACCCACTCTCTTTAAAAGGACTAAAGGCTCTTTTTTGTTTCCTGCTACTTGTTTTTTTTCTTGGAGGAGCACCGGAGGTTTTTCTTCTTGGCTGCGGATATTGCCGCTCTCTTCCTGAGCTCCTTCTTCTTTTGGGGGGATGTTGATACTCACCCCTTCTGCGCATTTCCTTTTTATTGTATTTGGCATCAAACTCTCTTTCTCCCATTGAAAATAAAGATAATGCATCAATGGCCATCAATATAAAAATAAACCAGGAGCCTGATGCCCATGAAATGGAACCAAATATTAGATAAAAGATCCCAAGTCCCTTCTGCCCCAGGTAAAATCTATGGGCACCAAACATCCCCAAAAAAATGGCCAACATGCCTGCTATATTTTTATCTCTCATTCAATAAATATTTTATTGACTCATTGAAGCTATTCAAAAAGTACTTACTTCGTATGTGTGTCTTGACCAGACCTTAAAAATCAACGTGATTTTTTCAATAGCTTTATTATATTTTTTCAACAAACTACAAAAGTATCTATAATATACAATAAATGTTCTACTTTATAGCCGGAATCAGCATTTTTATAGATAAAAAAATAAAATAATAAAATTTTAAGTAAAAAAATGGACTTGAATTACAAAATCCCTTATATTTGCATTCGCTTTTTGAGGAAAGTGATATTATGGCGTGGTAGCTCAGCTGGTTAGAGCGCGTGATTCATAATCCCGAGGTCGGCGGTTCAAGCCCGCCTCACGCTACAAAAGCCTTCGCTGAAAAGTGAAGGCTTTTTTTATAAACAGCAAGTGCCTAATTCCTACTATCAATCCCCCAGCCCATTTTTGATCGTAGCGTCTTTACAAATCGGGCGCCTTGCAACTGGATCAAATTAATTGGAAAGTCATTTTTGCTAATGGCCAATTTGTAAGCAGCCGTAATCGTTTCTGTTCGGGAGTCCAAAGTACAAAGGAAATTTTCAGCTCTGCCTTCTACCTCAAAAGTAACAATTGAACTATCGGGTAAAACTATTGGGCGCACATTTAAATTATGTGGAGCGACTGCCGTGATAACAAAATTGCCGGAGCCGGGAAAGACGATGGGTCCACCACAACTAAGAGAGTAAGCAGTCGATCCCGTTGGCGTGGCAAGAATTAATCCATCTGCCCAAAAGGTGTTTAGATAAGCTCCGTTGACATAGGTGTGAATGCTTATCATAGAAGAGGTATCTCTTTTCAAAAGAGTGAATTCATTTAAGGCAAATGGGATCTCTCCGAATAGGGGATAATTAGAGTCAAGTTTTATCATTTGGCGTTCCATTATAGCGTACCGCCCTGCTTTTAACAACTGAACAACTTCTTTGATTCTTTGCTTTTCGATACTAGCCAAAAAACCGAGCCGCCCCAGGTTTAAACCAATGATAGGGACTTTTGAATCTCTCACAATAGTGGTGGCATCCATCATTGTTCCATCTCCTCCCAAGGTGATAAGCACATTGATTTTTTTTACTTTAAAATCCATATAACCATCGAAGTCGCCGATGTCATTTTTAAACTGGATATTTCCATGTAACTGTTTTTTATAGGGCGTATAGACAAATGCATTGATGTTCATTGCTGATAACTCATCAAATAGGATTTGTACAAAGGGAATATCCTTTTCTTTTAACCTTCTACTATATATAACTACCTGCATAAAAATGACTTAAAAACCAGTATTAAAATGTAAAAATATCCCCTTGTCACCAAGGTGATTGAAGCTGTACTCTATTCGAAAAATGAAATCATAATAAAGAACAATATCCAGCCCCGGACCTCCTCCCCAAAGGAGTTTTCCATTGAGTGTGTTTTCGTTGGTTCCAAAGGGGTTATTGACAATGCCAATATCATTATGAAGCTTTAAATAAAGCCTTATCGGCAAAATTCTGAAAGCTTTTATGGGCATTAAACGACCTAAATTAATGGTTCGATCGAAGAAATTATACCTAAAGAAAGTTTTTAATAATGCCATGTCTAATCCGTCAATAACGTAGTATTCAAAACCATGTAAAACTCTACCCGAAAAGCCTAAACCCCGCCCATCTTTATAGGGGAGTTGTTTTCGTATAACCGAATACTTGCCTTGTGTTTCGAAGCCGGTGCTCCATCGAGGAGATAGCTGTCTGTAAAATTTATACCCAATGGCAATTGCCAGCCAGTTTCTTCCATTGAAAATACCGAGACCTGCCTTTGTGATTTTTAAATCAAAAAAACTTCCATGCATGGGGTAGGCGATAATATCTCTATTCTCATAAGTAAAATAATAAGACATACTAAAAGAGCGCTCTTCATCTTTGCCGGATGTAAAAAAAAGCGGGTTGTACTCCTGCCGGACGATTGGATTGATTTGTCTGAAATTATAAGCCAATGCGAGGCGATGCCTTTTTTTGATTTTAGGCCGGAAAGAAAACGCAAGCTCTGTGGAAAATCGCCTGTACAAAAAACCATCCTCATTTTTCAAAAAAACAAGGTGATTATTAACCGTCGCATAATTTATTTCTTTTCTTTTTTCAAAAGAAATACTAAAGTCCATTCCTATTGTTTTGGCACGATTGATGTAAGGTCTTGTATATTTAAGGTTAAGCTGTGGGGAATAACCTGCTTTTAATTTCATGGCTAAGGGATCTTTTCTTCCCGTCAGGTTAAGGTGCTTGAACTCCATCCCATAATTGACCCGTTTTAATGAGCGTTTTTGCTCGACCCACCAGACGTTGAAATTACGATCGACCCACTCAAAAATTGGAAATGGATAGATGTACCATGTTTCCGATACTTCAATACTTATTTTTGCCTTTTTTTGATTTAGATCTAAGTCTGAAATATTGATGCCGACTGTATTAAAAAGGGCTAAATTGATTAACAACTTCTTACTTTGATCCAGTAGGGCGGGTAATTGTTCCAGAGAAATAGTGTCTCCTACTTCAAAAAGAACCTCGCGAAGAATAATGGCTTTCTTTGTGTGTTTATTTCCCTTTACTTCAATATTGCTAATTGTAATCGTCTCTGCCTTTGAGGCAAAAGCAATGACAAAGAAAACAAAGAAGAGCAGGATTCTCATAAAGAATTTTTTTTTGGCAGCTTTTCTGCAATTGTAATTTTGAATTTTATCAGAATGAAAGTATAAATTTAATTAAAAATACGCAATCTTTGGGTCTAATAGAACTTACATTAATGCAAAAATCGCAATTAATATCATTAAAAACAAAGATACCTCTTTTACTTTGGTTTGTTTATGGCATAATTGGTTGGATCCTAACGCCGGATTATGGTGTATCATGGGATGAAATGGGGCAGCGGGAACACGGATTGGTCGCCTTTGATCACATTGTTAAAACGACGGGTATTGATGTTCCTCTTTTTTTTCCGAAAAAGACCCAGCGTTCGGCACCGGGCAGGCAATATACCGTCCTATTCTCATTGACTGCTGCTTCGTTGGAGCGATTATTGAATATCTCTGCGGAGGATATCAGGGGACAATTACTCCTGCGGCATTATTTGGTATTTTTATTATTTTGGGTGGGGCTTGCCTATTTTTATAAATTGTTAAAATTAATATCGCCGGACTGGGCATTGACAGGAACCATTGTTTTGGTACTCAGTCCACGAATTTTTGCCCACTCGTTTTTCAATCCCAAGGATATTGTTCTATTGGTTTTTTACATTATTGGTGCGTATTCGATGGTGCGGTTGATCGACAAACCAGGCATAAAAAACGCCTTGATACACGGTGTGGTTTGTGGATTGGTGGTCAATGCCAGGCAACCAGGATTGATTGTGTTGATCGCCACATTTTTATTGTTTTTTCTGGATTTATTGCAGCATAAATTTGATCGAAAGCTATTATTAAAACAGCTGAAACTTTTGCCGGTACTAGGGGGGAGTTTTCTGGTGACGGCTTTATTATTTTTTCCTTATCTGTGGGAATCTCCTATCCGAAATGCGACTTTATCTATTGGTCTGATGGCTAAATTCCCATGGGATGCACCCGTGCTTTTTATGGGGAAATTTATGAAAGCCAATGAAACACCCTGGTATTATATTTTTGTATGGATGGGTATTACGACGCCTGTTTTCTATCTTGTGATTGCTTTGTCTGGCATGGCATTAGCGGTCAAAAACCAATTTCAATATTTAAAGTCGGGCTTTTTCTGGAAGACGGAGCGACAGTTAATTACACTGAGTTTATTGATTTTATTCATCGCTCCTTTTGTAGCCATATTTTTATTGAATTCTACCCTGTACGATGGATGGCGGCATCTTTATTTCACCTATCCCCCTTTAATAGGTTTGGGTGTTTTTGGATGGAGCTATATCCATGAAAAATTGAGATCAAGGGAGCGATTACTATTAAATGCCGGAGGTGGGATATACCTGATATTTATCCTGATAACAATGATTGACCTCCATCCTTTTGAATACGTATATTTCAATCCATTGGCCAAAAGACCGCTTCATACCCAATACGAAATGGATTATTGGGGGATGTCGTACAAACAGGCTTTTGAAGCATTGGTAAAGGTCGATACGGACACGACGCTGATGCAGATAAACTGTGCCAATCATCCGGGTATTGCCAACTATTATTTTTTGCCCAAAGAGATTAGAAGTCGGATGAAACTCCGGTTTGGTATGGAGGTGGCACATTATTATCTTAGCAATTATCGCTTTCCTTATGAGTGGGATCGTTTTATGGCAAAGTCCTTCCCCTTTGACCGTCCTGTACTCATTATTAAAGTGGGAGATTCACCAATTAATGGTGTGTATCGAGTAAAAAACAGGTAATTTTTGGTTCATTATTTTTTTTGCAAGAGGGATAGAAGTGGGTCTGTCATTTTGCTTTTCGCAAAATGACAGTATGAACGGATAGCCCGACCACGCCTAAGCGTGGGCTTGCCCAAATAATTTTAACCCTATATGTGCAATGCTCTATTTTCGGTTGCTGCCAATGCTGCTTCTTTTACGGCTTCGGTGAAAGTTGGATGTGCGTGCGAAGAGCGTGCGATATCCTCGGCGGATGCTCTAAACTCCATGGCAATAACCGCCTCTGCGATAATATCGGCGACCCTTGCACCGACCATGTGGATGCCTAGTATTTCGTCTGTATTTTTATCTGCCAATATCTTGACCATGCCTTCGACATCGGTACTTGCCCGGGCTCTGCCTAATGCTTTAAAAGGGAATTTTCCGACCTTATAATCTGCGCCGGCTTCTTTTAATTGCTCTTCTGTTTGTCCGACACCGGCTGCTTCCGGCCAGGTATAGACGACGCCGGGAATGAGGTTATAATTAATGTGCGGTATTTGCCCTGCTAAAAGTTCGGTTACAAAAATGCCTTCCTCCTCCGCTTTGTGCGCCAACATGGCTCCCTGGATGACATCACCGATGGCGTAAATGCCTTTTTCGCTCGTTTGGAGGTGGTCATCAACGGGGATTCTTCCTTTTTCGTCCAGTTGGATATTGGTATTTTCCAGTCCCAGATTATCCGTGTAGGGGCGGCGTCCAATTGCGACGAGGCAGTAATCTGCCTGAATGTTTTGAATGTCTTCGCTATCGCGTTTTTGGAACTGGACGGTTACACTTTTTTTATTGGCTTTTACGGTTGTTACTTTATGTTTGAGGTGAAATTTAATGCCTTGTTTTTTGAGTGCTCTGAAGAGTTCTTTTCCCACGTCTTTATCCATGCCGGGAACTAAACGATCCAGGTATTCAATGACCTCTACTTCCGTTCCCAATCGGGCATAAACGGAGCCTAATTCGAGCCCAATCACACCGCCACCAATCACGACCATTTTTTTGGGAATTTCCTGTAGATTGAGGGCTTCTGTCGAAGAAATCACCCTTTTTTTATCGTAGTTGAATGCCGGCGGGAGGACTGGTTTAGATCCGGTAGCGATGATAATTTTATCGCCTTCGATGACTTCAGTCGTTCCGTCTGTTTTTTGGATATTAATTTTTTTAGGAGACGCAAAAGAACCGTGACCGTGGTGAACGGCTATCTTGTTTTTTTTCATGAGAAATTTGACACCGGCGCAGGTTTCACTTACGACTTTATCTTTGCGTTGGATCATCTGCCTGATATCCACTTTTACTCCTGTAATATTGATACCATGATTGGCGAATTTCTCTTTGGCATTGTGATAATGCTCAGAAGAATCAAGGAGTGCTTTGGAGGGAATACAACCGACATTAAGACAGGTGCCACCAAGCGTATCGTACCTTTCAATAATAGCAGTTTTGAATCCCAGTTGGGCAGATCTGATGGCAGCTACATATCCTCCCGGACCAGAGCCAATAATGACCACATCGTATTTCATAAATTTATTTTTTCAATCTCCTGAAGGTAAAAATATTTCCAGGGATTATTTTTTATTATCGTTATTATTTTGATTGTTTTTATTCCGGTTTTTGTTCCGGTTTTTGTTTCTATTGGAACGCCTTGAGGCCGATTTACCTTTTTTGTTTACCGGTTTATCATCGGATTTATTGTTGTTAGTCGTTTCTGTTGGTTTCTTTTTTTGAGCATTTCCTTTATTCGTCCTATTTTTTGCAGAAGCAGACTTTCCTCTGGATCTATTTCTATTATTTCTGGATCTTCGGGAACGGGATTTTTTCTTTTCAGGGGGTAATTCGATGACGCCGGTTAGGTCGCTGTCAAATTCGATATTGCTATCATCAAAACCATCCTCTTCTACAGTATTGTCATAATTGGAATAGACCATTTCGCCGAGGTCGGTTGGCTTTTCTCCTTTTTTATTTAGTTCCAAAATATCTTTAACCGTATCCGTATCCAGAGCATAGAATTTGCCTCTAACTTTTGCATTTTTATAGGCGTAATACATAATACCTTTGAAAATGTCTGTTTTGATTAAAACGGCAACGCCCATTTTAGTTTCGAGCTTATCGGCACGTTTAGGGAAGACTTTAAGGGCATCGATATAGGTATCGAGCTCATAATTGAGGCAACATTTTAACCGACCACATTGCCCTGACAATTTGGTTTGATTGATGGCAATATTTTGGTAGCGGGCTGCGGCAGTGGAGACGGATTTGAAGTCAGAAAGCCAAGTGGAGCAGCAAAGTTCCCTTCCACAGGAGCCAATTCCGCCAATTCTTGCGGACTCCTGTCGGGATCCAATTTGGCGCATTTCAATTTTCACTTTGAAATCACGGGCAAAATGCCTGATGAGCTCTCTAAAATCAACGCGCCCTTCTGCGGTATAATAAAAAGTAGCTTTGCGTTTATCGCTCTGAAACTCTACATCTCCAATTTTCATCTCCAGCTCTAACACCCTGGCAAGGACTCTGGCTTTCACCATTGTTTCTTTTTCCAGCGCTCGTGCTTCTGCCTGTTTTTGAAGGTCTCTTTCGTGTGCGACTCTTAATATTTTGTATTGGATGCTATCTTCTTTGACATTTTTTTTCTTCATTTGAAGTTTCACCAATTCACCTGAAAGGGTGATTCTCCCGATGTCATAACCGGGACTGGCTTCCACAACGACGGTATCACCTGTTGAGGTTTGGATTTCAGCGGGGCTGATGTAAAAATCTTTTCTTGCGCCATTTTTGAAACTGACCTCGACGATTCCGAAGGGAGTGACATCATCCACGTGCATAGCACTGAGCCAGTCGAAGGTATTTAATCTATTGCAGCTTCCGGTGCTGCATCCTGTCTTTTCAATGTATTTTCCATCACTTTTCGTCACCGAACATCCTGTACACGCCATTATTATTTCTATTTCTCGAAGTTATTCTCATTGCCCTATCATTTAAAACAGGGTTTAATCACCGAAATGTCTATTATCTATTCCTCAATTGCGCTGTATGCTCTATATTTCGGTACTATTTATACTTAGTGAAATCAGATTTTTATTTCTGAGATCATCGAATCAACTTCCTGGTTTTTAAATATTTTATTCATCCTAATAGAGTTGCTAAAAAACAGCACTTTAGGATTGGCATTCCGTTCAATAAAGTACGAACTTTTATCCAACAACTCTATTATTCTGTCAATCTGATGAAGGTCTAAAAGCTGTCCCATTTTGACGGCAGATTGCTTTTCTGCCTCGGACAAACGTCCCTTCATCTCTGTACTAAATTTCAAAACTAATAATTCTCTGACAAAATGCAAAGCATATCCAATAAAATACTTTTGATTTTCTCTGCCAAGTTTGCTGAACTCATCTACCCAATTGGCGATTTTAGTCCAATTTCCACCATAACAAAGCCTTAGCCATGTTATAAATAGGGTGGCATAATTATTTTGTTTTTGTTGAGAAAGCTTGACGGCTTCGTTATAATTGCCATCAGCCAGGTAACACAATTCCTGTGCGTCTGTTTCATTTAAGCCTCTTTTTTGGACGAGGGCAGTTTTGATTTCCTCATCTTTGAGGTTATTGATTGTCACAATCTGGCACCTGGATAAGATGGTGTTTAGTATTAAATCATCCCGTTCTGCCACCAGGATAAAGACCGTTCCTTCCGGTGGTTCTTCGATTAATTTAAGGAGGCGATTTCCTTCTTTTCCCAAATATTCGGGTAACCAAATGATTAAAACTTTCTTTTTTCCTTCAAAGGTTTTCAGGCTTAATTTTTTTACAATATTAAGGCATTCATCCTTATTGATATTTCCCTGTTTATTTTCAGCACCGATGATCTGCAACCAATCATTGATATTAAAATAGGGGTGTTCGATGAGGGCTTCTCTCCATTGGGGCAGGTACTGATCGCTTGTCACTTTAGAGCCAATCACCGGAAAAGAAAAGTGCATATCCGGATGGATTAATTTGCTTACTTTTTGACAGGTATTACAATGTCCACAGGCATCTTCTTCGCTGGGATTTTCGCAAAGTATGTATTGAGCCAGAGCGATGGCGAGGGATAGTTTTCCGACCCCTTCATTGCCCAAAAACAATAAGGCGTGTGGCAAACGGTCGTTGGCAACCATTTGACAAAGATCTCTTTTGATTAAATCCTGCCCTATTATCTCTTTAAATAACATTGTGCAAAGTTACGAATTATAAATGGGAATGGTGCGCGATTGTCTTGATATTTGGGGTAAACACCCTGAAATTGGGTATATGTGAAATGAGGGATAATTGCGAGCAGGAGGGTTGATTTTATCGTAGTTTTTGTAAGAAATTGTAAAAATCACGCCAAGATGAATTAAGAGCTTTGATTTCAAGTCCCCGTCTTAAAAGGCGGGGCAAAAAAACATTTGCAATCTTGTTTTATTCTTTAGGGGGCAGTAACACTTGCCATTATACCAAAGGTTCATCTATCGACACTTTGTGTGCGCTTTGACTATCGTGGGGTTTTGCGTTTTAAGATAAAGGGACAAGAGTACTCATATCCAATATACAAAAACAGACTCATAGAAGTCATTATTATTAACCAGTACCATACACCAAAATTTAATACCTGTAATACATCCCAATAGGCTTTTTCATGCTCTTGCAATATCAGCCATAGCATATTGTAACTAACATGAAATAATATTCCATAAAATAATCCCTTTTTCAAATAAACACAGCAAGCGACAATCCCAAACATAAAACTAAAAAAAAATGACAAATAGTTAGTAAAAGAGTCGTTAAAGTGTGTAAAAGCAAAAATAAAACTGGATAATAATATCCCTACTATTAAGTGTTCTTTTGTATAAAAGCTTAACATGATTTTTCTAAATAGGATTTCTTCAAAAACTGGCCCTAATAAAACAACACCAAAAATTATACTTATTAATTCTGGAAAAGATATTATTTTCTGAACTTCAACTGTCGGAATATTGACATTTTCAATTATTGTACTCATTCTAAGTAAAGGATCCTCTATAATCCTCATAATTACTACAATGGAAAGAATTTGAAAGATTGCTTTTAGAGATATTTTACTTTTAGTCACAGAATACCTCCTAACTTTATAAATGCTTAAAAAAATAAAAATAATACTAATCAAAAATAAATAAAAAAAAGAGTTTATAAATAACAACACAGACTCGTTTATATTCGACAGAAACTCTATGCTATCATCAAGACTTAGCACCAAGGTAAGGCCTGTGCTTATTAAGTAATAAAAAATTATAGTAATTACAGTATATAAAATTCCTTTCCACATAAGTTGTAGCTACTAATTTTTGATTTTTGATTTTTTCCTTCGAATTTCTTTTTTCAAACTATCAGAAATAGTTTCTAATTTACGGATTTTCTTATTAACCTTGTTTTTTTTCACTTTGTCAGAAATATGTCTTAATAGGCGAGCCCCTTCCAAACCTAATTTTGGATCGCCGAGATCGGGTTTATATGCACCAGTCTCTTCTAATAGTTTTGTCGCTGCGTCAATTTTTCCTTTTTTACCAACTAAAGAATCAACAGTTTTTTCGATTCTTACAATTGAATTTTCTAAAGACTTCTTTTCCTCACCATATTGCCCGCCTTCTTTCCCTCCAATAATCACAAGTACATCACCGGGTTCAATATTGCCAGATTTATAATCACCGTTGTATTTGTCCTCAATATTTCCTTCACCGTCAAACACATTTTGAAACTGCTCAGCATTATCATAAACAATCTGTGTCCAATCTGCTGAGCAACTCAATTCACAAGAATAATTTTGATTTAAATCTTGAGCAATTTGTGTCGGTCCTTGACCTGGCTCAACAACATATCCTATTAAAGTTCCGTCTTTACCATAGATTGGATAATCTTCAGGAGCCCTTCCATCTGGATCAATAAATCTAATCGGATTATTAAAGCCATAAGAGTAAGGACTCCATGCTGGCATAACGCTTGC
>CAZNCI010000016.1:0-26744 GCA_964571475.1 uncultured Saprospiraceae bacterium | reverse complement strand
CAATTCTTAGCTACTTCTCCCCTCCAAAGATCATAAATCTTACATCTTCCCTCCAGGTGTCAGCTTGAACCCTCCTGCGTCGGGCATTCACACCGACACTTTTGGGGAATCACTGCATCTTTGCTTTTTTTACCTTCCGACATTCGTCAGGCCAGGCAGGTTTTCATTTTGCCCTCCCGCGCCTCAGTCCTAAAGGAAGCCTTGCGCGCGTTGGGTTGCATTATTTTGACCTATAAGGATGTCGTCAGGCCAGGCAGGTTTTCATTTTGATTTTCATTCTAATTCTAATTTTGATTCTAATTCTAATTTTGATTCTAATTCTGATTCCCATTTTGATTCCCATTTTGATTTTGATTCTAATTTACATTTTGATTCTAATTCTGATTCCCATTTTGATTCCCATTCTAATTTTCATTATATTTGCTGGATGCAAGACATTATCATATACGCCATTCCATTTTTTTTCATCGCTTTACTCATTGAAGTATGGATAGGGAAGCGGCAACAGAAGGGCTGGTATATTGGCAAGGATACTGCCGGTAGTTTGGCAATGGGGATCGGCAGTGTGATTGTTGGCTTATTGTCGAAGATTATCATATTGGCTTCCTTCGTATTTGTGTATCAGTATCGGATTTGGACGATTCCCTGGACTTGGTGGTCATGGACGTTGTTGATTTTTTGTGAAGATTTTACTTATTATTGGTTTCATCGACTATCTCATGAGGTGCGGTATTTGTGGGCATCACACGTAGTACACCACTCCTCCCGGTATTACAACCTGGGGACAGCACTTAGGCAGACGTGGACGGGGGATTTATCGGGCGGATTTATATTTTGGTTGTGGTTGCCACTGGTGGGATTCCACCCGGGAATGATTATTTTAGCGAAAGCCATTAGTCTGATTTATCAATTTTGGATACATACGGAAGCCATTGATAAGATGCCACGATTTTTTGAAGCTATTTTCAATACACCTTCTCATCATCGGGTACACCACTCCTCTGATATAAAATATCTGGATAAAAACCATGCGGGCATTTTCATTATTTGGGACCGGCTATTTGGGACTTTTATACAGGAAGAAGAACACCCTACTTATGGTCTGACCAATAATATCGACACTTTTAATCCAATCAAAATTGCCTTTTTAGAGTGGGGTGCTTTATTTCGGGATGTTCTACACGCGCCCAATTTCAGGGCAGCAATCGGATATATCTTTGGTCCTCCGGGCTGGAGTCATGATGGATCGAGGAAAACGAGCCGGGAGTTGCAGCAGGAGTTAGAATGATTGACTGAATTTTATTCTACTCTATTTTTAAAAAAATTAAACCATGGTCACAGCAAATATCGAAAAAACACTGCAATTTTTCAATTCGCCCTGGCGGATAAAACTCTTTTACCTGACTCAACTACCAACGATGTGGTTTTACGGGGTTCGGGTAAAATCAGTCACCCCGGCAAGTACAGAAGTTACCATTCGCCTTAATTGGAGAACAAAGAATCCCTTTCGCTCCATTTATGCCGGGGCACTGTTCTCTGCCGGAGAACTAACGACAGGCCTACTCGCCTTTCTACCCATTGCCGCCGAGCCACATAAGGTTTCCATGCTCTGCGCCTCCGCTGACGTGCAATACCTTAAAAAAGCAGTAGGACTTATCACCTATACCTGTGAAGATGGCGCCGCCATTCAGGCAACTGTCCAGAAAGCTAAGGACACCATGGAGGGGCAGACTGTCCGCAGTACCGCCATTGCCAAAAATGAGCAGGGAGAAGTGGTCGCTACTTTGTCGTTTATTTGGACATTTAAGGCGCGGTGAGGGTGAGCATCACCTACAAATCACTGCCACCCGTTTTTTGCCATCGATTTTAACTACCACTGGTTTTGGAAATTGTATGTGTTTGTAATAGGTAGTTTCTTCTATTAAGGTTGCTCCCTGTAGTATTTCATAGTTGATAAAACTATTGGCATCGTGTTGCGATACAGAGAAATAAGCAATATTCATGGTCGTCAAATTATGAAAAAAGTGAGAGCCATAGGAAGCATCCAACGGAAATCCTTCCAAATCCGTTTCTACAATCACCTTTGCGTTGGATATTTGTGTCCAATCCACGGGGATACCAATAAAGCGGTCACGCGTCCCCCAGCGACCGGGACCAATGAGGATAAATTTTTTCCCTTCCCGCCCAATCTTTTGATTAATCAGCTCAATTTCTTTGGCCATTTCCACCGTTTTGGTGGTCTCAAAGACCTCATTTTTGATATACACTATGTCTTTTATGGTATCTATCAGTCCATTGCCCATGCCTTTATCTGTATAGAGAATAACATCATCTGCTGGTATATCAGCCAATTTAAAGCTATAATTTTTGATAGACCGAAGGATGGGTTTTACCTGCAAAATATAAAAGGAAACATCTCCTTCCTCATCCCGATTCAGATCCACCGCATATTCGATTTCAACGGCAGAGCCAAAAGCGTCCTTAACCAGATCGAGAATAACTTTAATGGTTTTGGCCAAAGCAACATATTCGTAATTCAAAATATTGGCAAAATTAACCACAATCGGTCCTCCGGCATCCAAGCCGGGATTAAGTGTTTTATTGTTATAATCGTAAACCGAAACGCAATGATCCAAGGAACCGTGCTCTCTGGCATCATAGATATTCACTTTTTTTAAGCCGGCACTCGCGCCTTCCAATAAGTTCAATTCTTTTTCAGCAAGATCAACGGCATAAAAATGCGTTTGTGTGTATTTCACCTGATCTTCCAATGACAATAACTGCGTTTTGGGATATTTGGGAGAAAACCGGTAAGCCACCTCCCCTTCCACCACATACATCCCCAAACCAACAGCCGCAACCACAAAACCATCTTTCGGCTCCATTTGCCCGAAAGGGTAAAAATTATAAGACTGCGCTACTCCACTAATATGTGGATAATAGAGTCCGTCAAAATCATTACCGACGAGTTCCTGTATGACTACTGCCATCCTTTCCGCTCCTAATTTATGGTTTAGCGCCTTAGTGTAATTGACTGCTTTTTCTGAAAAGACAGAGGCAAATACCAATTTGATCGCATCCGACAAATGCTGTAAACGCCTGTTTTTATCCTCCGCGTTATTAGGCACAATATAAGTCTCAAAAATACCTGCAAAAGGCTGCGAAAAACTATCTTCAAACAAACCCGAAGACCGTACGGCAATCGGATGTTCGTAATAATCTAATAATTGGGATAAACGCTCCATCAGCACCTCCGACAGGGAGGCTTTTATAAACATATTTTTGACCTCATTATAAGCAGGAGGCGCTTCCCGGAAGGACACAAAATTATTATTTTCCAAAAAATCTTCAAATTCATCCGTTCCTATGACGGCCGTCTTGGGAATGCGTATTTTGATACCTCCCACCGCCTTTTCGAAACCAAATTTTTCTTTTAGCGTGTGCAAAAATGCCAGTCCACGTCCTTTCCCTCCATAAGAGCCCTCCGCCAGGGTCACAATATTATCTTCACAACCGCAGGCTTCCGCATCAAAGGGAATGACCTTACCCAGTGGTTTTTCATCCCGATATTCTTTGATTGTTTTTAATAAATAAGCCCTAATTTCATGGGTGTGTTGAAACTCATGGGCTTTTTTCTTTGCCAAAATTTTAGCAACCTGTATTTCAGTCCGGGCCATCAGCCAAAGAGAGAAATGGTCTTTTTGGCTATGAAATAAAATAGAATCATCGGGAATAATCCTTAATTGATGTTCAAATTCTTTTAGGCTTTTGGCAATGGCAATTGGATGCCCATGGCCATCTTTAAAAATAAAATCACCGAAGCCTATTTTTTGGGTAACCGCGTGCTTGAGGTCTTTATACAGATTTTGTCCATTTTTATCAATAAAAGTCAAACCGGCTTTTTGGGCAATCGCTGCTCGCGACTGATCCTGCGACAAAACGATGGTCGGCAATTCAGGTTTTATTTCATGGATTTCTTTGACTAAATCAAAGCCGGCATTTTCGTTCATTACCCCCTCTTTCTCGTATTGCACATCCGTTATCAAACAAAAAAGATACTCGTGATAGCGGTGAAATAATTCGATGGCTTCCTCATAATTCGAAGCGAGTAAGACTTTAGGCCTCGTTCTTAATTTAAGCACCTTATATAATTTATCCGTATTGACTTCATTGATGATTTTATTGGTTTGTTTATAAATTATCTGATACAGATTAGGCAAAAAGGAAGAGTAAAAAACAGGAGAATCCTCCACGACTAAAATCAATCTCACATCGGCAATTTCGGTGTCAACTCCGGCATTTTTGACATCTTCCAGGTATTTTATCATCGCAAAAAATATTCGCGACTCCCCATTCCAAACAAAAAATTGATCAAAAATCTGCTTTTTTTGGTAATACTGGAATATCTTGACGTAATCGTTATTATTGAGCAAAACAAAAACGGCTAAATCCGGGTATTTTTCCTTGATTTTTCTACAAATGCGAATGGGAGCGGCTTTATCAATCCCTACCATCACCACCACCATGTCAATTTTCTTGGTCGCCAGTTGTTCCAGTGCTTCCTCCTTATGAGAAACCCCCGTTATCCGTGGTAGTGAAGTCAGGTTCATAAACCCATAATCATACAGCATGATTTCCGAAAAACGCCCCTCCCGTTCTATATAAAACGCATCGTACAAACTAGCCACCAGCAGTATTTCATGCACCTTAAATGGCATCATATCATGATGAATATCGCGGTGTTTGCTCTCGCGATTCATAAAGGACTGAAGTAGTTGTTTGCGCCGTCTCATATTTGTCTGTTTTGTTGACAGGAGATATAACAAATGTACGAAAAAGAGCGGTAAAAAGTATGATTTTATGTAAAGCAAATAAATCCCTCATCGAATTTATCCTTTCATTCGTCAATTTTTTTAGTCAATGGCATACTGCGCTATTACATTTGTAGCATCAATTGAACATCCGTATGAAAAAAACGAAAGTTTATTTTCGTATGCCCCTTCCCGGACTAGCGATGAGGAACAGTGGACTGTAAGGACAGACCCGATAAATATCGGGGCCGAGCGAACAGCGAGCTGTGTATCGTAGCGACCACGCTTTTTAGCGGGGTAGTCCCCAACTAAAAACAAAAAGAAATTACCCGATTCACACACTTTTGGTAAGGAAATGACCGGTCTTATCCCTGTCTTTCCCATGCCTACAAAACAAGTATTATTATTATGAAGAATTATCTATTATTGTTGTTGTTTGTCATCGCCACCCTATCCGTTTCGGCAGCTAAACTGGACAACGCCATCGTTACCGGAACGGTCGAAACCGAAGCCGGTGAAGCCATCGTTTACGCCAATGTCGTATTATTCAGTCAGGCGGACTCCTCCATTGTCAAAATCGCCTTTACTGACGAAGCCGGAAAATTCACCATCAACTGCGCAGGTGACCAAATTTATTTCTGTGAAGTATCTTTTGTGGGGGTTAACCCTTATAAAACAGCTGCTTTTTCATTGGCAGATAAGGAAGAGAAAAATTTGGGCAAAATCGTACTCAAATCCTCCTCTACCGAACTGGACGAAGTCGTCGTCACCGCCGAACGAGCCCTGCTCGAAATCCACGCAGACAAAACCGTGCTCAATGTCGATGGCAGCATCAACGCAGCCGGAAATGACGCACTCGAACTTTTGCGCAGATCCCCCGGTGTCACCGTCGATAATAACGATAATGTAATCGTACTGGGAAAATCCGGTGTGAAAATATACATCGACGGCAAAAAAACACCACTTGGCGGAGCTGACCTCGCCGCCATGCTCAAAAATATGCCTTCCGAACAAATTGATGCCATCGAAATCATCACCAACCCATCGGCCAAATACGATGCTGAAGGCAATGCAGGTATCATCAATATCCGCCTCAAAAAGGATAAAAGTCTGGGAATGAACGGCAATATCCGTGCGGGAGTTAGCTATGGGCAGACATTGAAAAAAAATGGAGGACTGGGACTCAATTACCGAAATAAAAAAATCAATGCCTTCGGGACTTACAGTTATAGAGATGGCACCTGGCACAATGAAATGCAGTTTTATAGAGAGGTGGGCAATCGTGCTTTTGATCAGGTAGGACTCATGGGCAACTCCGGTCCCAGCCATAATTACAAAGCCGGTATCGACTATTTTGTGAATAAAAACACCACTATCGGGGTTTTGTACAGCGGCTACTCCAGTACAGACGACAGCTATAATCACGGGCTGACAGAAATCAAAACACTGGATACTAAAACCACGCTTAATTTCCTGAATGCCGATACCAAAAACTATGGTAGTCGGGATAATTCGAATTTCAATATCAATTATCAATACAGCAATAAAGAAGAGACCTCTCTGAATATTGACCTCGATTATGGTACGTTCGATAATATGGGAGAGGCCGACTTATTCAACGTCTATAAGGATGCCAATAATCAGGCCATTGAATTTGAAAATAATTATTACCAAATGACGCCAACCTTGATCGACATCTATACCGCCAAGGCCGATTACGAGCAGAAAGCCTTTGGTGGGAAATTAGGTCTAGGCGGCAAATACGCTCAGGTAAAAACAGACAATACCTTCAATTTTTACGATGTAGAAGGCAGTAGTCAATTATTGGATTCCAGCAGAAGTAACACCTTTATCTATACGGAAGATGTCGCAGCGCTTTACGCCAATTACAACCGACCGATCAATGATAAATGGGGCATTCAGGCAGGGCTGCGCTACGAGCATACCACCTCCAGAGGATTACTCAAAAGCTTCACTAATGTAGGTAATAAAGATGAGAAAAAAGACTATAATGATTTCTTTCCCAACCTGGGTATCAGCTATCAGATGAACCCCATGAATAGCTTCCGTTTGGCTTATGGCAAACGTATCAACCGACCCAATTATCAGGATTTAAACCCATTTGAATACAAACTGGACGAGCTGACCTTTCAGAAGGGAAACCCGTTTTTAACCCCAGAGTACGCCCATAATGTACAGCTTACATACACCTATGCCTACCGCTACAATTTCCAATTGGGCTACACCTATACGGACAATATGATTACCCGGTTGATGGACACCATCGATCAGACATCGAGTTTTATCACCTGGGAAAATTTAGCGTCTCAGGAAATTTACAGCCTGAATATCAGTGCACCCATTCAAATCAAAGCATGGTGGAGTTCATTTACCAATCTTTCCGGTGTGTATTCCATTAATAAAGCTAACTTTGGGGAAGGAAGAGAGATCAATGTCCGTCATCCGAATTTTACTTTTTATCAACAACATAGCTTCCAACTACCCAAGGGGTTTTCTTTTGAATTATCGGGCTTTTATAGCACTAAACAGGTCTGGGGCGGCACCTTCATCATCGACCCCATGTGGAGCATGGATTTAGGGGTGCAAAAGAAATTCCTGGACGGAAAACTCAATGTAAAATTATCCGTTAAGGACCTATTTAACACCCAGGGATGGACTTCCGAAAGCAACTTCGGCGGGCAATACCTCAAAGGTCAGGGAAATTGGGAAAGCCAACAGGTCAAACTAAACCTCACCTACCGTTTCGGTAATAATAAGGTAAAAAGCGCCCGTAGAAGAGAAACTGGTCTGTCAGATGAAGAAAAACGTGCTACCTCCGGGGGAAAATAGGGCAATAAGGCACGCATAAGTATAAGGCAACATCTTTTGCAGGCGGAAAAAGAACAGCGCAAAAGGTGTTGCCTTATTGGGTGAAAATCAATCAATTTCTTCCATAATCCAATAAGCTAATTCCAGTGCCCTATACCCATCTTTGATACTCACTTTGGGCGTTTCATCCTGGACGATACTTTCGGCAAAGGTTTCCAATTCCATTTTAATGGCGTTGACCTGCTCGATAACCGGCATACTGATGTC
The DNA here is from genome assembly GCA_964571475.1 of uncultured Saprospiraceae bacterium. Lineage (GTDB taxonomy): Bacteria > Bacteroidota > Bacteroidia > Chitinophagales > Saprospiraceae > JALVDO01. The sequence continues at coordinate 18,837 of CAZNCI010000016.1, read as the reverse complement.
TATTATTTTTTTGCCCAGAGCGGTATCCAGTGTCATTGCGCTGTCTATATTCGGAATATTAGCATCTCCTTCATCATATAGCCTGACGACCTGTGCCTGTTTGTCCAGAAAATCGAGACTGATATAGGCGTCCGACTGAAACAGCCGCAATTTTCGCATTTGTTTTAGAGAAATGCGTGATGCGGTTAAATTAGCGACACACCCATTTTTAAATTCAATCCGCGCATTGGCAATATCCGGTGTCGGACTGACGATACACACGCCATTGGCTGCCACCGATTTAATATCAGAATCAACCATACTCAAAAGGATGTCTAAATCGTGAATCATCAGGTCTAACACCACTGATACATCCGTTCCCCGGGGATTAAAAGTCGCCAGGCGGTGCGCCTCGATAAACATGGGATTAAGCGTCATATTATCCAATGAGAGTAAGGCAGGATTGAATCGCTCGACGTGGCCGACTTGTACTTTTACGCCGTGTTTTTCGCTGAGAGCGATCAGTGTTTTAGCTTCTTCAACGGTATGTGTCAATGGTTTTTCGATAAAGACGTGTTTACCGGCTTCGATGACCATTTTTGCCATTTCAAAATGCGTAGTTGTCGGACTGACAATGTCGATAATGTCACATTCCTGAATCAATGCTTCTGCTGAAGTAAATGCCTGAATACCGTGTGTATCAACCACCAATTGTCTAGCCGTTTCACTTGGATCGTAAAAGCCTGTCAGTTCAAAATGGTCACTAGCCAATAAGATACATTTGATGTGAATCTTCCCCAAATGCCCGGTTCCTAAAATGCCTATTTTTAATTTCATTTTATTTTTTTTTGTAAAAACCACCACAAAATAAAGTAATAATGAGGTAATGAAGGCTTCCTCACTTCCCTTTTCCCTGCAATAATACCAAGACCGTATAAAACATAATTTTAAAATCCAGCGCCAGAGACATATTTTCAATATAAAGAATATCAAATTTCAGGCGTTGAATCATTTGTTCTACATTGGAGGCATAGCCGTATTTCACCTGCCCCCACGAGGTGATGCCCGGTCTCACTTTCAGGAGGTGTTTATAATGAGGAGCTCGCTGTACGATGAGGTCGATATAGTATTGCCTTTCGGGGCGTGGTCCCACTAAAGACATATCCCCCCTGAGTACATTCCAAAATTGAGGCAACTCATCCAGTCTCCATTTTCGCATGATTCTACCCCATGGCGTACAACGATCATCCGTATCGGAAGACAACTGCGGTCCGTCTTTTTCGGCATTAACGGGCATGGATCTGAATTTATAAATCAAAAAAGGGATCCCATGTTTTCCGATTCGCTCCTGCTTAAAGAAAATGGGTCCCTCGGATGACAACCGGACCCTAATGGCGATGTATAAATAAAGTGGTGAGAATAATACTAAAAACATAAAGGATGCGAGGATGTCCATCAGGCGTTTGACCAGGCGTTGCCAGCGGGGCATGAGTTCTCTCCTGATTTCGATGAGTACCGCTCCAAAGACGTGATTCATCTTTACTGTACCCAGCATAATATCATACATATCCGGAATAACTTTGACGAGCAACCGGTCATCAAAATCAAAAAGTGTATTGAGTATCTCCTTGAGTTTGTTGTGCTCTGATGTTTCAATGGCAATGACTACTTCCTCTATTTTATGATCTAAAATAACAGAGGAAAGGTTTTTTATTTTTCCTAATTTCGGGAGAAATTCCTGAAGTTCATTGCTACTTTTACCATTCGCATCGATGAATCCAACGAAGCGATAACCGAGTCCTTTTTTCCTATTGGCTATCTCTTTATAAAGGTCGATAGCATTTTGGTTGCCACCAATAATTAAGGTATTATAACTGACTTTTCCTGCTTTTAACTGCCGGCTTGCTCTTGTCAAAAGAATCATCCGTACCGTAGCCGTGATTAAAAAATGCAGGAGAAAGAGGACTAAAAATGACCGGTAATAGGTTCTGTAATCAGAAACAAAGTCATCCAATATCAAGGTGAAGAACAAGAACAATACTCCAAGAAAACTCAGGAAAAAGGTACGCGCCAGTGTTGCCAGTCTCGACAGCCTGTAAATATCTTTGGAACGATCAAAAACAGCATAAAACACCATCCAGCCGATGGGGATTAGAATCACGCCATACCAAAAGTGGGGGTCATTGAATATCGCCCAGTTGATGGCAACACCTTCTACTCGTTTTCGGTAAAGAAAAAACGTTGCCCACGCGATCATTGCCGTTAGGAAATCGGCAATTTTGTAGAGAATTGTGTTTAGTTGCCTGTTGGTCATTATTTCGTTAGTTGCCGTCCATTGCTTTTATGCACGCTTAATAGTGCAGCAATTTAATATTATCTAAGTGTATTTGCGCTTTGTCCAGTGTAAATTTGCCCTCCTCTTTCGGAATAAAAGCCTGTAAGCCTACCTTGTAAAAATCATATTGTTGTATGATCGCAACAGAGGAAAGGTTAAAGTATATTTTCTTCCATTCCTGTGTCTCACTTACGCCATTCTGAAAAAGTACTTTCCCTGAAGGATTGCTGGCGTCATAACCTATCAATCCAAAAAATACGGGAACGTCTGTTTTGAAATTCACTTCCAGATAGACCTTCAGTCCTGTATCTGTAAGGTCACTGAAGTTGAGCCCCGTCGCTAACTCTACAAAATTATTGGTGGTATCCAATTGGATTAATCCGGATTTATTCCCTTCAAATACATCCTCTTCGCTGAGGGTGACTCTGTTTTCAACTGCCCCAATTCTTATTTCGTTAAAGACAGAAACGCCCGACTCAAAGGACTCAATAAAACCAAATTTGGTATTGCCCGTGTATTTTGTTGAGGCATGGAGGCTGTCAATCTTCCCTTCTTTCAGGTCGATCTCCACCTGAAACGGCTCATAAAATGGATAAATATCAGGTGTACTGTTAATACCATTGTCTTTAATGCCCGGTTTTAGTGTTAGCGATGTCAAGCCCGTTTTGAGGATTGGAATGGTAGCAGGAAGTGGAAATGCACCTAAGAAATCGCCCTCATTAAAAAGCCAGACATCGGTTATCTTTGAGGCATTGCTTCCCTCCTGGTCGGGGTCTGTAACAAAATCAAATGATTCAACATAGATATAAGCCGGGATAGGTTCATCGGGATTGATAATTTCACATCCGGCAAAAATTAAGGTCGCCCAAAAAATGAGTATATATTTCTTCATGCAGATTATTTGATTAAAGTCAAAAAGCGGGCGGCAAAGATACCACTCGCTCCTCGAATAAAAAACGATAAGCTGCATTTTATATTTTGGAAGGGCTGCATTTTAATTTTAATATTGATGATTTGGGCGTGCCCCTTTGGTCGTTCCTCCCGTCGGGTCGGGCTATTCCGGGGTCGCTGTTCGCTCCGTCGCGCCGAAAAGGCGCGACCAGGCCCTTCATATCCCTCACGCAAAAGGAAATATAAAAAACTAACCGCCCCCCCTGACGATAGCTTCACACCAACACTAAAAAAAATTCGCTCCTCCTTTGCAATTATTCTCAACAAATAATTGTTTACATCCTTAAATGTGGCTATTTTCGCCCATTAAATTTTAATGGTATAGATTTTTGTCATACTGGACAGCATAAAAATAATTAATCAAGATGTCTAAACGAATAGAGATAAAAGAAGTATTAACGACGGCTCCGGAGGAGCAGACGATTACCGTAATGGGGTGGATTAGGGCTTTTCGGTCCAAGCGTTTTATTGCATTGAATGATGGCACTAGTTTTGATAATTTACAGGTGGTGGTTGATTTTGAAAAGTACGATGATGATTTTTTAAAAAAATTGAGCTTTCACGCCTGTATTAAAGTGACCGGACAATTAGTCGCTTCCCAAGGCGCAGGGCAGGCCGTTGAATTAATTGCGGAGCATATTGAGTTGTTAGGTGAAAATAATCTGGAGGAATATCCACTACAACCCAAGCGGCAAACAATGGAATACCTCCGTGGCAATGCCAATTACCGCATGCGCACGGGTACTTTTAACTCCGTATTCAAGATCAGACACGGACTGGCTTATGCCGTTCATAAGTTTTATAATGACAATGGGTTTTATTATATGAATACACCTATCATCACCGGTAATGATGCAGAAGGAGCCGGTGAGATGTTTCGGGTAACAACGCTTGATGCCAAAAATCCTCCTCTGACCGAATCTGGAGCAGTGGATTACGATCAGGACTTTTTTGGCAAATCGACGAATCTGACTGTTTCCGGGCAGTTACAGGGAGAGATTGGCGCTTTGGCACTGGGAAAGATTTATACATTTGGACCGACTTTCCGGGCAGAAAACTCCAATACCACCCGACATTTATCCGAATTTTGGATGATAGAGCCGGAGGTGGCTTTTATGGATTTGGAAGGCAATATGGATTTGGCGGAAGCCTTTATCAAATATTTAATCAATTATACTTTGGAGCATTATCCACAGGAATTAGCCTTTCTGGACAAACGAATTCAGGATGCAGAGAAGAATATGAAAAAGGAGGATCGCCGTCCGATGGGGTTATTGGAGACGCTTCATTTTGTGGTGGAGAATGATTTTGAAAGAATTACTTATACCGAAGCGGTGCGATTGCTACGCAATTCAAAACCTTACAAAAAGGGGCGCTTTGAGTTTCCCGTTGAATGGGGAACGGATTTGCAGGCAGAGCACGAGCGTTGGCTGGTCGAGAAAAAGTTTGGCAAGCCGGTTATTGTGACAGATTACCCCAAGAGTTTTAAGGCCTTTTATATGCGAATGAACGATGATGGTAAAACCGTCGCCGCCATGGATGTGTTATTCCCTTATATTGGTGAAGTAATCGGTGGCGCACAGCGCGAAGACCGGTATGATGTATTAAAAAGCCGAATGGAAGAGATGGGCGTAGATCAGGAAGAACTGGGCTGGTATTTGGATCTTCGTAAATTCGGAGGCGCACCGCATGCCGGATTTGGATTGGGCTTCGAGCGAATGGTTCAGTTTGTGACCGGTATGTCTAATATTCGGGATGTCATCCCATTTCCAAGAGCACCAAGAACGGCAGATTTTTAAAAAAAACAACACAAAATAAAACCTATGCAGGAATACTCAATTATCCAGCAGGCAGAAGATTTTGTAACGGCGCATTTTACGAAAAATGTGCCGTCTAATTTCGTATTTCATTCTATTAATCACGTTATTGATGTGGTGAAGGCCGTTCAGGTACTCGGTGAGGATGCCGGGCTGTCCAAGGAAGAAATGGAGGTGCTGATATTGGCGGCCTGGTTTCATGATGCTGGTTACGACAAAGGTTCGGCAGGGCACGAAGAAAGAAGTGTCGAATACGCAACCGCATTTTTGACACAACAGAGTTATCCAGCAGAGCGGATAGCTCAAATTAAAGGTTGTATCATGGCCACAAAGATGCCGCAATCTCCGCGGGTATTGCTGGAGTCTATTCTTTGTGACGCAGATTTGAGCCACCTTGGGGATGTAAATTACTGGAGCCAATGTGGGCATATTCGGCAGGAAATAGCCCTGACCCGAGATAAAATCATGTCTGATGAAGAATGGTTGGAATTTGAATTAGAATTTATGCAGAAGCACCGTTACCACACGGGCTATGCCGAAAAAAATTACGGAAAGCGTAAAAAAAGACATATTCGGCAGTTAAAAAAACAAAATGGACGACTTCATCCCTCCGATAAAATGGAAGAAACAACGGAAATTCCGGTCGTTTATAAGAAGAAAAAGAGAAAAAAGAAAAAACGACGCTACGACCATAATGAAATCGAATTGAAGGATATAAATCTGGGTAGAGGGGTGGAAACGATGTACCGAACTGCCTACCGAACACACGTCAATCTCAGCTCTATGGCCGATAGTAAGGCAAATATCATGCTGAGTGTAAATGCCATTATCATTTCGATTATAGTATCTAATTTAGTGCCTCGATTTGATGAAAATCCTAAACTAATTGTGCCCACCGTCGTTTTACTATTGGTTTGTTTAGGGGCATTAACCTTGGCTATTTTATCCACTCAACCAAAAATAACAAAGGGGAAAGTCACCATGGAAGATATCAAAAAGAAGCAGTCTAACCTGCTTTTTTTTGGTAATTTCTATAATATGAAACTGGAAGATTTTGAATTGGGGATGTTGGAAATGATAAAGGATAATGATTTTCTTTATAGCTCGATGACTCGGGATATTTATTATTTGGGAATTGTATTGGCCAAAAAATACCGCTATTTACGGCTGTGTTACGGCGTATTTATGTATGGCTTAATTGTAGCGGTTTTGGTATTTGGGTTATTTATGCTATAGCTATAGGGAGAAATAAAAGGAATGGAAAAAAAAGAGCAAGATGTAACTGCCGATGTTTTAGATATTGAAAATAATATTTTCATTAAGGGTGCTCGTTCCAATAATCTTAAAAATATAGATCTCACTATTCCCAAGAATCAATTAGTCGTAGTGACAGGTGTTTCAGGCTCCGGTAAGTCTTCTTTGACGATGGATACTTTATTTGCGGAAGGGCAACGGCGTTATGTGGAAAGTTTGTCCTCCTACGCGCGTCAGTTTTTAATGCGCATGAAAAAGCCCGAATTGGATTACATCAAAGGGATTTGTCCGGCTATCGCCATTGAGCAGAAGGTGAGCACCTCTAATGCCCGCTCTACGGTGGGAACATTGACGGAGGTTTATGATTATTTACGATTGTTATTTGCCCGTGTTGGTCATACGATTTCGCCCATTTCCGGCAAGGAAGTAAAAAAACATGAAGTAGCGGATGTCGTCGATTACATCAATGGTTTTGAAGAAGGAGCAAAATTTAAATTATGGGCTGAACTGCCTGCAAAATATGGTGAACGCTCCCTCTCAAAGGAGTTGGAGCTGCTATTGCAAAAAGGTTATACCCGCGTTCGGTTCCAGGGTGATTTAATCCGTATTGAAGATTTGCCTGAACGGAAAGACCAATGGCTCGAAAAATCAATCAATGAATTCTCCCGGGAGGATTTACTGATTTTGGTGGATCGTTTTGTCCTTAGGGCAGCCGATGATGATAACCAAAAACGAATAGCCGACTCAATCCAAACTGCTTTTTACGAAAGTGAAGGTAGTTGCATTATTGAGGATGCTTCCGGTGCTTTCAAAGATTTTAATAATAGGTACGAATTGGATGGCATGATCTTTCCGGAGTTGACGCCACAATTATTCAATTATAATAATCCTTTAGGAGCCTGCCCTTCCTGTGAGGGTTTTGGTAAGACAATGGGCATATCCAAAGCCAAGGTGATTCCCAATCAGAGTTTGAGTGTTTTTGAAGGAGCAATTGCCTGCTGGAAAGGGGAAAAATATGGTCGATGGCTACAACGATTTTTGGAAGTAGCTCATCATTTTGATTTTCCAATCCATCAGGCTTATCAGGATTTATCCAAAGAGAATCAAAAATTGCTTTGGAAGGGGAATAAACACTTTAAGGGGATTAATCGTTTCTTTGACGAATTAGAGGAAAAATTATACAAAATCCAAAACAGGGTCATGCTTGCCCGGTATCGGGGGCGGACGGATTGTGCAACTTGTGATGGTAGCCGACTGCGCCCCGAAACGGCTTATGTCAAGGTGAGTAACCACTCCATTTCGGATTTGACACATCTACCGATAGATGAGCTACTTGATTTTTTCAAAACGCTGGAGCTTAGTGATTATGATCGAAAAATTGCAGGGCGTTTATTGATCGAAATAAACACCCGATTGGAGTTCATGAGTGAATTGGGACTGACTTATCTGACGCTGGATCGCCTGTCTTCCACCCTAAGCGGAGGAGAGACACAGCGGATTAATTTAACGAGGACATTAGGAAGTAACCTGACGAGTTCAATGTATATTTTAGACGAACCAAGTGTGGGTTTGCACCCCAGAGATACGGCACGCCTGGTTAAAGTATTAAAGGAATTACGTGATTTAGGCAATACCGTAATCGTCGTCGAGCATGAAGAGGATGTGATTCGAAATGCTGATTTTTTAATTGATGTCGGGCCGAAAGCGGGGATTAATGGCGGGCATATTGTATTTGCCGGTGATTTTGATACGATAAAAAAAGAGGCAAAAGATAGCCTGACAGTACAATATTTAACTGGAGTAAAAGAGGTTCCTGTCCCGAAGGAAAGAAGAAGATTAAAGAATTACCTGTCCATCAAAGGTGCTGCTCAGCATAATTTGAAAAATATTGATGTAAAATTGCCATTAAATGCCTTTTCTGTCGTGACGGGGGTTTCCGGGTCCGGTAAAACGACATTGGTCAAGCAAATTATCTATCCGGCTATTCGCAAACATTTTGGGCAAAATTATAAAGTAGCACTGGGGCAATACGACAAAATTGAAGGTGATTTCATGGCCATTTCAGGGGTAGAGATGATCGATCAAAACCCCATCGGCCGTTCTTCGCGTTCCAATCCGGTTACTTATGTAAAGGCCTATGACAGTATTCGGAATCTTTTTGCCAAGCAGCAATTAGCAAAAGTACGTGGCTATAAACCCGGGCATTTTTCCTTTAATGTAGATGGGGGGCGTTGTCCGGTCTGTAAAGGAGAAGGGGAGCAATTAGTCGAAATGCAGTTTTTGGCAGATATTCGACTAGCGTGTGAAGAATGCAAAGGCAAAAGATTTAAAAAAGAAACCCTGGATATTAAATACAAAGGCAAAAATATCCATGAAATTTTAGACCTAAGTATTGAAGAGGCGCTTGTTTTTTTTGAAGAAATGAAAGATGTTTATCAAAAAATAAAACCCTTAGTGGATGTCGGGCTGGGTTATGTCAAATTGGGGCAGTCGTCCAGCACCCTTTCCGGAGGGGAGGCACAGAGAGTGAAGCTCGCTTCTTTTTTGACAAAAGAAAAATCAAAAGAGCATTATTTATTTATTTTTGATGAGCCTACAACCGGATTGCACTTTGATGATATTATTAAATTATTGAGTGCCATGAATGCTTTGGTCGAGCGTGGACATACCGTATTGGTCGTAGAACATAATATGGAAGTTATTAAGGCGGCAGACTGGGTGATTGACCTGGGACCTGAGGGAGGCAAAGATGGAGGATATTTGGTATTTGAAGGTCGCCCTGAGGAGCTGGTCAGGGTAAAATCCTCTTATACCGGCACTTTTTTGAAAGAAAAATTAATAAGCTAGCTCCGAAAAAATAAAAAATATTATATTTGTTACCTGAATATTGAATTTTAAACTATATTACATTCATGAAAAGATCATTTTGGCTGTTTTTTAGTATAGCAGTACTTGCTTTTTCTGTTTCATCATGTGCTAAGGATGATGATGAGAATGATTTAACTTTCGAAATTGTAGGAGATTATATTGGCGACTACGTCGATATTGATCAGGCTACGACCAATACATTGGTTGAAGTCACGAAGGTATCCAATACCAGAATAAAGATTTCAAATCCGGGGGATAATTTGTTTGCCCCCTGGGAAGCGGACATTATAATGCCAACAGATAACACCATAACATCGGGTGTGGCAACTGCTTATGCGGTTTCTTTTTTACTCGTTCCCGATCCAGTTTCCTTTGGGTTTACACGGGATTCAGGGGAAACATTTGCGGGGGATAAACAATAAAATCAGGTAGGAATTTGTGTTTTTTTTCAAAATTACATCTTTTTAGGATTCATTTTTGAAATAATTTAAAGAAAAAATATTATCATTGCGGTAAAACTAACATAAAATGAGATTAGTAATCAACATTCTTCTGCTAGGTTTAGCAGTCTTTTTGGTTTATGCTTTGGCTCAAAGTATTAAAGAACCTATTGCTTTTAATAGCGAACGTACCTATCGGCAAGGCATCGTTGTCGATAAACTTAAGGATATTCGAACAGCGCAGGATTTGTTCCGGAGTATCAAAGGCGGCTTTGCCCCTAATTTTGACACCCTACAGCAGGTATTGTCAAATGATAGCTTTAGAATTATAAAAATCATAGGTGACCCGGATGACCCTAATTTTGATAAAAATGATATTATCAGGGATACGACACTGCTCCCGGCAATAGATTCGGTTAATACTTTAGGTATTAATTTGGACTCTTTGCGGTATGTTCCTTTTAGTGGCGGAAAGAAATTCACTTTAGTAGCGGATACAATCACTTATCAGGCAACGAATGGTGTGGATGTCGTTGAAGTTGGAACAGCTTATAAGACTTTCATGGGAATCTACGGAGATAAAAAATATGCGCGCTACGACCAGTCCTATGACCCTAATAACAGGGTTAAATTTGGGGACTTGAATAAACCAACACTAGCAGGAAGTTGGGACAAATAAACCTCGAAATACGCGATAAAAATATTAGTAGTTATTTGACTACAAATAAGCAACTGTCCATTCTTCTCGGAATGGACAGTTTTGTATATATGGTTGTTGCTCAGGGAAGGGTGGTTGTATTGAAAAACTACTCCTTAAATGTTTACGATAGGAAACATCCACATTTGTTTTTAGATGACCTTCAGGGTATTTTATTGACGGATCGCGATTTAAAACCATCTTTTCAAAAAATTTTCATTGGGTTGATTCATCCTTTGGCGGTGGTCGTGCCAGACGGGCTTTATGATGAAAAAGACAGGCGGGTATTTCTTCACCACTTAACGGATAAAACCGATGATTTGGCCGTGTTTACTTCAGCCTTGCCATTGATCAAAGCGAAGGTTGTTTACAGTCTGGATTATCAGATAGTTAAGGTATTGGATCATTTGTTGCCAACGGCTTATCTGACTCATATTTGGAGTGCTGTCATTAACCATCTTTTAGAAAAACACTGTCCTTATCAGGAGGGACGGCATATATTTGTTAATTTTCATTTAAAAAATATTGAGATTTTTGCTTTTGATCAAAAATGGTTGCTCTATTCCAATTCATTTCCTTTTGAACAGGCGGCAGATGTGCTGTATGCGGTAATGGTGGTGATTCAGGAGCTGGGTTTAGATATGAAGAAAGTGGCTGTATTTTTAGGGGGGGAAATTATAGAGGATTCTGCTATTTATAGGTTGCTTTTTCGCTTTTTTCCGAAGTTGAAGTTTTACGAGGAGGAGCTTTTTTATGAATTTGGTCCTAAGATGCAACAGTTACCACCTCATTATTATATGGATTTGATGAGTATATCGAAGGTTTTTTGAATAAGAATGATGAAAATAAGTGAAATTTGAGAATCATTGGTGGGAAATATAAAGGACGGAAATTTCAACCTCCGGCGAAGAATTGGCCGACACGCCCTACTACGGACTTTGGCAGGGAGGGCTTGTTTAATATTCTAACAAATCATTTTGATTTTGAGGAGATTCGCGTACTTGATTTATTTGGAGGAACGGGTAGTATTAGTTATGAATTTATTTCAAGAGGATGTAAAGACGTAACTTTTGTGGATAAATATTACCCCTGTGTGGCTTTCGCCAAAAAGGTAAGCAGGGAGTTGAATTTAGAGAAAGAATTAACCCCTGTAAAGAAAGATGTCTTTAAATTCATCAGAGATTATGAGTCAGAACCCTTTGACCTGATTTTTGCCGATCCTCCTTATTCGATGTCTAATTTGGCGCAAATTCCGGATTTTATTTTCAAGGCGGAACTTTTATTACCTCAGGGATGGTTGATATTAGAACATGATTTTCACCATACATTTGAGCAACATTCTAATTTTTTTCGGAAGCAGAAGTACGGAAATAATATCTTTAGCTTTTTTAAGGAAGGATAATGCTTTATCTTTGCGGTCAGCTACGGTGATATTTTGTCGCCGGGTATAATTTAATTAAACAATGAGTATAATAACCACTATTCAGCATGCAGTATCAGAAGCCGTAAAGTCGCTATATGGGATGGATGTGCAGGCAGATAAGATTGCCCTGAATGTGACCAGATCTGAATTTGCAGGGGACTACACGGTGGTGGTTTTCCCTTTTACCAAAGCAGCCAAAAAGGCACCGCCGGTTATCGCGGATGAAATAGGTCGTTTCATCAAAGAAAAAATAGATGATATTGATGATTTTAATATTGTAAAAGGGTTTCTCAATATTGAAATTTCTAAAGATTACTGGATGGATTTCCTAAAGGGAATGTATCAGGAGAAACACTTTGGTTATCTGGCTTCGACTGGGAAAAAAGTATTGGTCGAGTTCTCTTCTCCCAATACCAATAAGCCCCTCCATCTTGGGCATATTAGGAATATTTTATTGGGGTGGTCCACTTATAAAATTTTGAAGGCCGCCGGTAACGATGTCTATCGTATCCAGATTATCAATGACAGGGGAATTGCGATTTGTAAAAGTATGCTCGCGTGGAAAAAAATTGGGCATGGCGCGACTCCGGAATCGACAGGAAAGAAGGGCGATCACCTCGTTGGTGATTTTTATGTGGCTTTTGAACAATTATTTCAGGCTGAATACCAGGAGTGGCAGCAAACAGACGAGGCGCAAAATATTTTCAAAACTGAAGCCAAAGCAGGAGATACCGAAGCGATTTTTTTTAAGTCCTATAAAGATACTTATTTCAATAAGCAAAGTAAAATTGGAGCTGAAGCCCGAAAAATGTTAAACGACTGGGAGGCAGGCGATGAAGAGGTGATGGCGCTTTGGAAGATGATGAATGACTGGGTTTATGCCGGCTTTGATGTGACTTATCACCATTTGGGTGTCGCCTTTGATAAGCTTTATTACGAATCAAATACATACCTCGAAGCAAAAAGTATTGTTGAAGAAGGCTTGAGCAAAGGTGTTTTTTCCAAGCGGGAAGATGGTAGTGTTATCGCCGATCTGGAGGATGTAAAGCTGGGGGTAAAAACGATTTTAAGGGGGGATGGAACGTCTCTTTATATTACGCAGGATATGGGAACAGCCCGCTTGAGGTATCGGGATTTTGCGGCTGATCAAATGGTTTATGTTGTGGCAAACGAACAAAATGACCACTTTCAGAAATTGTTTGAAATTCTGAAACGATTGGGTGAGCCGTATGCCGATGGCTTGTTTCATCTTTCCTATGGCATGATTAACCTGACAACGGGAAAGATGAAATCCAGAGAGGGTACAATTGTGGATGCGGATGACCTAATGGCTAAAGTAATTGAAGAAGCAACCAATAATTCTAAAGAACGCGCTACAACGGTGGAGCTGGCTCCCGAAGAGCAGGCGGCTATTTTCAGGAAAATAGGTTTGGCTGCATTAAAGTTCTTTATCATTAAAGTCAATCCTAAAAAGACCATGATTTTTGATCCGAAGGAATCAGTGGATTTACAAGGGCAAACAGGGCCTTATGTTCAAAATGCCTATGTGAGAATTCAGTCGATTTTGAAAAAAGCGGATATGGCTGCTTTTCCTTTGGCGGAGACTTACAAAAAAATGGATGTCGCAGAGAAGGACTTAATTACGACTTTGTATCAATTTCCGATCTTGATTGGTACTGCGGCGGAAGGGATGGATCCTTCTTTGATTGCCAATTACTGTTATAATTTAGCGAAAGCTTATCATCGGTTTTACCACGATTTCTCTATACTAAAGGCCGAAAGTGAAGCGGCAAAGCAGTTTAGATTAATGCTGAGTATTGCTGTTGCCAATGTATTGGAAACGGGAATGGATCTATTAGGGATAGAGATGCCGGATCGAATGTGATAAAAATAAATAAAAAAAACATGAGTGAAGAGAAAAAGGAAGTATTGAATTTTATTGAGCAATTTATCGAGGAGGATTTGGCTTCCGGTAAAATTAAAGAGGTGCATACGCGATTTCCCCCGGAGCCGAATGGTTATCTTCATATTGGTCATACAAAGGCAATTTGGATTAATTTTGAAATTGCTAAAAAATATGGGGGAAAAACAAACCTAAGGATGGATGATACCAATCCGACCAAGGAGGAAACGCATTTTGTTGATAATATTAAAAAGGATATTAAATGGTTGGGGTATGACTGGGAGGATCGCTTGTTTTATGCCTCTGATTATTTCCCTCAATTATACGATTTTGCGATTAAGCTAATTAAAAAAGGGCTGGCTTATGTCGATGATTCTACGGCGGAGGAAATGGCTGAGATGCGTGGTGAACCCACTAAACCTGGCATGGAGAGCCCATATAGAAACCGCAGCGTTGAAGAAAATTTGGATTTATTTGCCCGGATGAAAAAGGGGGAGTTTCCCGATGGCTCAAAGGTATTGCGGGCAAAGGTGGACATGGCTTCTCCCAATATGCACATGCGTGATCCCGTCTTGTATCGAATTAAGCACGAAGCGCATCATCGTACGGGGACGGAGTGGTGTATTTATCCTATGTATGACTTTGCTCATGGGCAATCGGATTCTATTGAGGAGGTTTCTCACTCTCTTTGTTCGCTAGAATTTAGGCATCACCGGGATTTATACAATTGGTTTATTGAAAAACTGGAAATATTCCCTTCTCGGCAGATTGAGTTTGCCAGGATGAATGTGGCTTATATGATTACGAGTAAGAGGCGATTGCTACGCTTGGTGGAAGAGGGGGTTGTTTCTGGTTGGGATGATCCAAGAATGCCTACGATTGCGGGCTTGAGAAGAAGGGGGTATCCGGCGGAGGCCATTCGCAATTTTTGTGAGCGTACGGGTGTCGCCAAAAGGGATAATGTCATTGAGATTGATTTATTGGAATTTAGCGCCAGAGAGGTGTTGAACAAAACAGCTGCCAGGGTGATGGCGGTATTAGATCCACTCAAAGTGGTTATCACCAATTATCCGAAGGGGCAGGTTGAAGAAATGACTGCCATCAATAATCCGGAAGATGAAAGTCAGGGTACTAGAAAAATTCCATTTTCAGGGGAGTTGTATATTGAGCGAAAAGACTTTATGATTGACCCTCCCAAAAAATATTTCCGCTTAGGACCGGGTAAAGATGTTCGCTTGAAAAATGGATATATTTTGCATTGCGATGGTTATACAACTGATCCGAATACAGGGGAGGTAACTGAAGTGCAATGCTCTTATTATCCCAACTCTCGCTCTGGTTCTGATACTTCCGGCATACGGGCAAGGGGCGTGATTCATTGGGTTTCGATTGAGCAGGCAAAAGAAGTGACCGTTCATCAGTTTGAGCACTTATTTACAGAGGCTGAGCCATTGGCACAGGAGGGCGTTGATTTTTTAGAGCTAGTGAATCCCAATTCCAAAAAGACGATTAAGGCTTTGGTGGAGCCGAGCGTTATCCATGTTAAACCGGGACGACAACTACAATTTATGCGCACCGGTTATTATTGTGCAGATACAGAAAGTACGCCGGAAAATCCGATATTTAATTCGACGGTTGGTTTGAAGAGTAGTTGGAAAAAGAAAAGATAATAATGGCAGCAGCTCGTACTATACTCGATAATAAAAGGATGCAATTGACGATTAGTCGGTTGTGTCATCAATTGGTGGAGGAGTACGATGATTTTAGTAATGTTTGTTTGGTTGGGATTCAAACGAAGGGGGTGTTTTTTGCAGATAGAGTATATCAATATCTTCAAGAAGAAATTGGGGCGAAGGATATTCCTTACGGGAAACTGGATATTACCTTTTATCGGGATGATTTTAGAACCAGATTGGAGCCACTTGCTGCCAATCTAACTGAAATGGATTTCTTGGTGGAGGGAAAGAAGGTTTTGCTCATTGATGATGTACTTTATACCGGACGAACAATTCAGGCTGCATTGACGGCGATTAATCATTACGGTCGTCCCCAAAGTGTGGAATTAATGGTGCTGGTTGATCGTCGTTTTAACCGGCATTTGCCTATTTCTCCTGATTTTTCGGGTATTACGATTGATTCTTTAGACGAAGCTCACGTTGAAGTTTGTTGGCAACAATTGACAGGGCTGGATCAAATCATTCTTCATCCTAAAAAAGATAATTAAAATAAGATGGATTCAGTAAAAGAATTGAGTGTCAAACATCTGATTGGTATTAAACCTTTAACTAAATCGGATATTCATCTCATTTTTGATACCGCAAAGAGCTTTAAAGAGGTCATCAACCGCCCGATTAAAAAAGTCCCCTCTCTTAGGGATATCACGATTGCTAACCTTTTTTTTGAAAATTCAACGCGCACTAAATTATCTTTTGAGTTGGCTGAAAAACGCCTCTCCGCTGATGTGATTAATTTTTCCGCTGCCTCTTCTTCTGTCAAGAAAGGTGAAACTTTGCTGGATACCGTGAATAATATTCTGTCCATGAAAGTGGATATGGTGGTGATGCGGCATCCATCTCCGGGAGCTCCACAATTTTTAGCCCAACATATTGATGCTAAAATAATTAATGCAGGTGATGGTACTCATGAGCATCCGACACAAGCTCTTTTGGATGCTTTTTCGATGCAGGAGCAGTTGGGGAATTTGAATGGCAAAAAAGTCGTGATTATCGGAGATATTACCCATTCCAGAGTTGCTTTAAGTAATATTTTTTGTTTACAAAAATTAGGGGCAAAAGTAAAAGTTTGTGGCCCTCCTACTTTAATCCCGAAACATATTGAAGGTTTGGGGATTGGTGTGGAATATGATTTGCAAAAAGCTTTGGAATGGTGTGATGTTGCTAATATTTTGCGCATACAACTAGAGCGACAAGAGCGAAAGTTTATCCCCTCCCTTCGTGAGTACGCCTTATATTACGGAGTCAATAAGCCACTTCTTGACAGACTCTCCAAAAAAATTGTCATTATGCACCCCGGTCCCATCAACAGAGGCGTAGAAATAACCAGCGATGTAGCAGATTCGGAGCATTCAATCATTTTACAACAGGTGGAGAACGGCGTCGCCATTCGAATGGCCATATTATACCTGCTTGCCGCAAAAAGAAAATAAAATGAAAAAAACTTGAAAAACCAAAGAAAAGGTAGTATATTTGTAATTAAATTACAAAAAAGAGGTAAAAAATACCATGATAATCAATTTTTCGGTCAGAAATTTTCACTCAATAAAAGATGAAGTGCAGCTTTCATTTGAAGCATCCGGCTCCAAAGAGTTAGAAGATTTTTACGTAGTAGCGCCTAAAAAAGGGCTGCGCTTATTGAAATTGGGGCTCATCTATGGCGCCAATGCGTCCGGAAAGACAACCATCCTAAAAGCCTTGGATTTTTTGCGGGATTTGATCTTAAACCCATTAGACAAAAAAACGGATGCTATCCAGTTTAAGCCATTCTTATTTGATGAGAACACCCCAAATGAATCCTCCTTCTTTTCTTTGGAATTTATACAAAATAAAGTTAAATACTTTTATAAAATAGAGTTAAACAGGTCGGCCATTATTGGAGAAGAGCTATATTTTTTCAAGCCTAATAAAGCACTGGTTTATAAAAGAAAGACCAATATTTCTAAACAAATCAGTAAAATCGAATTTGGAAGTAAACTAAAAATAAACAGGAAATACAAAGCCAATTTGGAAGCCAATACGCTTTGGAATAATACCGTATTGGGAGGTTTTTTGAAAACGAATTTTGATTCAATTGAATTGCAAAACTGCATTGATTGGTTTGAGACAAAATTAAAGCCATTAATTACACCTAAAACCAACCTCCTTGGTTATATTTCTGAAAAACTGGAAACAGGCGAAGTAGATAAATTTAGAATACTGGAAATCCTAAAAAAAGCGGATTTTAATATTTCTGATATTATTTTCAGAGAAAAAGAGGAAGAATTTGAGGAGGACTTAACCTATTTGGGCGTTAGTATCGTCCGGGAAAAAATAGCCCGATATTTGAAAAAAAACAAGGAGAAGGAAGTTTATTTTGGACATAGAGTGGAGGCGTCTGAGACACAATATGCTCTGCCTTATGATGAAGAGTCCCATGGAACGCAACGCTACTATCAATTTAGCGGATTGTTGGATTTTATGATTTCGCATGGGAGTGTTTTTTCTATAGACGAGCTGGAGTCTTCTTTGCATCCCGATTTATTAAAGCATTTTATTTTGACGTTTTTGGTGAATGTCAAAAATTCACAGATGATAGCGACAACCCATTATCGGGAGTTATTGATGGAGCGGGATATATTGAGGAATGATGTTATTTGGTTTACTGAAAAAAACACAAATGGAGCGACTGAATTATTTTCTTTGGATGATTTTGGCTCATCAATTGTGAGGAATACAAGCTCTATTTTCAATGCCTATAAAACGGGTAAATTGGGGGCAGTTCCCGAATTGAAAGATTATTATATTGACAGGGAGGATGGCAAGGAAAGGCAGGCATAAAAGAAAGGTAAAAATCACGTACTCTATCGTAGTGGATGGGCAAACGGAAGTGTGGTACTTTCAAATGATGAAAAAGCATGAGAAATTACCGAGAACCGATATTAAACCCGAATTGCCTAAGAAGAAAAAACTAGCTGACCAATATCACTGTGTCCTTCAAAATGGGGAGATTTACGATCAGGTGATTTGGGTGGTTGATTTTGATACTATTCTTAAAGAAAGTGCCCAGACTAAAAGTGGTCACCAATCAGCTCTTCAGCAGTTTTATGCTTATTTACATAAATTGAAGAAGCATAAAAATATCAAGGTTTTAATCAATACGCCCTGTTTGGAGTACTGGTTTTTGCTACATTTTAAGGAAACAAACAGGTATTATTCAAAATGCGAAAATACCGAAAAACAATTGAAGAAATCTTTTTTATCCGATTATGAAAAAACTGAAAAGTACTTCAAACGAAGAGATAACGATATCTATTTAAGGCTCAGACCTCTTCTACTAAAGGCGAGGGTAAATGCGCAAAAACTCGGTTCTTTTGATATTTCCGACCCTGAAAGTGCAAAATCCGAAATGTATCAGATTTTAAATTTATTGGGTGTTCCTTTCTGATTTTGGTAGT
>CAZNCI010000015.1:23198-26808 GCA_964571475.1 uncultured Saprospiraceae bacterium | reverse complement strand
AAGAGAAAATATAGGTGTTTACCGGGGTAAATGGCTATATTTTTTCGACGCCAGGTTCTTAAAATGTTGGTTTTCAAAGAAGTAAGCTTCAAACAAGCTCTTACAACACATTTTGGTACTTTGTGATAGTAGGCATATCATATTTAGCCCAAAAGTAATTGCAAATTTTAAAAAATATTATTTCATTCCAATCGTCAATCGAAATGACCTACTTATAATTCGTTCCTAATAAAGGATAGTTATTTTTAACTCTTCCCTAATAAAAGGATGAAAATTTATTCTTCGTCTAGTTTATATTTAGTCAAATCCATTCCAAAAGTCAAACCTTTATCCTGAAGTAACTCTTCGATTTCAACTAAGGATTTTTTACCAAAGTTTCTAAACTTCAATAACTCATGCATATCGTACTTCACCAATTCAGATAAGGAATTAATCTTAGCGGCTTTCAAACAATTATAAGCACGAACCGATAAATCCATATCTTCCAAAGAAGTCTTCAACAACTTACGCATGTGTAGGATATGCTCATCAACAATATCAGACTCATTAGAATCAGCCGTATCAAAAGTAATATTTTCATCTGTGATCAACATCAAGTGTTGAATAAGAATACGAGAAGCTTCTTTTAACGCATCTTCGGGATGAATGGTTCCATCCGTTTTAAGCTCGATGGTTAATTTTTCATAATCCGTACGTTGCCCCACACGTGTATTTTCGATGCGGTAAGCTACATTTTTGATAGGTGTATAAATGGCATCAATAGGAATAGATCCAATTGGAGCATCCTTAGGTAAATTCTCAGCAGCGGGAACATAACCACGACCTTTGGTGATCGTCAACTCAATTTCAAGGTTAACAAAAGGCTCCATATTACAAATCACCAAGTCAGGATTCATCACTTTAAAGACATTAGTAAAGTCCTGAATATCTCCGGCCTTAAACTCTTCCTTTCCCTTAATGGTCAGGTAAATTTTATCCGCAGTCATTTCCTCATCAGCAATCACTTGCTTAATACGAATCTGCTTCAAATTAAGGATCATCTCAACGACGTCCTGCACCACACCATTAATGGTAGAAAATTCGTGATCTACTCCAGCAATTCTAATGGTAGAAATAGCAAAGCCCTCAAGAGAAGACAATAGAACACGACGGAGAGAATTACCCACAGTCTGTCCAAAACCCGGCTCTAACGGCTTAAATTCAAAGAAGCCTTGGAAATCATCAGCTTTTTGTAGGACAATCTTATTGGGCTTCTGGAAATTTAATATACTCATATTTAATGCTTACTTTAGAAGAATGTAAAAAAATGCCTTGCCTGATTGTCATCCATTTTAAGATGCACAAAAAAACTTCAAAAAGCATTTCTGTTTTAACGTCAAATAGCTTTCCCCGTAGGAAAAGCTTTAACAAACTATTTTGGCAGCCCGGATAAACAAAGGGCTGCCAAAACAGGGAAATTATTTAGAGTACAATTCGACGATCAATTGTTCGTCGAGCTTCTCTGGTATTTGTTCTCTTTCAGGATATCCCAAGAATGTGCCAGACATGGTATCAGGATTAAACTGTAACCAAGGGAAGTTTCTCACTTCAGACTTAGCGCTAGCCGCTGAAGCAACCACCTCTAGTGCCTGTGACTTACCTTTTATTGCTACTACATCACCAGGACGCAATAAGCAGGAAGGAATGCTGTTAATAACACCGTTTAGCGTAACGTGTTTGTGGTTTACTAATTGTCGGGCAGCTCTTCTGGTAGGAGCTAAACCTAAACGATAAATGGTATTATCTAATCTAGATTCTAACAATTGTAATAAAACGGTACCTGTAACACCTTTTTTACTTGTTGCCTTTTTGAAAAGGTTTCTAAACTGACGTTCTAAAAGTCCGTAAGTATATTTAGCTTTTTGCTTTTCAAGTAATTGAAGTGCATAATCAGATTTTTGCCTTCTACGCTTACCATTCCCGTGTTGTCCGGGAGGATATTTCTTTTTTTCAAAAGAACGATCGAAGCCAAAAATTGCTTCACCAAAAGCCCTGGCTTTCTTAGTAGTCGGTCCTGTATATCTTGCCATTTTTAACTAATCTTTTTCTTTGTATTAAACTCTTCTTCGCTTAGGTGGGCGACATCCATTATGAGGGATCGGAGTCACATCAATAATTTTTCTAACTTTAATTCCACAAGCATCAACTGCTCGGATAGCAGCTTCTCGTCCGCCACCAGGTCCTTTCACATATACTTGAGCGGAACGCATTCCTGCCTCATGAGCTACCTTAGCTGCATCAGTTGCTGCGATTTGTGCTGCGTATGGTGTATTCTTTTTAGACCCTCTAAAGCCAGCCTTACCAGCTGAAGCCCAAGAAATTACCTGACCGCTTTTATTGGTCAATGTGATAATGATATTATTGAAAGAAGCCTGGATATAAACCAATCCTTCTGAATCAATTTTCACATTTCTTTTTTTAACTTTTTTTCCTCTTGCTTTCGCCATGTTAAAATCTAAAATTAATCAGGATGCCAAAGCACCCCAAAGTCTAAAAATATTATTTAGTTACTTTTTTCTTGTTTGCGACAGTCTTCTTACGTCCTTTTCGTGTACGCGCGTTAGTCTTAGTTCGCTGCCCTCTTAAAGGTAAACCTTTTCTGTGGCGCAAACCTCTATAACACCCAATGTCCATCAAGCGTTTGATGTTCATTTGAACTTCAGAACGCAGCTCTCCCTCTACCCTATATTCATTGGTAATTAAAACGGAAATCGCACGAACATTCTCATCCGTCCAATCCTGAACTTTGATGCTTTCATCAATTTCGCACTTTGACAAAATTTCTTTTGCAGAACTTAGCCCAATCCCATAGATATAGGTCAAACTAATAACTCCACGCTTATTTCTCGGTAAATCAACACCTGCTATACGAGCCATTTTTTATCTTTTATTAAATCAAGAATTACCCTTGACGTTGTTTAAATTTAGGATTCTTCTTATTGATTACGTACAATTTTCCTTTTCTACGAACGATCTTGCAATCAACAGATCGTTTTTTAATAGATGCTTTAACTTTCATTCTTTTGTTATTTATTGATGCCCTAACCAAAATCAGGACAAAAGTCAACTTAATAGAATTAAATTATTTATAGCGATAAACAATTCGTCCACGCGTTAAATCATAAGGAGACATTTCAACCGCAACTTTATCACTTGGCAGTATTCGTATGTAATTCATACGCATTTTACCTGATATTGTCGCTACAATTAAATGTCCATTTTCCAAGCGAACGCGAAACATTGCATTTGATAATGCCTCTTCGATAATGCCGTCCTGCTTAATTAAGTTCTTTTTTGCCATATTCTAATTTTCGGAGTGCAAAGGTACATAATTTTTTTTATAAATACTACCCTTTTCTCTTTTTTATAAAAAATGCCAGGCTGTATCATTTTTTAAGTTCGAAAATTATCAATAAAACAAGGCTTATATTAGCTCAACAACTCATCAAAATAAATTTCCAATTGCCTGCTCTTAGATATTCGCCTCGACCTCAGCTTCTCTTAATCGCTTGATGATGTACTCATTTTTATCCAATGCTGCTTCGATGAATGAATGATCTGACAAAATATC
>CAZNCI010000015.1:0-23098 GCA_964571475.1 uncultured Saprospiraceae bacterium | reverse complement strand
GCATCCCCATTAAATCCATTCAGAATAACCCCACAATCAACCGATACAATATCACCATCTCGAAAGACTAAATCTTTTGTAGGAATCCCATGCACCACCTGAGCATTGGGCGAAACACAAAGAGAGGCTGGAAAATCATTATATCCCTTAAAACCGGGGACTCCTCCATTATCTCTTATAAATTCTTCCGCAGCATCATCAATCTGCTTACCGGTCATGCCGGGTCGAAGCATACTACCAACCAGAGCGAGTGTTTTTGATACAATCAAATTACTTTTCCTAAGCAATTCAATTTCCTCGTCTGTTTTATATAAAATCATTTCTTATTACTTAGAAAAACAGTTAAATTTACATGCTGCTTCCAATACCCTGTAAACGACTACTTCTTCCCTGAATCTTTCCTGACTTCACTAATCCATCGTAACGACGCATCAATAAATAACTTTCAATTTGCTGTAAAGTATCCAATACCACTCCCACTAAGATGATAATCGAAGTACCACCAAAGAAAGAAGCAAATCCTGAATTCACACCGAAGGCTCTGGCAAATGCAGGCGTAATAGCAATAAAGGCTAAGAATATAGATCCAGGCAAGGTAATTCTACTCGTCACCCCATCAATAAAATCAGCCGTTGCTTTTCCTGGTTTAACCCCTGGAATAAAAGCATTTTGTCTTTTCAGATAATCGGCATAATTAGTGGGATTCACCATCAAGGCCGTATATATATAAGTAAATATAACAATGATAAAGAAATAAATGGCATTATAAGGTATCGAGGTATAATCATTTAAGGATCGAAGCAGGTAACTTGAATTTACAGTACTATCCGTTCCTGCAAAATAGCCAACCATCGCCGCGGGTAAAAACATAATGGCCTGAGCAAAGATAATAGGCATCACCCCTGCGGCATTCACCTTAACCGGAATATAATCTCTATTTCCTGCAACAGGCATTGCTGTTGCTCCCCTACCAACCATTCTTTTAGGATACTGAACCGGAATTTTTCTAATACCGGTAACAATCAATACGGTTGCAAGGACAGCTCCAAATAAGAAGACGATTTCCAAAACAAAAGAAAGTAGCGAACCCGTATCCATTTTTGAAGCAAATTCAAATCCAAACACCCCTGGCAATCTGGACATAATACCAATGGTAATCAATAAAGAGATACCATTTCCGATTCCCTTATCGGTAATTTTCTCACCCAACCACATGGCAAAAATAACACCACTTGACAGGACAATAATATTGGATAACCAAAACACAAAATCGGGAACAGAGCTATCAACAGCCCCCATACTATTAAGGTAAGCTAAATAACTACCCCCTTGAACCAAGGTAATGGCAACTGTTAACAATCGGGTAATTTGCGTCAATTTCTTACGACCTGATTCTCCTTCTTTTTGTTGTAATTTTTGGAAATAAGGAACCGCAAATCCCAACAACTGAATGATAATAGAGGCTGTGATATAGGGCATAATACCCAGAGCAAAGATAGCTCCTTTATTAAAAGCTCCCCCTGTAAACATATTGATTAACCCAAGTAAGCTATTAGAGTTGGCATTACTTTTGGTTGCTGCATCCAAAATAACTGGATCAACACCGGGTAAAACAATAAAAGAACCAAATCGATATACAAGAATCAATCCCAGTGTAAATAGAATTCTATTTCGCAGTTCTGGAATCTTCCAAATATTTTTTAAAGTCTCAATAAATTTCATTGTACTTGTTGATTGCATCCCTTAAAAAAGGGGGTAAAAAAATAACCTAAAATTAGATTAGGTTTACAGCACCACCCTGTGCCTCAATCGCTGTTTTTGCTGAATTGGAACAAGCGTGAAGAGTGACGTCAATTTTCATTGTCAACTCACCATCTCCTAACACCTTCACCCTATCATTTTTCTTGATGATATTGTGCTGAATAAGTGTTTCAATGTTTATTTCAGCTACTTTTGCCTTTTCAGCAATAGCCTGCAAACGATCCAAATTAATTGGAACATACTCTACGCGGTTAGGATTTTTAAATCCACGCTTAGGTAAACGTTGCTGAATAGCCATTTGCCCACCTTCAAAACCACGCTTGCGCGACCATCCTGAACGAGACTTAGCTCCTTTGTGCCCACGAGTAGCGGTTCCACCTTTACCAGAACCTTGCCCTCTTGCTATTCTTTTTCCTTTTTTCACCGAGCCTTTAGCCGGTTTTAGATTATGGAGTTCCATCTTCTAATATTTTATAGTATCATTGAATAAACCCAATGTAGGATTATTTTACTTCTTCAACCTTCACTAAGTGATTGATTTTATTAATCATTCCCTGAATTTGAGGAGTCACAACGTGCTCACGAGATTGAGATATTTTTCTCAATCCAAGCGCGATAAGTGTATCCTTTTGTCGTCTGGAACGATCAATCGAACTTTTCACCTGAGTAATTCTTACTTTCTTAGTCATTACAGATTAATTTTTGCTAAAAAAAGAATTAGCCTTTAGCCTTTAAATAATTTCTCCATGGTTATGTTTCGCTCACGTGCAACCTGATAAGGGCTTCGCAATAATGACAGTGCATTAATTGTTGCCTTCACCACATTATGAGGATTAGATGAACCCTGTGATTTTGCCAAAACATTATGAATACCCGCGATCTCTAATACAGCTCTCATTGCACCACCGGCAATAACTCCTGTACCGGTAGATGCCGGCTTAATCAACACTTTTCCAGCGCCGTATTTTCCTTTTTGCTCATGAGGAATGGTTCCATTAAAAATAGGAACGGTAATCATGTTTTTCTTAGCATCATCAGCAGCTTTAGTAATTGCTTCAGATACATCACGTGCTTTACCCAAGCCGTGTCCAACTTTACCATTACCATCACCAACAACCACAATTGCTGCGAAGCTAAAAGTACGACCACCTTTAGTAACTTTCGCTACCCGGTTTAGTGTCACTAATTTTTCTTTGATTTCTGACTCAACTCCTCTAGAATCTCGTCTATCGTTATTTCGTGCCATTTTTATGGTGTATTATATGTGGTTTAAAATTTCAATCCTCCTTCGCGTGCCCCATCTGCCAATGCCTTCACTCTACCGTGATAAACATAACCAGAACGGTCAAAGACTACGCTTTCGATATTACTGCCCTTTGCACGTTCAGCTAATGCTTTGCCAACTTGTGCAGATTGAGCGACTTTTGTTCCCGCTTCAATACCTTTATCTCTTGAGGAAGCAGCAACAAGTGTAACACCGGCTGCATCATCAATTAATTGACAATAGATTTCCTTATTGCTTTTAAAAACACTCAAACGAGGTCTTGCGGCAGTACCTTTCACCTTTTTACGGATACGATACCTAATCTTTTGTCTTTGTTTACTTTTTGAAAACTTCATGCCCTCAAATTATTTCTGATCTTAGTGAAGGATAAAATAATTCCATCCCAAAATCCATTAAAAAATTATCAATTTGATATAAAACTGTCAACCTGGTTGATTTATTTACCAACGGTTTTACCCTGCTTTCTTCTCAATACCTCTCCTACAAACTTAATACCTTTTCCTTTGTAAGGTTCAGGCTTACGGAAGGCTCTAATCTTAGCAGCAATCTGTCCGATTAATTGTTTATCGTGACTTTCCAGTCTGATAACAGGTGGCTTTCCTTTTGCCGTTTCGGTCGTCAACTTCACCTCATCGGGAACGACAAAATAAATAGGGTGAGAATACCCCAAAGTCAACTCTAATAACTGACCTGTATTTGAAGCACGATAACCCACACCAATAACCTCCAACTCTCTCACATAACCATTGGTCACACCTTCAACCATATTGGCGATCAAAGAGCGGTACAATCCATGGAAAGAACGATGTCTTTTGGATTCTGTTGGTCGGGTAACCGTAAGTACTCCATCTTCTATTTCAATACCTAAATCCGGGTTTACCTGTTGCTGTAATTCCCCTTTAGGTCCTTTTATTGTAACATTATTGCCCTTGCTAACATTAATCTCTACACCTGCTGGGATTGAGATGGGCGATTTTCCTATTCTAGACATACTACCTAAGTTTTATGGAAATTCAACAATTAGTAAATATAACAAAGCACCTCTCCTCCAACATTGATTGAACGTGCTTTTTTATCAGTCATAATACCGTGAGAAGTAGAAATTAATGCAATACCAAGACCATTGATTACTCTTGGCAATTCATCAACACCGACGTACTTACGTAAACCGGGCTTACTTACTCTAATTAATTTACGGATAACTGGATCGGTAGAATTAGGAAGATACTTCAGAGCGATTTTAATCACGCCCTGTTTTCCTTTTCCGACACCATCTTCGAATTTATATTTCAAGATATAACCCTGATCATAAAGGATTTGGGTCATACTTTTCTTCATCTTTGAAGCGGGCATTTCCACAATTTTGTGGCCTGCCATCTGCGCATTTCGGATGCGCGTAAGATAATCAGCAATTGGATCTGTTACTGCCATTTGAATTGAATTCACTTGCCGGTTTTCACAAAAGAACTTAATCTAAGATGAACCTGTCAAATTAAAAAATAAATTTATAATATTTATTACCAACTAGCCTTAGTGACTCCTGGTATTTTTCCCTGGTTAGCCATCTCGCGAAATTTCACACGACAGATACCAAATTTTCTCATATACCCCTTAGGTCTTCCGGTCAACTGGCAACGATTATGCAAACGGATTGGATTAGAATTACGAGGTAATTTATCCAATTCCTCCCATCGACCTTCTTTTTTAAGTTGCTTGCGCAATTCGGCGTATTTAGCTACCATTTTTGTGCGCTTAACTTCTCTTGCTATGAGTGATTTTCTAGCCATTAGTAGTTATATTTTAATTTCTTTGATTTTTAAAAGGCATTCCAAGTAACTTCAACAAAGCCAGAGCTTCCGCATCTGTTTTTGCCGTTGTCACGAAAGTGATATCCATCCCGGTAATTTTACTCACCTTATCAATATCAATTTCAGGAAAGATAATTTGTTCCGTAATTCCCATTGAGTAATTACCCCGTCCATCAAAGCTTTTATCATTTATACCACGGAAGTCACGTACGCGGGGAAGAGCCACAGAAACGAGCCTTTCCAAAAATTCGTACATACGATCGTGTCTAAGTGTAACCCGTACCCCAACCACCATCTCTTCTCTTAATTTAAAGTTAGAGATTGATTTTTTTGCTTTGGTTGGAACTGCTTTTTGACCTGTGATAGTGGTCATTTCTTTCACGGCGTTATCAGCTACTTTTTTATCCTGAGTAGCTTCACCCACGCCTTGATTGACAGCAATTTTCACCAAACGCGGTACTTGCATGATGCTTGAGTATTGAAATTGCTCCATCAAAGCAGGAACGACTTCTTCTTTATACTTCTTTTTAAGTGTTGGTTGATACTTCATTAGTTAATAATTTCTCCAGATTTTTTAGAATATCTTACAAGCTTACCATCTACCTCTTTTCTTCCCACCCGTGTTGGTTTTCCTGTTTTAGGATCCACTAACATCAAATTAGACATTTGTATAGGTGCAGGAAGATCAATAATTCCTCCTGGATTATCCTGAGTTGGTTTTTGGTGTTTCTTACGTACATTTACGCCATCAACAATAGCGGTTCCTTTTTTAGGGAACACCTCTAATACTTCACGTGTAGTATCTTTGCTTTTGTATGCACCAGAGATCACAACTACCTGATCGCCTTTTTTTATTTTATGCTTGGGTGCAAATCTATGTGTCTTTGCCATTTCTTGAATAATTTATATTGCTATGCAATTAATTCTTATAATACCTCAGGTGCAAGAGAAATAATCTTCATATAATCCTTATCACGTAATTCACGTGCAACAGGACCAAAGATACGAGTTCCTCTAGGTTCATCAGAAGCAGTTAATAAAACAACCGCATTATCATCAAATCTGATGTAAGAACCATCCTTACGTCTAATTTCTTTTTTAGTTCGAACGACTACGGCTCTAGAGACCGTACCTTTCTTTACTCCACCGGGAGAGGATTTTTTGACTGTAACGACAATCATATCTCCAATTGAAGCATAGCGGCGTTTTGATCCGCCAAGTACGCGAATACAAAGAACCTCTTTGGCTCCACTATTATCTGCTACTTTCAGCCTACTTTCTTGCTGTATCATGACCTGCTAATATTTTAAAACAGAATTAATTTAATGCTAACCATCCGTATTACCGAACGGTAAAAAAGGCAGCCAGAATAGTTTGTCCACCTTAATTATATATTGAGTTTACTTAGCTTTTTCTAAGATTTCGATTAATCTCCAACGCTTACGCTTACTCAAAGGGCGGGTTTCCATGATTTTCACTTTATCCCCGACATTACACTCATTCTTTTCATCATGAGCAATGAATTTTTTACTTTTCTTAACGAATTTGCCATAGATTGGGTGGCGCAATTGTCTTTCAACAACTACTGCGATGCTTTTATCCATTTTTGTACTGGACACAATCCCAACTCTCTGCTTTCTAAGATTCCTTTCTTGTGACATTTCTTTATATTTTACAGCCGCAAATTATCAGCTAATTACTTACGTCTTCTCGCTCTAATTTTTGAACGTTTAGATAAATCTTCAGCAGAAGCTGCCGATAACTCTCTTCTTCTAATCTCAGTATTCAAGCGAGCTATATCTCTGCGAACTTCACGAAGACCTAAAGGATTTTCCAATCCGGTTACCGCATGATCAAACTTCATCTTTTGATACTTCTTCTCCACTCCCTGTAATTCAGCAACTAACTCGTCGTCTGAGAAATCCTGAAGTGTTTTAAATTTTTCTGATGCCATTGTACTATATTATAAATAATTGACTTTCAATACATTAGGCGACATAATCAGGTCGCACTACTATCTTAGTTAAAACTGGAAGCTTTTGTGCAGCCAATCGCAAGCCTTCTCTTGCTACCTCTTCAGGTACGCCATCCATTTCAAACATGATTTTGCCAGGTTTGATCTGTGCTACGTAGTGGTCCAGGGCTCCTTTACCCTTACCCATACGTACCTCAAGTGGCTTAGAGGTAATTGGCTTGTCTGGGAATACTCGAATCCAGACTTTTCCTTCCCTCTTCATATAACGTGTCATCGCAATACGGGCAGCTTCTATCTGACGGCTGGTCAATCTACCTCTTGTAACGGCTTTTAAGCCAAAGGATCCAAAATCAACGGTACTTCCTCTTTGAGAGAGTCCTTTATTTCTTCCTTTTTGCTGCTTACGATATTTTGTTCTTTTCGGCTGTAACATTTCGAAAAATTTTCTTGTTTTTTCTTAAAAATACTACTTAATCTAAGTAGTTTTTGAAAAAGTTTGGCAAAGGTACATTTTATTAATCAAAATACCTAACCTAATTATTATTTTCTGCCACCTCGGCGATCATCTCTTCTTCCACCGCGGCGATCGTCTCTTCTTCCACCTCTTCTATCATCTCTTCTTCCACCTCTTCGACCTCTATCTTTGTTGGCTCCAAATCCGGCATTTAAGTTAAGATCTCTCTTTCCTAAAACCTCCCCATTACAAATCCATACTTTGATACCGATCTTACCGTAAACGGTGAGTGCTTCCTGTAGCCCATAATCAATATCAGCTCTAAAGGTATGCAAAGGTGTACGTCCATCTTTGTATTCTTCAGAACGCGCCATTTCAGCACCATTCAATCGACCGGAGATACGCACCTTGATACCTTCCGCACCGGCTCTCATGGTAGCCTGGATAGCCATTTTGATTGCCCGACGGTAGTTGATTCTGGCTTCTAATTGTTTAGCGATTGATTCGCCAACAATATTAGCATCTAACTCCGGCTTACGGATTTCAAAGATATTGATTTGCACATCCTTGCCCGTCAATTTCTTGATCTCCTCTTTGATGCGATCCACCTCTTGTCCGCCCTTACCAATAATGATTCCTGGACGGGAAGTGTGAATGGTTAACGTAATTCTTTTGAGCGTACGTTCGATTACTACGCGGGAAATTCCCCCTTTGTAAATACGTGCTTTAAGGTAGTTACGGATTTTTTCATCCTCCACTACATTTTTCGCATAATCTTTATCAGCAAACCAGTTGGATTCCCACCCTCTGATAATACCTAAACGATTGCCTATTGGATTTGTCTTTTGACCCATATCAATGGTATATTTTACCTATTAGAGTATTCTAAATTAATTAATTTCTTCTGCTTCAACAAATTCCTCTCCCTCGTGTGCACTTTCACCTACCGGAATTCTATTTTCCACAACAATTGTCACATGACAAGTATGCTTTCTGATTCTATGCGCACGACCATGCGGAGCTGGACGGAAACGCTTTAGCATAGGACCTGCATCACAAAAAGCGGTGGTGATAACCAAATCATAGTCATCCGCGCTTTCTCTATGGTCAAGCTTATGCTCCCAGTTAGCAATGGCAGAAACAACCAATTTATCTAACCAAACTGCTGCTTCCTTTTTTGTGAATTTCAAAAGGTCAAGCGCGGTATTCGCATTCTTGCCTCGAATCACATCTACAACCAATCGCATTTTTCGTGCGGACATTGGCACATTCTTTAATTTCGCTACTGCTTCCATGTTATAATAATATTCTAATACAGAAGAATTAATCTCCAGTTATATTTTATTTTTTCTTTCCTCCGTGGCCTCTAAAGTTACGTGTTGGAGAGAACTCCCCTAACTTATGACCCACCATATTTTCAGTAACAAATACTGGCACAAATTTTTTGCCATTATGTACTGCTATTGTCAATCCAACCATATCAGGTACGATCATTGAAGATCTAGCCCAGGTTTTGATTACAGTCTTCTTATTGGACTCTTTAGCTTTGATAATTTTATCAACAAGCTTATGAAAAACGTAAGGTCCTTTTTTTACTGATCTAGCCATTTACCTATTTTTTATTTTTTGACTTTCGTTTCGAAATAATCAATTTATTTGATGCCTTATTAGGGTTACGGGTTTTTTGACCTTTGGCCATAATGCCCGTTCTTGATCTTGGGTGTCCACCTGAAGACTTACCTTCACCACCACCCATTGGGTGATCGACAGGGTTCATGGCTACACCTCTTACTCTTGATCTTCGACCTAACCAACGTTTACGCCCAGCCTTTCCAAGAACTTGTAATGAGTGGTCAGAATTTGAAGTAGTTCCTATGGTTGCTTTACAAGTTAGGAGTACTCTACGTACCTCACCTGAAGGCAATTTCACTACTGCATATTTTCCTTCAACCCCCATTAAAGTACCATTGGTACCAGCACTTCTTGCTAAAGCAGCACCTTTTCCCGGCACCATTTCAATGGCATGAATGGTAGATCCCAATGGAATTTCATCCAAGTATAGTGAATTTCCAGAAACAGGTTCAACACCACGCCCGGAAGCAATAGTATCTCCCACTTTAAGTCCTTGCGGAGCGATAATATATCTCTTTTCGCCATCCGTATATTCAACCAACGCAATAAATGCAGTTCGGTTTGGATCGTACTCAATGGTAGAAACGACAGCAGTCATTCCTTCTTTATTTCTTTTAAAGTCGATAACCCTGTAGCGGCGTTTATGTCCACCACCGCGATTACGCATGGTCATTTTACCATCGTGGTTACGTCCTCCTTTTCGTTTCATCGGACGAACCAGGCTTTTTTCCGGTTTGTTGGTTGTGATTTCCGTATAGTCAATCCCAACTCTTTGTCTCAATCCCGGCGTTATCGGTTTATACTTTTTCAGTGCCATTTTATTAATTTTATCGGATTTCGTCAAAAACTTTGCGGGTTTCTCACCCCATTACTTTCTCTGACTCCGTGTTCTTTTTAAATTTCTCCGTAGAAGTCAATTTCTTCTCCTTCAGGAAGCGTAACAATTGCTTTTTTATAGCTGGAAATCTTTCCCTGAAGCATTCCTGATTTAGTCATTTTGCTCTTTAATTTCGCAGGCATTATTAAAGTATTGACTGCGAGAACTTTGACATCATACATTTCCTCAATTGCCTTCTTCACCTCTGCTTTTTTAGCCTTTTTATTCACCACGAATGAATATCTGTTCAAATTTTCTGAAAGCAATTCAGCTTTTTCGGTGATGATTGGCTTAATTAGTACCGTCTTTATCATTTTAGACTATATTTATTCCCCCAAAGGAGATATTTAAGCATATATTTCTTTAATCTGTTTGATTGCTCCTTCTGCCAAAACTAATTTTTTAGCATTCATGATTTGATAAACGTTCAAATCAGCAGCACAAACAACTTGTGACTTAGGAAAATTTCTGCTTGATAAATAAACCTCTTTATTATAAGTAGGTGTTACAAACAAAGTCTTTTCATTGGCCACATTTAGGCTATTGAGCACATCAACAAAATCTTTTGTTTTAGGTGCATCAAATGACAAATCTTCAACGACAAGTATTTTGCCATCATTTGCCTTCGTGCTCAAAACTGACTTTCTAGCCAAGCTTTTCGCTTTTTTATTTAAGCCTACTTTATAGGTACGTGGGCGAGGTCCAAAGACTCTACCTCCACCTCTAAAGAGCGGGTTCTTGATACTACCAGCTCTGGCGGTACCAGTACCTTTTTGACGCTTAATCTTACGTGTAGAACCGGCTATTTCTCCGCGTTCCTTTGCTTTATGTGTACCTTGGCGCTGATTAGCAAGATATTGCTTAACAGCAAGGTAAACGACATGATCATTCGGTTCGATACCGAATATTTCCTTTGGCAAATTCACACTTCGTCCAGTGTTGTTACCTTTTGAATCAAGTACTTCGAGTTTCATCCTCTTAGACTTTTACTATTATTAATTCATCTACAAAAATTGTGGACAAATCTTAAATTATTTTTCAAGAATTACATACGCCCCTTTGTGGCCGGGCACAGCACCTTTCACCAAAATCAAATTTTGATCAGCAAAAATTTTGATTACTTCCAAATTTTCAATTTTGATTCGGTTGCCTCCATCTCGACCTGCCATTCGCATTCCTTTGAATACTTTTGCAGGGTAAGAAGCAGCTCCAATAGAACCAGGTGCACGCTGTCTGTTGTGCTGCCCGTGAGTTGCATCATTGACACCTTTAAAGCCGTGTCTTTTAACAACTCCCTGGAATCCTTTTCCTTTTGAAGTACCAATTGCATTTATAACATCGCCTTCTTCAAAAACTTCTTCCACTTTAATTTCTTCGCCGATTGCTTTTTCAACGATGTCAAAGTCTCTAAATTCAACCACCTTTCTTTTAGGTGTTGTTTTAGCATTATTGAAGTGCCCTAACATGGCACGGCTAGTATTCTTCTCTTTGGCTTCAGCGTAGCCAACCTGTACGGCGTCGTATCCATCAGATTCTTGCGTCTTCACCTGAGTCACAACACATGGTCCTAACTCGATAACTGTACAGGCAATATTACGACCATCTTCTTTAAAGATACTGGTCATACCAATTTTTTTGCCGATCAATCCGTTCATCAGATTTATATTTTTAGATGACGTCTATGACTCCACCGGGGCTGTTGTTCCAAACGAAACGACACCCATGATGGACAAATAGCTAATAAAATTACTTTGAACTAAAGTCGTCAGTCCAATTTGACGGAACCTATTCAGGTTCGTATTCAAAAATTACGTCAATTTTACTTGAATATCCACACCACTCGGTAATTCCAACTTTGACAAAGCGTCAACAGTTTTAGGAGTGGGTGTATATATTTCAATTAAGCGCTTGTGGGTACGCAATTGGAACTGCTCACGAGATTTCTTATTTACGTGCGGAGAACGTAGCACAGTAAAGATTTGCTTCTCAGTGGGCAGCGGAATCGGACCCGTCACAACAGCACCGCTATTGCGTACCGTTTTTACAATCTTTTCAGTAGATTTATCTACCAAATTATGGTCGTAAGAACGGAGTTTAATCCTGATTTTCTGATTCATGCCTTTTTTATATTAAATTAAAATTATATAAGGTCTTGAAAGATGAAAATTTTTCAATATTCCAAGCACTTTAAAAGCAGTCGCTAATAAAAGACACTGCCTTTTTAGTCATTATTTATACGGTCACTTCTCCTCTGGCCTTTTCGATCACTTCTTTGGCTACATTTGCTGGTGCAGCTGCATAGTGAGAAAATTCCATTGTAGAACTTGCGCGACCTGAAGTTATCGTACGTAAAGCCGTTACGTAACCGAACATTTCCGCCAAAGGTACATCCCCCTGAATAGATACTGCCCCTCCACTTCTTGGCTCTTGTCCTTTTGGCAAGCCACGACGACGGTTAAGGTCACCGATTACTGTACCGACATATTCCTCGGGAGTTACGATTTCTATTTTCATGATAGGCTCAAGCAATTCCGGTTTTGCAGAATGCGCTGCTGCCTTAAATCCTTCTTTAGCACAAAGCTCGAAGGCGATTGGCTTTGAATCCACAGCGTGCATAGATCCATCAAATACTCTTACTTTCATGCTATCAATATTATAGCCGGCAAGAATACCGTTTTTCATCATCGCTAAGAAACCATCACGAATAGGCTTCATATAATTCTTATCGATCGCACCACCAACGATGGCCCATTCGAATTGAAGTTTTGTTTTACCTGTTTTGAATTCATCTGTTTCTAAGAATTCTTCATCAGCAGGACCTAATTCAAATTGCATATCGGCAAACAAACCACTACCACCGGATTGTTTCTTCAAACGCTCTCTGTGCGTAACTGTTCGAGTCAATGCTTCTTTATAACTCACCTGTGGTTGTCCTTGGTTACATTCCACTTTGAACTCACGCTTCAGGCGATCAATCAAAATTTCCAGGTGTAACTCTCCCATTCCACTGATAATAGTCTGGTTGGTATCTTCGTTGTATTTAACCTGGAAAGTTGGATCTTCCTCTGATAGTTTTCCAAGACCAATGCCCAATTTGTCTAAGTCTTTTTGAGACTTTGGCTCAATGGCAATTCCAATAACCGGATCAGGGAAAGAGATGCTTTCCAAGATAATTGGATGATTTGGATCACAAAGGGTATCACCAGTCCTTAGGTCTTTCAAGCCCACTGCAGCAGCAATATCACCTGCTTCTACCTTATCAATAGGATTTTGCTTATTAGAGTGCATCTGATAAATTCGAGAGATACGCTCTTTTTTGCCTGAACGGGTATTATAAGTATATGATCCAGCCTCTAAAGTACCTGAATAAACACGGAAGAAAGTCAAACGACCTACAAAAGGATCAGTTGCGATCTTAAATGCTAATGCAGCGAAAGGCTCTTTGGCATCCGGCTTACGAAACTCCGGTTCTTCTGTATCAGGGTTGATACCTTCTATCGCGTCAATATCTAATGGAGAAGGCAAGAAGGCACATACGGCATCCAACATCGCCTGTACACCTTTATTTTTGAAAGCAGATCCACACATCATTGGCGTAATACTCATATCCAATACAGCTGCGCGAATTGCTGCTCTTACTTCATCAACAGAGATTGAATCAGGATCTTCGAAATATTTCTCCATGATCCCCTCATCGTATTCTGCTACTGCTTCCAGTAATTTTTCACGGTACTCCGCAACAACATCCACTAAATCCGCAGGAATTTCAATTTCTTCGAAAGTCATTCCCATATCTTCCTCATTCCAAACAATTGCTTTGTTGGTAATCAAATCAACTACGCCCCGGAATGTTTCTTCAGCTCCAATCGGCACTTGCAATGGAATTGCATTAGCCCCCAATTTTTCTCTAACATCGTTTACAACATTAAAGAAATCAGCACCAGAACGATCCATTTTATTCACGAATCCAATTCTGGGTACTTTATATCTGTCAGCCTGACGCCAAACTGTTTCAGATTGTGGCTCTACACCGGAAACGGCACAGAATAAAGCTACTGTACCATCCAATACACGCAAAGAACGCTCAACCTCAACGGTAAAATCAACGTGACCTGGGGTATCAATAATATTAAACGCATATTCCTGATCTTTCCAGTTCCAATTAGTTTTGGTGGCAGCAGAAGTAATTGTAATACCTCTTTCCTGCTCTTGCTCCATCCAGTCCATTGTAGCAGCACCATCATGTACTTCTCCAATTTTATGACTCAAGCCCGTATAGAAAAGAATACGTTCTGTCGTAGTGGTCTTACCCGCATCAATATGCGCAGCAATTCCGATATTTCTGGTAAATTTAAGATCTGCCATTATATATTATATTTCCCGAAGTTAGGATTTCATTAAAATTAAAAAAAAATTAAGCAACAGATTAACTTACACTCTAAAGTGTGCAAACGCTCTGTTAGATTCAGCCATTTTATGGGTATCTTCTTTACGCTTAACTGCGGCTCCTTCATTCTTACTTGCTGCTATCACCTCTGCTGCTAATTTCTCAGCAAATCCTCGTCCACTACGCTGGCGTGCAAATTTAATAAGCCATTTCATTCCAATAGACATTTTTCGCTTAGCGCGAATTTCTGTTGGAATTTGGAAAGTAGCGCCACCAATTCTGCGACTTCGTACCTCAACCTGAGGAATCACATTATTTAAGGCTTTCTTCCAGATAGCGTGCTCATCGCCTTCTGTTTTTTCTTTTACGATATCCATTGCATCATAAAACAGTTGGTACGCAACTCCTTTTTTGCCACTATACATTAAGTTATTGACAAACTGGGTTACGACTGGATCAGCATATCTTGGATCCGGAGCAATTATTCTTACTTTAGGTTTTCTTTTTCTCATTTTCCTTGTATTAGCGGTTTCACAAATGAAACATAATTAATTATTACTTCTTAGGTCGTTTTGTTCCATACTTAGAACGACTTTGACGTCTTTCTTCTACTCCACCGGCATCCAGTGCTCCACGTACAATTGTATATCGTACTCCGGGAAGATCTTTTACACGACCTCCGCGAATCAATACAATTGAGTGCTCCTGAAGTGTGTGTCCTTCTCCTGGAATATAGGCAATCACCTCCTGTCCATTTGTTAAACGAACCTTTGCGACTTTTCGAAGGGCAGAGTTAGGCTTCTTTGGCGTTGTGGTATAAACACGGGTACATACTCCACGTCTTTGTGGACATGCATCTAACGCACGAGATTTACTCTTTTCGACAATCTTCTTTCTGCCTTTACGAACAAGTTGATTAATAGTAGGCATATTCTACTCAAATTTTTAATTTCATTACCCCCAAAATAGGGGCTTTTTCAAAAGCGATTGCAAAGGTAAGACTTTTTATTCAATTTTTCAAACCCTTTTCAGAAAAAAATTATTACTTTTTTTTTCTTTGATAAAAAAGTTCTGAAAAATCGCTTATTTTACCATTTAGAGTGGCGCGCAATACGTATTAAACAAATTATTTAATCGAATTAATGCTTTATTGCAATTTTTTATTTTTATTAAGGCACAATTATAATGTTTTTTGAAATTATATTCTAAATTAAGCAAAAGCAATAAAACATGAATCAACTATCATTTTACAACGACTTATTCATCACTGAAATCCGTCGCCGACTTTTTGACGAAAGTTTTCCCCGTTTACGAAAGTGCCTCTCGGAATTATCTGAAAGCGAAATATGGCATCAAACCAATAAAAATTCCAATAGCGTTGGTAACCTTGCCCTTCACCTATGTGGCAATGTACGGCAATGGATTATTAGTGGTCTGGGAAAAGAAAAAGATGAAAGAATAAGGGATTTAGAATTTTCAGTTGAGCGTCAAATTTCCACCCCTCAATTAATTGCCCTCATTGACCAAATCGAAAAAGATGCTGCTCGCATTATAGATCAATGTACTATAGCATCTATGATGGCCATCCATCCTGTTCAGATATACCAGGAAACGGGTATCGCTATTCTCATTCACGTTGTAGAACATTTTTCCTACCACGTTGGGCAGATCACCTATTATGTGAAATACAAAAAGGATATGGATATTGGTTATTATAATGGTGATGAACTGGGATAAAAGAAGGAAGTCGGATCTCCTCCCTATTATTCAAAAAAGCCCGAGTGGATTCACCCGGGCTTTTTTTTACTTTCCATGCCTGTCTAAGGCGTCACCATTAGGGGCATGCTGTTCCCCTTTTTCCCATTGAGATCTAAGGTAACGATAGAGCCCCCAACATGTAAGTACGCCAAAAGGAATACCAAATAAGCCGAACACTCTGTCGTCCATTTCTAGTATGGCGGTTATCTCAAATCCCGTAGCGAGGGAAAATATAATAAATCCGCCAAGTAACGTACCTAAGTAATAAGATAGAATTGCCAATATAGCAAATAGCCACTTTTGCTTTTGATATTCATCGGCAAGTTTATAGAATACTTTCCCTAAAAAAAAGAGGGTTATAAAACCTATCATTTGGTGTTTGTTTTTATTTACAAAACGCATCGTAAGCCATCTTCAAATTTTCAGAGATGAGCTCTGCCATCCGTCCTTCAATATGGTGACGCTCTAACATGTGTACAACCTTACCATCTTTAAAAAGGGCAATACATGGGGATGATGGCGGATAGGGATACATGAATTCTCTTGCTTTGGCTGTCGCTTCTCCATCAACGCCCGCAAATACCGTCACCATCTTTTTCGGTACGGTTTCATTATCCATTGACATAATGACACCTGGACGAGCATTGCCGGCCGCACAGCCACATACACTATTGACCATGACTAAAACCGTATCGTTATTATGAATGGTTTTTTCCACTTCCTCTGGTGAATGTAGGGCATCAAACCCTCTACTTGTCAATTCAGCTTCCATCGGAGCCGTTAATTCTGGTGGATACATATTTTTCTTTTTTCTATTGTATAAATATTATTCTGCTGATAAAACAATGAATGTAACGGAAAGTTTTGTCACTTTTAATTCTGTTAAAAAAAATAAATAGTTGCAGCTGCAACTATTTATAAAAATAAACCTTACCTTTGTCCGACTTTTTGACGGTTTAATATGGAAAAAATGAATGCTAAATACGAAAAAATGCTATTGCCCTGGGTTGGAAAGGCATCCAAATTCGGGTCTTTTTTCCTTTCGGACGTATTTCGGTTACACGATATTGACCTGACAAAGGAACAATTTATTTTATTGATGAAGTTGCATGGACAGGATGGAAGACCACAGCACACTCTTGCTTTTATTACTGATCGGGATAAAACATCCCTCACCAGACTGATAACCACGCTGGAAAAGAAAGGATTGGTCAAACGTAGCGTATCAAAGGAGGACAAGAGGAGTAATTTGGTGTTTTTGACTGAACAAGGCAGGCTACTTGTGATGAGAACAATTCCCTTAGGATGGGAAGCATTGAATAAAGTTCAGGAAGGAATTTCTGAAGAGGAAATTGATATTACGCTTACTGTATTGAAAAAAATGATTAAAAATATTCAGATTCAGAAGGATAAATATCGGTGTGGGGAGGAAAAAGGTTGAGGAAAAACGATCGGTTTTTAAATAAAAAAAGTATTTATGAAACGAAAAATAATATTAGCGCTAATTGGTGTTTTATTGGTATTGGGATCGGTGATGATTGCCAAAAAACTAATTGCCAATAAACAAAAACCCAGGCAAAAATTTGAGAAAATCATCAAAACGGTCTTTACCGAACAGGTCGTGAATAAAGATGTGCCGGTGAGTATCACCACAAGCGGGCGCGTAATCGCAAAGAATAAACTGCAGCTCTTTACGGAGGTGCAGGGGGTATTGGAGTATTCCAGCAGAGATTTCAAAGCAGGCACCTATTATCCTAAGGGAAGTGTCATCCTGCGAATAAATAGCGATGAATTGCGGGCTAATTTAAAATCCATGAAGAGTAATTTATTTACTGCTCTATCCAAATTATTGCCAGATTTGAGGTTGGATTATGCCGAAGAATTTCCTAAATGGGAACAATATATTGCCTCCTTTGATATTGATAAACCTCTAGTAAAATTGCCGGAGACACATTCCGACAAGGAAAAGTTTTTCATCTCCGGCAGAGGCATTTACACCTCTTTTTACAACATCAAAAATGTAGAAGTAAAATTGGCAAAATATGTCATTCGAGCGCCATTTTCCGGTGTTTTATCGGAAGCGATGGTGAATATTGGCACATTGGTACGTCCCGGGCAAAAGGTAGGAGAGTTGATCGATCCAAGTGTTTACGAATTAGAAGTAGCCGTCAATATTGCCTTTGTTGATATGTTAAAAAAAGGGAATACAGTCATGCTCCAGAATATAGAACACACCAAGTCTTATCAGGGAAAAGTGGTCCGAATAAATGGAAAAGTGGATGCAGCCTCCCAAACGATAAAAGTATTTATAGAGGTCAAAGGAAAAGACATAAAAGAGGGGCTTTATTTAGAAGCCAAGCTAGAGGGGCAATTGGAAAAAGACGTATATGAAATAGATCGAAAATTACTGATTGACCGTAAAGTCTATACCGTGAAAGCAGATTCTATTTTGACGGAAGTCAAGGTTGAACCCGTTCATTTTAATGAAAAAACCGTACTCGTAAGGGGCTTGCAGGATGGCACTAAAGTACTAACCAAGATGGTTCCAGGAGCTTATGATGGTATGCTGGTGAATGTTTTTGAGGAAAAAAATAATTAATTCATGGAAAAAATAATATCCTATTTTATTAAATATCCGGTAGCGACTAATATCATTATTTTTGCCTTTGTCATCTTTGGCTATCTGGGTGCGAAGTCGCTGTCTTCTTCTTTTTTTCCATTGGTGGAAACACAAAATATTACGATTAGCCTTGTTTATCCGGGTGCTTCGCCCCAGGAAATGGAAGAGGGAATCGTTTTGAAAATAGAGGATAATCTCAAAGGTGTGGTGGGTGTAGATCGGGTGACTTCTGTCTCTCGGGAGAATAGCGCAATCATCAAGGTGGAGACGGAACAGGGTAAGGAGATTAATCAGATATTGGCAGAGGTGAAAAATGCAGTTGATCGCGTCCCTTCTTTTCCTGCCGGAATGGAGCCTCCCATTATCGCCAAAGTGGAAATTCGACGACCGACTATCTCCTTTAGCGTAAGTGGAAAGGGTTTAAGTCTTTCTTCTTTAAAAAACTATGCCCGAGAGGTGGAGAATGATTTAAGGAATATGGATGGCATCTCACAGGTTGAGCTTTCCGGCTTTCCTGATGAAGAAATTGAGATTGCCGTTCGGGAGCACGATTTGCGGGCTTACAACCTGACTTTCACACAGGTCGCCAATGCAGTTCGCAACTCCAATCTACTAATTACCGGCGGAAATATTAAAACGGATGAAGAGGATTATTTGATCCGGGCCAATCACCGAAATTATTACGGCAAGGAACTCAATCGAATTGTCGTCAGGGCGGATAATAGTGGAAATGTCATTTTTTTGGAAGACGTAGCAGAAGTGCGGGATAAGTGGTCAGAAGTTCCCGATCGACTGTATTTTAATGGCAATAAATCCATTGATATTACCATCAGCAATACGAATAGTGAGGATTTGATCGGTTCTGCCACCCTTGTCAAAAAATATATCGACAAATTCAACCAACAACATGAGAATGTACAATTAAACGTTTCTAGTGATTCCTCTGTTACTTTGACGCAGCGAACAGAGTTATTGACGAGGAATGCGGTTATTGGAGTGGGACTGGTCCTTTTATTATTATCTTTGTTTTTGAATTTTAATTTGGCTTTTTGGGTCGCATTGGGCATCCCGGTTGCCTTTTTTGGAATGTTTGTTTTTGTGCCATGGTTAGGGGTTACCATTAATGTGCTTTCCCTTTTTGGTATGATAATCGTGATAGGCATACTCGTAGATGACGGGATTGTCATTGGTGAAAACATCTACCAACATTACGAAAAGGGAAAAACACCGATTCAGGCAGCTATTGACGGGGTGATTGAAGTCTTTCCTCCCATCGTTTCGGCTATTTTGACGACCATTATTGCCTTTGCTACTTTTTTCTTTTTGGATGGTCGAATAGGCGGCTTTTTTGGAGAGGTTTCTACCATTGTTATCCTGACCTTACTCGTTTCTCTCCTAGAGGCTTTATTGATTTTGCCGGCTCATATTGCCCATTCCGGCGCATTGCTCAAAAAAGAGAAAAAACGAACGATAATTGGACGTTTTTTTACGAGTATTAATAAAGGAGCAGATCATTTACTCAAGGGGCTTCGGGACAGGATTTATGCACCTTTTCTGCATTTCTTTTTACAAAATCCAATACTGGGACTGGCCATTCCGATTAGTTTATTCATCCTCAGTATTGGGGCGATTGGTGGCGGTGTTGTAAAAACGTCCTTTTTCCCTTCCGTTGCCAGCGACCGTGTGTTGGTTAACCTGACCATGCCACAGGGAACAAATGAGACGATTACGGATTCGATCATTTCGCTTATAGCGCAAAAAGGCTGGGACGTAAATGATGACTTTACCGCAACTCAAACGGATAACAAACAGGTCGTCCAAAATATTGTTAAACACATCGGACCGGGCTCTAATCGGGCTTCTTTGGTCTTAAATCTCCTGCCGGGCGAAGAGCGGGATGCTTCCTCTCCCGAGGTGACCAACGCCCTTAGGGAGAAAGTAGGGAAAGTATATGGGGTAGAGGCATTGACTTATGGCTCCGGTGGGAATTTTGGCGGAAGCCCGGTTGCCGTTTCGCTTTTGAGTAATAATATTACCGAGCTAAAGGCTGCCAAAGAGGAGTTGAAAACGGAGATGAAAAAAGAAGCACTATTGAAAGATGTTGTCGATGACGATCCGGAAGGCATCAAAGAAGTAAGGATCAGTCTGAAAGACAATGCCTACCTTTTGGGGTTGAATTTACAGACGGTTATGGGGCAGGTACGAAGTGGTTTTTTTGGTTTTCAGGCGCAGCGTTTTCAAAGAGGACAGGATGAAATAAAAGTCTGGGTTCGTTATGATAAAAAGGATCGTTCGTCTTTGAAAAATTTGGATGATATGTGGCTGGTAACACCAACGGGTAACCGGGTGCCTTTATCGGAAGTGGCTACCTATGAGATTATCCGGGGTGACGTAGCGATTAATCACCTTAGCGGAAAACGTGAAATTCAGGTGAGTGCCGATTTGGCAGACCCGAACGAAAGTGCATCGGACATTCTGGAGGATATAAAAACGAGAGTTGTACCCGCCATTCAATCTAAATACCCCTCCATTACTGCACTCTATGAAGGACAAAACCGGGAAGCACAAAAGACGATGGGCTCGGTAAAAATCGTGGGGCTTGTCATTTTACTACTTATTTATCTGACGATTGCCTTTACTTTTCGCTCCTTCGATCAACCACTTTTGTTGATTTTAATGGTGCCCTTTAGTATGATTGGGGTGATTTGGGGGCATTATTTACATGGATTTAAAGTGAATGTTTTATCATGGTTAGGCATTATAGCTTTAGTGGGAATTATGGTCAATGATGGACTTGTTTATATAGGAAAACTGAATATTTACCTCAAAGAAGGTATTAAATTTGATAAAGCACTGTATAAAGCAGGTATTTCCAGATTCCGGGCTATCTTCCTGACTTCTATCACGACGGTAGCCGGACTTGCTCCGCTATTATTAGAGCGAAGCCGTCAGGCTCAATTTTTGAAACCCATGGCTATTTCAATCTCTTATGGGATCATTATTTCTACTGTTTTGACCTTAGTCATGCTACCAGTATTACTCTCTCTTACCAATTCAATCAAGCGGTTTTTCAAATGGATAAGAACAGGAAAGTACGTCACCAAAGAAGAAGTAGAACGGGCAATTATTGAACAAAAATCAGAAATCGATGCGACACATTAATCTATTTTTTTTACTGCTAATTGCGGGAAGCAGCTTACTGAAAGGACAGGTATTGACCACCGAAGATGCTGTAAAAATGACGCTTGCCAACAACTATGACATATTG
Organism: uncultured Saprospiraceae bacterium; assembly: GCA_964571475.1. Classification (GTDB taxonomy): domain Bacteria; phylum Bacteroidota; class Bacteroidia; order Chitinophagales; family Saprospiraceae; genus JALVDO01. The sequence goes on along the minus strand of CAZNCI010000015.1, from coordinate 1,273 downwards.
GTTGCCAAAGGGCAGGTCCAACAGGCTTTGAATAATACCGGTAAATTTAATCAGGGAATGCTACCCACTGCCAGTGCCAATGCTGGTGGGCAATACAACCTATCCAGCGCAACGGTCGAAAAGCAGGATGGCAATGAATTTACAGTCAACAATATCGCAAGTAACAGCCTAAATGCCGGGGTTGGGGTGAATTATGTCATTTATGCAGGTAAGTCCAGATTGTACAATATTGAGAAGTTTAAGACGATTTATCAACGCTCAGATTTGGAAGTACGTAGCCTGATAGAGCGCACTTTGTTGCAGGTTTATAATCAGTATTACCAAATCGCACAATTGCAGCAAAATAGTGAGAATATAGCTGCGAGTTTGTCTATCTCCAACCGAAGACTGACCCGGGCGAAATACGGACAGGAGTACGGGCAAAACACCCGGTTAGAAGTGCTTAACGCAACAGTGGATATTGATAACGACAGCATCTCATACGTTAACATCCAACAACAACTGGCGAATGCCAAGCGTAGTATGAATTTATTGTTGGGCAGAGATATTGATACTGCTTTTGAAATCGACACCACGGTTTTGTTTGCCGAGGACTTACTATTGAGTCAACTGCTAAAAGATGGGCAATTGAAAAATGTCAACCTCCTGGCAGCTCAAAAAAATATTGATCTCAATGATTTGGATTTGAAGTTGAATCACAGTCAAAAGTTACCGACAGTAAGTACCTTTGCCCAATACGGTTGGAATTATTTAAATAGTGGCCCGACGTCGCTTTTTGCCAAACAAAATAGCCTGGGGCTAAACTTGGGTATTAGTGCCCAATACACCATTTTTGATGGAGGAAGAAGGCGTGTGAATGAACAAAACATCAAAGTCGCCCGGGAGATGAATAAAACCCAATTGTACAAATTGGAACAATCGCTGGAAAGAGATATTAAAAATGCCTGGCAGGCTTATCAAAATGCTTTATTTGTGTTAAATGCACAGCAAAACAACGTCAAAACCAGTCAATTAAATTTTGATTACACCAAAGATCGCTTTGAAGCCGGACAAGTCTCCTCCATTCTATTTCGGCAGGCACAGTTGAATTTGCTTTTCGCAAAAAACAACCTCAACCAAGCCAAATACAACGCCAAATTAACAGAGATTACTTTGTTGCAGCTGAGTGGAAATTTGCTTTAAAGAAAACTGTAAGTTCAAACTGGTTTCAGATACTGCATATTTGTCGCCATCAAATGACTTGCTGACCATTCCTCCGAAACAAAAAAGCACC
>CAZNCI010000014.1:14697-27811 GCA_964571475.1 uncultured Saprospiraceae bacterium | reverse complement strand
CTTTATCAATAAACCTGTTGCCAGACGGGACGCCCCATTTTATTGGCTTACTTAGACAAAAAATAAACAATTTTTAATACGGGAACAACTTAGTTCTTAAGGTAGTCATTCCCCTATAGTTAATTCTCATTTTTCAGGGTATTTCATTTTGCCGCACGAGAAGGCAGTTATTAGGAATGGAAGGCCCCTTTTTTCTTAAAACAGGTAAGGATAGATCAATATATTGCAAGTAGGCTGTCAAATCCCCTAAAAGTCAGGCTTCTGAAAGGTCTTTTGTTTGAAAAATTAGATTATTAATTTTATTTTGCAGACTTGTAACGAAAAGGACTTATTATGGCAAAAACACCTTCTACAAAAATATTTAATTTAATCCATTCTCTTTCCAGTCAGGAAAAGAGGTATCTAAAAATAATAGCCAAAAATAAAGGAGAATCCGATAATAAATATATTAAATTATTTGAGCTCATCGAAAACAGTAAAGTATTTGATGAGGAGTACTACAAAGGAGTCTTATACCCTAATTTACCTCCCAATAGTAAAAAGTATTCAGAACTAAAGAATTATTTATTCCAGTTTGTTTTAAGGTGTTTACGAGACTTTGATGAGTCGGGCTCTGTTGATTTTACAGTTAAAAATGGGCTGTTAAATATCAGGGTTTTGTTTAGTCGGTCTAAGTTTGCTTATGCAAAAACAGAGGTTCATAAAATACTGAAACTGGCGACAAAATATGAGAAATTTAAGTGGGGGATTGAATTATTAGAGTGGAAGAAGAAAATTGCCTATGCGGAGTCGGACATTGGTTTTCTAGATAAAAATTTGATGGCTATCCAAAAGCAGGAAAGTGAACTTATGCAGCAGTTCTCAAATTATAAAACATACGAACATCTGTTTTATCGTTTATATCTGTTTTTAAGAAAAAAACCCAATCACAGCAAAGCGGATTTGAAGAGATTTATTGATCAGGATGTTCTTTTGTCTCCTCAAAAAGCCCTATCCTTCCGGGCACTTGTTTATTACTACAGGATATGGTCAATTTACTATTTTTCAATAGGGGAGTTTCACCGATTTGCCAAAGAAAATGAAAAATTAATTAAAGAAATAGAAGCTAAACTTTATTTTTTCAAAGAAGATGTTTCACATTATATCGCAGCTTTGAGTAATCATTCAGTCGCAGGTTTTTTGATTGAAAATTATTCTTTGGTAGCAACAAATCTGGATAAACTTCGGAAGTTAAAACCCGTCACCACGGATGATGAGATACGAATTAACAGGCAGTATTATTCCAGTAAATTTAAGTTGTGTATTCTCTCAGGAAATTTTGATGAAGGGATAAATTTACACATTAAACTGGATAGGGATATTGCGGAAGAACACCGCTATATTTTTTATAATAGTAGTTTTTTATTCCAGTATTTTTATATGTACTTTGGAATAGCTGATTATGAGCAGGCGTTGGATTATTTGAATGAATGGGCAAATTTACCAAGACATGCAGCGCGACAAGATTTGCAGGCGATTGTGCGAGTTTTATTATTGATTATTCATTATGAAATGGGTAATACTTTATTGTTAACATCGATGATTCGATCATCTAAGCGCTATTTAAACCTAAAGCAAAAATCGGTTGTGCTGGAAAAGCTTTTTCTGCCTGCATTATCAGAAGTACTAAAAGTGCCATCCAAAGAAATGAAAAAAAAGGTTTTTGAAGAATTATTTAAAAAAATCCGGAAATTACCCAGTAAATCTCACCCTCTATTCAATATTTTTGATTTTGAATCATGGATCGAAAGTCAGGTGACAAATGAGCAATTTGCTGTTATTGTCAAGCGGAAATTTGAAAAAAAACGAAACTAATTTTGCGCTTGCCTAATTAAATAAAAAGCAACTAATCCGAATATTATATTGGGAATCCACACACCGAACAGAGGTGAAATTATTTGGCTGTTGGCAAAAACGGCTACAAATTTAGAAAGCAAAACCAACATAGCGCCAATGGCCATTCCTATGGCCAAGTGCATGCCAATTCCTCCACGAACTTTTCGGGCAGAGATGGAAACACCAATTAATATCAGGATGATAATGGTAAATGGTTCGGCTGTTCTTTTGTAGAGTTCTACTTTATACTTCTCAAGCCCACCGGCTCCCCTTTCTGTTCGTTTGGCAATGACTTCTTTTAATTCCGGGGAAGTGAGCATGGCTTGTTGGGATACAAAATCAACAAAGTCTTCCGGTGTAAAATTGATAGTAGTATCCATGCTTTCTCCCGAATGTAATTCGAGGGTTTCGTGCATACCATTAATGGTGCGTATTTGGTAGTTTTGTAAGCGCCATTTATTAGGTGGACCTATCCATTCTGCCGGATTAGCTTTTAAAATATAATCAAGTTTGCCATCCTTAAAGTGTTCAAGCCTAAAATTTCGGATAGTACTCGTACTGTCTTTTTTTCGGTAATTATTGATGAAAATTTTTGTATCAGGAGCAACAAACAGGTGGACGTCATGTTTTTTACCTTTGTCATTATGCGTGTAGAGGTAAGCGTGCTCAATATCCAGTCTCGTTTTATTTCCTTTGGGGATAAGATAAGAACTACTAATATAATGAATACCCGCTAAAAAAAACCCGGCAACTAAATAGGGCCTCAACAACCGTTTGAAACTGACGCCTGCATTAAAAATAGAGATAATCTCAGAATTAGAAGCCATTCTGGAGGTAAAAAAAATGACCGCAACTAAGATAAATAATGGCCACAGCAAGCCTGAAATAAATAAAATAAAAGTAGGGTAATATTGAAGCCAAATTTCATTCTTTGTGATTGGCGACTCGATGAATTTTTCTATCTTTTCACTAAAATCAATGGCAATGGCAATCAGTAGAAAGATAAAAACCGTAAAGAAAAAAGTTTTTAAAAACTTCTTAATAATGTACCAGTCTATTTTTGTGAGCATTATAATCTTCTTTGCAATTTAATAACCATTTCATTTTTCCAGCTGGTAAAATCACCTTTAATAATATGGCTGCGAGCTGCTCCTACCAACCAAAGAAAAAACGCAAGGTTGTGAATGGATGCTATTTGGGCACCCAGATATTCCTTGCTTCGAACTAGATGTCGCAGGTAGGATTTTGAATAAAACCGGCTCGTCTCACAGGTACTGGCTTCGTCAATCGGACTAAAATCTTTCTCCCATTTTTTATTCTTAATATTTATAATCCCTTCTGCTGTATATAAAAGTCCGTGTCTTGCATTTCGAGTGGGTAAAACACAATCAAACATATCTATTCCCAAGGCGATGCACTCTAATATATTGACGGGCGTACCTACTCCCATTAGATAACGTGGTTTATCCTTTGGTAATATGCCGCAGACCAGATTTGTGACTCTATACATTTCTTCTGCCGGTTCTCCTACGGATAATCCGCCAATAGCATTGATGTCTCTGCCGAAGCTCGCAATGGTTTCGGCTGATTTTTTCCTGAGGTCGTCAAACGTACTTCCCTGTACAATTGGTGCCAGTGTTTGCTCATAACCATAAAGTCCTTCTGTTCTGTCAAAATGTTCGCAACACCGTTTTAACCAACGATGGGTCATTTCCATGGAGTTTTTAGCGTAATGATAAGTACAGGGGTGTGGAGGGCATTCATCAAAGGCCATGATGATATCTGCGCCTATCACCCTTTGAATATCCATGACATTTTCTGGCGTAAACTGATGTCTTGATCCATCAATATGGGATTGAAAGGTAACGCCTTCTTCCTTTATTTTTCTTCTGCCGCTAAGGGAATACACCTGATATCCCCCGCTATCTGTTAATAATGGACGATCCCAGCCGTTGAATTTGTGCAAACCACCGGCTTCGCGCAAAACGTCTGTTCCTGGTCTCAAATATAAATGATAAGTGTTGCCAAGAATGATTTGTGCTTGAATATCATCTTTTAATTCCCGCTGGTGTACCGCTTTGACTGTGCCGACAGTACCTACGGGCATGAATATGGGCGTTTTAATTTCCCCATGTGCCGTGGTGATTACACCTGCTCTGGCATCGCTACTATCGTCTTTTGCTTTTAACTGAAAGTCCATGAATATTATTTGCGGGCAAAAGTACAAAAAAAAACACTCCTGCGGGTATTATCGCTCGACCCCCTGCCCATTAATAATCCTACCGAAGAAAATAGCATTACCAATTATTTTGGCACTTCCCCACCAATAGGCTCTGAAATTCAAATCATCCATGAAGGCAATAATTTTTCCATTTCCCCTGCCGCAAACAATCCCTGCTGCACTATTAGCCATTTGACCTTTATTGTAGGCATTGGCATAACCGCTGATGACGGGGTGATCAGTATAAACCAGGGGTGTGGCGTATATATTTTTTGCCTTTTCCATAAATAAAGTTCCTTTTCGGAATAAAGGAATGGTCGGTGTGTGTATGCCAAAAAGAAGTGGATGGCTCAGGTCGGCTTTTGCTTCGACGATAGCCCCTCCAATATAACGGCTTCCATTGTCTCTTCTTATATTGGAATAAGGACGAATGCCGGTAGGATTATTTTTATTGGATTTGAATTTTAAATTGGCAATTCTATTTTGGGCCACCCATTTAGATGCTTTTGCAAATGTAATTAAAACACCGCCTTTATTAACCCAATTGGTTAGTGCTTCTACGCCACTTTTTGAAATGGTGGAATAATTGCCGGTTGGCATGATGATGACGGTATATCTCGATAGGTCAATTCGATTAATGTCTGCCGGTTGGACTTTACTGACCGGTATTTTGTACCGTTGGTCAAGCAAATGCCATATAGCGCCTACCTGATAAGATGAGGCGCCCTTCCCACTCATCAAGAGGACTTTTTCATCATGTAACGCGATCATTTGTGGACTGCCAAAGTCGGGACCACTGGGGGTAAAACCACTATCAGCGGCATAAAACCGAATGCCCGTCTCCTTTGTTATTTGGCGTATTTGTTGGTAAATTTCTTCGGAAGAAAGCGCTTGGTTTTGTACCGGGATCATGATTGTACCCTGCTTGAAGTTTTGATTTTCAGCCTGAAGGGCAGCAATAGATACTTTAGCCCTTAGTCCCTTCGATAGTAATTGATGAAGTGCTCTTGGCGCCAGATAGTCATCCCATGGCATCAAATAGGCATAATCACTAATTTCAGGATCACTTACAGACGAAGCAGACTTGCTGGGATCGTATGGGTGTCCAAGTAGATTACTCGTATAATTTTTTGAAGAAACTTCCGCATAATTCATATTGAATGCCAATGGAAGCGTCCATGCAGATACATCATAAAACAAACTATCCTCAAAAGTTGTCCGGGATTCAAAAGCGGCCTTGATAAATTGGTATTGTAATTGTTCCAAAGGAATGATATAGGCATCTTTCGCACTAAACGCCTGCTTGTTGATATTGACATCCTGCTTCAAATGGTAAATCTTAATATTATGCCTATTGAGTAAATCTAAAAAAGCCAGCTCTCTGGAACGATCATTATCCGCAGAAAAAACATAGGCTTTTGTCCGGTCTTCTTTAGCTGTTTTTTGGGCATTTCTAAAAAAGTCTCTTTGAAAATGGAGTATTTTTTCTCTGTGCGCAAGGATCCCTTTATGTGTAGCAAGTGCTGTTGCCACATGATTGCGAATGGTGAAAGGGAAACTAATAAGACCATTGTCACTCTCCTGTAAATGTCCCCGGGAACTTGCCTGCTCGAATAAAATTCCAACACAGCCATTGACATCAGGATAAGTAGAGCCTTTTCCTATATAAAAATCATCAAAGGATTCTCCACTGTAGTATAAGGATCCAATTTCATCCAAAGATGCTGCAAAATAATCCGCCAAATCAGCCGTTAACTCCTGATTCATTTTGGGGGTGAGTGGATGAATTCGGGTGGACTCTCCCGGCATAAAAAAATAGGTGGCATTTGTTCCCATTTCGTGGTGATCCGTCAGTACATTTGGATGCCAGTCATGGAAGGTTTTAATTCGTCCTTTGCTCTCCGGTAATTGGACGAGCAGCCAATCTCTGTTGAGGTCAAACCAATAATGATTCGTTCTGCCTCCTGGCCAGGGCTCATTGTACTCAATATCCTGAGAGTCGGAGGTGAGACTTGCATTTTTATGGGTATTCGCCCAACTTGCAAAACGATTAAAACCATCAGGGTTGTAACATGGATCCAAAAGGATGACTTCATTTTTTAGAATTCGTTGGATTTCTTTAGTTTTACCAGCAGCCAGGTAATAAGCAACTAAAGGGGCTGCATTCCCCCCGCTGGGTTCATTGCCATGAATACTAAAACCCTGATAAAGTACCGCAGGCATATCCGCTAAGTCTTTTTCATTAAATTTGTCATCCTCAACCAGCGATTTATGCTTATTCTTTATTTTATTAAGTTTTTTATGGTTATCCTCTGAAGTGATTGTTAAATAAACCAAGGGCCGACCTTCGTAAGTGCGCCCGTATTCCGTTATATTAACACGGGGGGATTGCTCCGCCAATTTATACATATACCTAACCAATTGATCATGGCTAAGGTGCCAGTCACCAATTTGAAATCCAAAAACGGACTCTGGAGTGGATATATTCTTATCGTATTTAATATCCGGGAGAAAATAAGTGATCGGTTTGGATTGAGCAAAACCTGAATAGGATGCGAAAAAGGAGAAAACTATAAATGAAACTTTGATTGCGAATTGCATTTTATGGCTTGATTTTAATTGATTAGATACTATAGTTTTGATAAGAAGAAATGTCCTTTTTTGTATAGAATTGATTGACTAAACAGCAAAAGATAACTATCAGCAGGTAAAAGTAACCAATAAATTTTATTTTTTATTTTTTTTATGAAATTTACATAAAAAAAACTAATGACTTGTGAATAAGGGACTTAAATATAACTTAAAAGAGGAGGAGAATAGTGAAGTAGAAAATGAGCGTTCACGGATGAAACATATTTTTTTTTTTTGCGTAGAAAATAAAAAAGCCACCTAGTAAACTAAGTGGCTTCAAAAAAGCTTGAGAGGCTATCTACATACCAAATTGAATATCCATTGATATTCAATCAAAAACTTTATGAAATAATATCGAAGAGGTCAACCTTCAACAATTTCAAATCTCAATTGATTTAACGTGATTTTGATTTGTTATTAGTTCGAAAGTTAAAAAAACACATTTATCTGTATTTCCTTTCTTTCGATGATACAAAGATGAAATATTTTTTTCCAATTAAATAGTACAATAATTCAATTTACTGTTTTTTTTATTTTGTTTTTTTTATTTTAAAAAACTGAAAATCAATTAGTTGAAATTATTTTATTTGAACAAAAATAATTTATTTAAAGCAATAAACGGTGTTTTTGTTCGAGTAATTAATTGAAAATTGAGTCTATTTTTATAGAAAATTACTTTGCGTAGTGTTTTTCGTGGTTTATAGACATAAAAAAAGCCACCTAGTAAACTAAGTGGCTTCAAAAAAGCTTGAGAGGCTATCTACATACCAAATTGAATATCCATTGATATTCAATCGAAAAATTTCATGAGATTATAACGAGGAAATAATCCTCCGTTATTTGAATCTTAATAGATTCTATTTGATTATGATTTGTTATTAGTTCGAAAAATGAAATAATTTTCAACTTTTCAGTATCCCTTTTTTCGATGCTACAAATATGAGGCTGTTTTTTTTCACAAATAAGTACAATATTAATGTTTACTGTAATTATTTTTGGTAATTATTTTTACATAAAAAACTGATTACCATATTTTTATCATAATAAAAACTTAATTTAATGTATTTATTGTGTATTTTTTTTATGAAAAAAAAATCAGAAAAATAAAAATAATGCATGTTTTTTTTCTTAAAAATGCACTTTTCATGAAAATTTGGAATATCTTTTTTGGGTACAAAATGAATAAAATTTGACAAAAAACCTCCATTTAATAAAAAAATGTCGTATATTTGCATATAAATAAAAAAGCCACCTAGTAAACTAAGTGGCTTCAAAAAAGCTTGAGAGGCTATCTACATACCAAAATGATATCCATTGATATCAAATTCTTTTGTTTCTATATTCGTGGAACAATTTCTTTTCCGTGTACAGCATTTATCGCTGTGCTTCTTTTGTTGATGCAAATATCAACCCTTTTTTTTATTTCAAATAGTACATTTTTTCTTTTCATTGTTTCAATTTTTAGTTCTTCTTAATGTATAACTACTTAATTGTCAATTTTTTATTATTAACAAAATCAGACTCTACTGGTTTTCCGCTTTGAATTAGGGGGATTTTTATTGGATTAAAATCAATATTTGTGTGTGTCTTTTTGCAGGAAAATGCATAAAATCATGGATTTGCCCCATGTGGGAAGTAAATTGACCATCATTTTTATTAAGTTTGGGGGACTACTAAGCGACATAAAAACAGGGCAAAATAATTTGATAATGCATTATTTTCCCCAAATTTGCTTTAAATCTTTAACAAAATTTGTTTTTTAATCAGAAAATATCATATTTGAGAATCAGAAAACGTTTGATAGAAAAAAATATTTATATGAGAAAAATTTTCATAGCGGTCATTGCTCTTATTTTTATAACAACATTGGCTACTGCTCAGAAACAACATTATACCATTGCGGTAGGAGCATTTATTGACGCTAAACCTCAAGATTTTAAGGAATTGAAGCCCCTTGGCTTCGTTTATTCTTTTCATCAACCTAAAAGCAATGTGACTCAGGTGTATTTAGGTGGCTTTAATGATATGGCTACGGCCGAAAAAGCATTGCAAATTTTAAAAAACAAAGGATTTGATAATGCATTGATTCAAGAGCGAAAACTTGATACTGGTGAAATCGTCACCGTTATTCAGATGGCAACTCGGGATACGCGTAAATCAATTAAATGGGAAAAATTTGATAAAGTAGGTGATTTACTCGGTATTGTTAGTGGTAATAACATTAAAATATTGACAGGGCCTTTTGATGATTTAGCTGCAGCTAAAACAAAATTGAAAGGAATTAAAAAGAAAGGCTTTGATGATGCCTTTATCAAAAAAGTCAATAGCGCCTTATTGATTAGTCTGGATGAATTTGAAACCGGCATAAAAAAGCCCTTCATTAATTTAAATTCCGACTTGGCTGAGCAGCCGATTAAACCATCTAAAAAAAATACCGACAAACCAAAAAGTTATGATAATTCCGGCGTGCAGGCAAAAGGAGGGGCTGCCCCCAAGGCGGTTAAAAAGAATACAATAAAAATTGCCCCGCCATCCATTAATGGCAAATTGAAGCGACACTTTGCCATTGAGCTGCAAAAAGTACTAAAAAAAGAAGGATATTACAAAAGTACTATTGACGGTTATTATGGAAAAGGCACAGCCTCTTCTTACCGGAAAGCCAGAAAAGAAAATGACCTCCTAAATAAATATGCCGGTTTGGTGGATAAAATTCCTACTGAACCTACGGGCGAAGAAATTGACAAATTACAGGAATCAATTAATCATCTTTGGGATAATAAACGGGCGTATGATATTGTAGAGGCAAATGTAGCTCCGGTAGCTTTGGCTTATCAGGCAGTTTATTTATTTGAAAAAGAAGGACCTTCCAGTAAGGTGAATAGAGCAATGAGTAAAGCCCTTCGAAGAGGCTTCGAAGGAAAAAAGTTGGAGAATCAGCCGCCGATAGATTATTCCTCCACTTATGCTTACGAAGATGCAGGACAATTAATTCTCCACCTTTTTTATGTACATTCGGCACCGGGAAATGAGTACTATGTACCTTGCTGGGTGGCTGATAAATTTCCAAAAGAGACCGCCAGAGCCAAGAAAAAAATGGCAAAATTTAACAGTAAATACTTTAAAATGGCCGCTTGTGAGCAATTTGATCTTGGTTGGGATGAATTGAATATTCTTCAGGCAATGGCTTATGCTATGAAGGGAAGTGGTAGTGTTAATTACACCTCTTTAAGTATGGATGTAGCGACGAGGAAGGAATTGATTACCGAGCCTTCTAAATTATCTAAAGGGGAAATTGGCGAGTTGTTGGATTGGGAAAAAGAGTTGATGTCTTCTTTGGATGCATGGGCTAATAGAAAACCTAAGTATAAAGACACGGTAACCGCATTTAAAATTGCATTCTATCAGTCTGCTGTCCGATTGGAAGATTATTTCATGAATAAGTCTTTTTCAAGAACACAGGCAAAAGGTTTGGCTTTAGCCACGATCAATTCTTATATTGGCACGTATTTGGAACGGTTTTTATAATTAAAATCGACATTAATTAATGTTATAACAAACAACCGTATTTTGTAAAAATACGGTTGTTTGTTTTTTGAACGAAAATGAATATGAAATTTTTAGTTGTGTGTGTCATTTTCTGCCTTGGATCAGGCGAATTATCTGCTCAATATCCTCCTCCCGCAGGGGAAATCGGAACGACGGCGATTCCTGCAGACAGCTCGATTTTTACTGGATGGGCAACCGCGGTAGAGTTGGAGAGAGGCAATATGGATGTCCAGCAACCGGAACTTGGTCTGGTGTCCTACGGCACAGCGGATAATGCAATAAGCATGGCGGATAGCCTCGCGGTGAGTTTGGGAGATGGTGGCATAGCTACTTTATCATTCGAATACCCGCTCTATGATGGCGACGGTTGGGATTTTGCCGTATTTGAAAACTCCTTTGATGGTCTCTTTTTGGAGCTGGCATTTGTTGAAGTGAGTTCTGATGGAGAACATTTTTTTAGATTCCCAAATGCATCTCTGACGCAAACAGAAGAACCCGTTGGTTCATTTGGTCTTTTGGATGCAAGAAAGATCAATAATTTAGCAGGGAAGTATGTCATTGGTAATGGTACTCCTTTTGACTTAGCTGAATTACGCGAAATTGAAGGGCTCGATATTATGCATATTACCCATATTCGGGTGATTGATGTTGTCGGCACTTTACAGGATGACTGGAGTAGTTTTGACACGGAAGGTCGAAAAATTAATGATCCATATCCAACCGCATTTTCCAGTGGTGGTTTTGACTTGGATGCGGTTGGGGTGATGCATTGGAATATTGAAAACAGCCTTAAAGAGGCAAATGTTTTTGAAGGACAACTTTTCCCCAATCCGGTAAATGAAGGACAACTTTTAACAATAAGCTCTCCAAAAGAAATAAAAGCAATCAATATATACGATATTCATGGGCGACAAATGACAACTTCTGTCATTAGACCAGAAAAGGGTAAATGGCAGGTCAGTGGACTAAAATCAGGTATTTGGTTGGTCTTTATCCAAGTAAAAGAAGGAGGATTTTGGCAAAAAATCGTAGTAAATTAGAATTAATACTTAAAATAATTTGAGGGCAGGTAAATCAAATGTACTTTAGCGTTGGAAATATTTTTTGATAAAAAATGCCCTTTTGAAAATATGCATAGGTTAAGGTTTTATTTTTGTCTTTTGCTGAGTATGGTTGGACTGGGTGCTTTTGCACAAGGGAGTAATCCTTTTGACCTTAAATTGCGGTTGACCACAGAGCAGCCAGAGGCAGTTGAAACCGAAGAAAAATCACCCGATTCGACGGCAGAGGTCGCAAATCCATTCGATTTGACACGGGGAACGGCATTGCCCGTAAAGAAAGAAGCCATTCAAGAAAAAAATGTCATCATTACTGAAGCCCCAAAAAATGATCGCGATAAGGCCTCAAAACAACCAGCTAAAAGTTCGTTTTTATTTTACTTTTTATTGTTTGATTTATTACTTTTTAGTGTTTTGGTGGTTAGCATGAGAGGGATATGGACCAAGGTGTATCGAGGTGTGATAAATGATAATATGCTTTCTCTTTTTTATGGAGAGCGTTATAATAATCAAATCATGCAGTCGGTCTTGATGCTGTATAGTTTGTTTTTCGTCAATATGTCCTTATTTTTATTTTTGATTAAAGCGCATACAAGCTGGCTTAATTTTATGCCCGACGCCCATTCTGACTGGAGGATTTACGCCTATATCTTTACGGCTGTATTTATAGGCTTGATGCTCAAGCATTTGGTATTGCGTTATATTGGATTTATTTTTCCCCTTAAAAAAGAGACAGGATTGTATAATTTTTCAATCATTGTGTTTTCAATTTTCATCTCTCTTGTTTTATTGCCACTCAATATTACGATTGCTTTTATCGGAGAGGAGGTGACGAGACCTTTAATTATTATAACATTACTGGTTTTGGTCCTTTTATATGCCTTAAGGTATTTAAGAGCTCTTTTTATTGCGAATAAATTAATCACTTTTCATAAGTTTCATTTTTTATTGTATCTTTGCACCGTTGAAATCGCGCCGCCCTTAATTTTGTATCAACTTTTTATAAACAATTGATATAAAAAAGGGTTTTTTTATCATAATAATCATTGTGGAGAATGACAGCTAATAAAGGACAAGCTAACAATGAAGTTTATAAGAAAATAAAGACAATTTTAGTCTCTCAACCTAAACCAGAAAGGTCGCCATACTATGAGTTAGAAAAAAAATACGGACTTACCATTCATTGGAGAAAATTTATTCAGGTTGAGCCTGTTCATGCAAGAGAGTTTAGGAAGTTTAAAATATATCCTACAGATTATACTGCTATAATTTTCACGAGCAAAAATGCTATTGACCATTTCTTTCGCTTGATGGAAGAAATGCGGATAGCTATTTCTCAGGATTTGCGTTATTTCTGCCTGACGGAAGCAATTGCTAATTACCTCCAAAAATTCATCCTTTATCGAAAGCGAAAAGTTTTTGTAGGAATACGAAAAATTGAAGATCTCGCAACACCTCTCAACAAATTTAAAGCATCAGAAAAATTTTTATTACCCTGTTCCAACCTTGGGGCGAAGGATGTTTGTGCGTATTTGGACAAACATGAATTTGATTGGCAGGATGCCCTGATGTACCGCACCGTGAGCAGTGATTTGTCTGATTTAAGTGATGTCACTTATGATGTTTTAGTGTTTTTTAGTCCCTTAGGTATTAAATCTTTATTTGAAAACTTTCCTGACTTTGAACAAAGAGATACCCGAATGGCTATTTTTGGAACATCGACAAGTAAGGCAGTTGAAGATCGCGGTCTAACTATAAACATCAAAGCTCCGGCGCCCAATGT
>CAZNCI010000014.1:0-14597 GCA_964571475.1 uncultured Saprospiraceae bacterium | reverse complement strand
CAGTTTTATCATTATTGATGGGTCTTTCTGAAAATAATACTATATTTTTAGGGGGACTAAGTAATAATGATTATTCTTTGGTAGTTTACTTGAGAGGAGAACGGTTTGTTGTATAATGATTCGTTCTTTCGTTATTTTCCTACGCTCTTAATTAAAAAATAAAAATTTAAAAAAATGAAGTATTTATTATCGGCAGTATGCCTATTGATAATGTTTGGAAGTAATGTGAATGCGCAATTGGACTTGCCTCGAAAAAGTCCTGCTGCCAGCACTTCTTTCCAGGTCGGTTTAACAACTGTTACCATTAATTACTCCAGTCCCGCTGTACGTGATCGCACCATTTGGGGAGACTTGGTACCTTATGATGAGGTATGGAGAGCCGGCGCTAATGAAGCAACTACGATTGAGTTTGATACAGATGTGAAAGTACAGGATAAATATCTGGCAAAAGGAAAGTACGCCTTGTTTTTTATTCCTAAAGAAAATGGAAAATGGATTGCTATCTTTAATAAAGATGCGGAGCAATGGGGAGCTTACCGCTACGATAAATCCAAGGATGCTTTACGAGTGGAAGTGAAAACAAAAAATGCTAAGGATAATGTGGAGCGGATGAGCTTTTCTATCGTTGATAAGTCGATCAACTCGGGTTATGTACGCTTTGCCTGGGAAAAAAAACGCGCCTATATTTTATTTAGAACCGATCTGTTTTCTCAAGTTGCCGACAATTTAAAAAAGGCTGTTGACGAAGCAAAACCAGAGGAAAAATGGAAACCCTATGCACTGGCAGCTAATTTTTATTTTGAAAATGGAAAAAAAGATTTAGCTACCAAAAATATTAAAATATCTACTGACCTGGCAAAACACACTAGAAACCTTTGGATTGAATCCAAAATATTAGCCGATGCCGAAAATTACAAAGCTGCCGTTGCAGATTTGGAAAAAGCGATGGAGCTAGGTGAAAAAGCAGGCAGTAATTTCTACAAAAACTACAAAGATGATATTAAAGCAAGACTAGAGGATTATAGAAAGAAATTGTAATAATGAATCCACTCCGAAAAACACCTCTTTCGGAGTGGATTCAATGCGCTATTTTTGTTGGTACTCAATGGACAAAATAGAAAACAACCCATCCAAATCCACATTTCCTCCTGAGATAATAACGCCAATCGTCTTTCCTTTAAAGAAGGCTTTATTTTTAAAAATTGCGGCAAGCGGAACCGCTGATGATGCTTCAATCACGATCTTCATTCGCTCATATACTAATTTCATTGCAGCAATGATTTCCGTTTCCGAAACCGTAAAAATATCATGTACATACGCTTGGATGATTTCAAATGTTTTGTCGCTAAGGTTGGTTCTGAGCCCATCCGCAATAGTGTCGATTCTTGTATTTTGTTGAAGCATACCCGACTTAAATGACCGAAAGGCATCGTTGACTATTTCGGGTTCGGCACCAAATATTCTAACCCTGGGATTCAAGTAATGCGTAATTAAAGCCGTACCACTCATTAGCCCGCCTCCTCCTATGGGTGCAATGATGGCATCCAAATTCGGCAAGTCTTCATGCAATTCCCTGGCGGCGGTAGCTTGACCGGCAATGACGTTGTAATTATCATAAGGGTGAATGAATGTTGCCTGCGTTTTTTCAATAACTTCGTTTAATTTTTCTTCTCTGGCAGCTAGCGTATTTTTACAAAAATAAACGTTTGCCCCATAGCCTTCGGTCGCTTTTACTTTTGATTTAGGCGAACTATCAGGCATGACAATATGAGCCTTTACACCCAATAATTGAGCAGTTTGGGCAACAGCCTGCGCATGGTTTCCTGAAGAGTGGGTAGCCAGCCCTTTATTTAATTCTTCAGTAGATAATCGAAGAGCGGTGTTCAACGCTCCACGCATTTTAAAAGCACCTGTTTTCTGAAAATTTTCACATTTAAAATAAATTTTCGCCCCTGCCTTTTTATTGATTTGCCGAGAAGATAAAATGGGTGTGCGGTGGATATGCCTTTTGATTAATTCATGGGAAGCGAGTATGTCTTCTAAAGTAGGCTGCGTTTGTAAATACATCACTAATCAATTTTCAATAACTCAAATAAGGTGTAATTCTGATCAACGTACTTCAAAATAATGCCTTTATCGTCAATCCAGACACTCTTGCTGCCATCCGCTGTCTGAGCAAGTATGCACTGAATATAAAATAAAGCTGCTTTCTCCCCTTTGGTGCATGTAAATATTTCTTTGTCACTGGCAGGAATGAATTCATAGCTTCCATTGAAGACTGAAAATTGTGCAGGTTTATCTTCCTTTAGGTTTTTTAGACTTTCTTCATTGAGCCCAATTGGGAGAGACGGGAACTGTTCTTTTTCTACCAGGAAGTTGATTTCTTTTTCGTTGGGTGTTCCAATGGCAAGCCCCATTCCGAGCAGCTGTTCTTTGACACCCAAAAAATCATAATTATCCAGAGGATTACTGAGGCGGAATAATAAGGTGTTGGCTGTTGCCAAATCAAAATGAAGCACACTGTCACAAGGATAGGATAAAGCAAAAAATGGGGTGTTATTACCCAGCCGCATAGCGACAAGTGCCCAACGACAGGCTTCATTTTCATCATTGGCCTCCTGATAAATATAGGCTCTTTTTTCTGCAAAATAAGCCCGACCCTTGACTTCTTTGACCATTTGCATACTTGTGCTATTATCTTCGAGCGCTTTCTCAAAATTTCCCATTTGGGCATAAATGCCGGCACGAATGCCGTAGGCTATATCATCTTGGGCTAATGCTACCAGTCGATTAGCCTGCGCAAGAGCCTTTTCTTTTTCACCGAGTTTCATATACGTTCGGATGAGTAAATTGATTGCGTAAAGCTCATCCTTTTTGATATCCAGCGCTTTGAGGAAATCCTTTTCGGCTTCCTGATATTTGCCAATTTGAAAAAATGTCGTCCCTCTTATTATATAGGTATTATGGTCATAATATCCATTGTTTATGGCGAAATCTGCTAATTGGTAAGCAAAATCATTCTGTGACTGATCTAAGTATAAATAGCCAATTTCTACAAAATTACTACTTGATTGGGTGATCTTTGAGTATTGTAATAAATCATCTAATACCTGATCGAAATTTTGCCTGAGTGATGCATTGAGGTACGCCCTATTGGCTAATGCCTGAACGTGATAATTGTCTATGCTTAAAACACTATCTAATAACGCTAGTCCTTGGTCCAGCGTCCCGTCTTTTAGATGGCGGGTGGCCCGGTTAAATAATGTATCAATGTTTACCTGCGCTTTTGCTCCATTTGACAGGATGAAAAGCAATAGCATAAAAATAATTTTTTTCTTCATAATTTATACTCCATCTGTTATTGTTGTCGGCACCTCACTTCATCGTTTGGAATAGCCATTTCTTGCAAAAGAGCGTATAATAAAAATAAATCGACAAAATGAAATGCGCTGTTATTCTTTTTTATTTATGACGGATAAAAGTACCCGGAGTTACACCCAAAATTACAATAATGGTGGTGTACTAAATGTAATGCTGCCCAATAATCACCCTCCGCCATCTTCTTCCACTTCCATCCCTTGTGTCAATTTTTGTACAATCCTAAACCTAAACAAAAATTCTTTGGCAATCACTCTAATGACCGTATAAGTCGGAATCGCTAAGACCATTCCTGTTATTCCATTGATTTGAGCCCCCAGAAGAATGACTAAAAATATTTCTAATGGATGAGCGGAAACACTATTTGAAAAAATATAGGGTTGAATGACAAATCCATCTAAAATTTGCATGACCATGAATACAAGTATCACCTTCGATAAAAGAGGTAGGAGTTCAGTATAAAAACTCATTTCAAGGCTAGATGAGATTGTAAGAATAGTCGCAAAAATACCCCCGATCAATGGACCGATATACGGAATTACATTAATCAATGCGGCAAATAATCCAATCAAAAAAGCATTGTTTACGCCCAGCATATTAAGCGCGATGGTAATGAAACTTGTAATTAGAAATATTTGTATCAATACCCCTCTAAAGTACCGACTTAACAAAGTGGTGATATCTTCAATAGAATGAGTGACCTGTTTTTCGTATTTGCCCGGAGTTACAGCTGCTACAATTTTTGTAAAAAGCCCCTCCTCTTTTAAAAAAAAGAAAGTGATAAAAAGAATGGAAAAAATCCCCATTAATATCGTCCCGAATGTAGAAATTGCCCCTTTGAATATATTGGCGATATCTGTCGGCTCGATGAAACCTGAAAATGATTGTTGCAAAATAACCGACAATGGCTGGTCTGCCTTGATACCATATTTTGCCAGCTTAGGCTTCCATCGTTGAAACGGCTCTTCCAGTGTTTGGGCAATCTGATCATAATTTACGCCGGCTAAATTACCGGCCTGCTCCAGTATGGTAGGGGTAAAGAATAAAATCAGCCCCCCAAAAAAAACTAAAAATGAAAGGAGTGTCAATCCCGCACTTAGATTAGCTCCTATTCGAAATTTTCCTATTTTTATTTTATGCTGAAAAAAATGCATTAGCGGACGGCCAATCATCGATAAAACCCATGCCATCAACACATAGGAAATAATGGCCCTGAATACGTAAAAAAAATAGGCTGTTATAATTAAGCCAATCGCTATAAAAATATACTTTCCAATTCCTTTTTTAAACATATTTTTATAATTTGTAGGGCTAAATGCTCGATTCTTACCAAAACAGTCTTCTCTTACTTAATTTAGAATTATATTTTTTTTGGAACAAAACTGTCTTTATGCTGCCTAAAAGTAGGCTATTTTATTGGGTTGTCAAAAAAATGATGTTCTTTTGTTGAATTTAATGTATAAAAAATATATCTTGGTGGCACTTATACCTGAAACTACACATTAAAAAATAAAGAGGGACATGGAACGAAAAATTATCCTCGTTGAAGATAACATTGGAGATGTACAACTGGTTCGCTTTGTATTAGATAAAATGCAACCCAAATATCATTTTTTGCACTTTGAATCTGGCGTAGAGCTTTTGGAATACAGTAAAGATGCATCTTTTGATGATATTGCGCTGGTTTTACTGGATTATAACCTACCTAAGTTAAACGGAAAGGAAATGTTGGCTGAATTGAGAAGTAAGGTGAGTTCACGTTATGTTCCCGTTGTATTATTCTCTAGTTCTTCCGCTCCTTCTGATATTCAAGAGTGTTATGAAATGGGAGTGAATGGTTTTGTTACCAAACCTTTGGATTACATCGCATTTTGTAAAACCATCGAAGATATTGTCCACTTTTGGGTTGAGCAGAATATATGGATTCCTACTAAGGGGTAACGTCAGTCTTCAGTCTGAACGCCTCTTGTCCTCTTGAAGCATTAAATCCCTGGCACATTGATGCCTTTAAATTACCTTTATACTTCTTTACTTCAAAAAATCAATATTTCTTCGCAATCCCTGATATTTTGTTCTTTTAACGGCTGATTTTTGAAATACGCGCCTAAAAGTTTCTTCTTCCAGCTCCTCCCAGTCTTCTTTTTTCATTTCCAATAAAGAGGGATGGGGCAAAAAGTCCGGCTCCTGATGCGGGCTTGAAAAGCGGTTCCACGGGCATACGTCCTGACAAATATCACACCCAAACATCCAGTCTTCAAATTTATTTTTGTATTCAGCAGGAAGTGCATCCTTTAATTCAATGGTGAAATAGGAAATACATTTACTGCCATCTACGTGTGGGATTTCCTCCGAAATTGCTTCCGTTGGGCAGGCATCCAGACACCTTCTGCATCTACCACAATAATTGTTGATTGGCGTATCCGGAGGTAATGCCAGGTCAATGATTACTTCTGCTAAAAAGAAAAATGAACCTGCTTTGGGATGAATCAACATTGCATTCTTCCCTATCCAACCTAAGCCACTTCGCCGGGCCCAGTCCCGCTCTAATACCGGAGCAGAGTCCGTAAAGACCCGACCTTCTACCTGCCCTATTTTTTCCTGAATAAAATAAAGCAAAGATTTTAATTTATACTTAATCACATAATGATAGTCCTTCCCGTAAGCATATTTGGAAATTTTGTAATTATTCTCTGTTGCTTGTAATTGAGGGGGATAATAGTTGTATAATAAGCTAATGACCGTTTTGGCACCCGGTACGAGCAGGGTAGGGTCTGTTCTTTTTTCAAAATGATTTGCCATATAGTGCATTTGACCATGTTGGTTGCCATTGAGCCATTTTTCCAGACGCATCGATTCTTCCTCCATCTTCTCCGCACGCGAAAATCCAATAAAGCTGAACCCTAAATTCAATGCTTCTTCCTGAATGATTTTTTTGTGATATGCCGGATGAGTCGCCATTAGAGTATTTGCAATTTAGCAAACTTTAGCATGATTTTTCGTTCCGGATTTGAGATCTGCTCAAAGAAAATAGTTGCTACGCGATTGGGGGCGTTTCCATCTATGGCTAAAACTTTTCCTTTCCCAAATTTCAAATGTAAGACACTCATACCGGTCTGAATGGAAGACGAGGGGCTGGGTTTGAATGTACCAGGGTCAGCCATCAGGCTTTGATTGATTTTTGTGTTTGGCTTTCTGAAATTCCCGGATACCCCCGACCGGCTGGGGATGGTTTTTTTGACGCCGACAGAAACGGCTCGCCTAGTGGGTATTTCCACATTTTCAAGAGGTACTTCATCCAAAAACCTACTGGGATTATTATACCTGACAGTTCCAAATTGATAGCGACTTTCTGCATGGCTTAAAGTCAGATATTGCTCTGCCCGGGTGATGGCTACATAGAAAAGCCGGCGTTCTTCATCTATGGCATCAAGGTTATTCAAAGACATGAATGAAGGGAATAGATTTTCTTCTAATCCTATCAAAAAAATAGATTTAAACTCCAAGCCTTTAGCAGCATGTACCGTCATTAGCGTTACATAATTTCCATCGCTATCCTTGGTGTCAAAGTCGGTTAATAAAGCAATATTTTGAAGATAATTAGCCAATGTGGCATCTTCTGCATCTACTTCGGCAAATTCACTTCCTTCTTCCACAAATGAGCTGATCCCATCTAATAAGGCGTTGAAATTTTCCAGCCGGTTCATCCCTTCGATCGTGTTATCTCCTTTGAGTAATTCGTATAGCCCTGATTTTTTTAAAACAAAATTAGCGACCTCAAATGCGTTTTCAGTCGTGTTTTTTGTAGCAGCTTTTTTGATGATTTGTCTAAAATTATTGATGGAATTTTTAGCTCTGGCGCTCGCCTGCACCAAGGGCAGACTTTCCCACAACGGCTGAACCAATTCCGCAGAAATAGCTTCTATCTTATCCAATGTAGTGTTCCCTATCCCTCTTTTAGGGAAATTGAGCACTCTTTTCAGGGCTTCATCATCACTTGGATTGACCACCAGCCTAAGGTAGGCAATCGCATCTTTCACTTCTTTTCTTTGATAAAAAGATAAACCACCAAAGACCCGGTAGGGGACATTGAAACGGCGCAAATATTCTTCTACTATCCTGGATTGTGCATTGGTTCGGTACAAAATTGCAATTTCATTATTGCTGAGGTGATACCTGTTTTTTTGTTCAATAATGGTGTCGGCCACTCTTTTGCCCTCTTCGGTGTCAGATTTGGCAGAGATGATTTTTATTTTTTCTCCTTCCCCTTTGTCCGACCAAATCTCTTTTTGGATTTGGTTTCTATTGTTTTGTATTACCCGATTGGCTACTTTTACAATATGGTGGGTTGAACGGTAATTTTGCTCCAGCTTAAACACCTTGATTCCGTGGGGCTTGAATTCTTTTTCAAAGTCCAATATGTTTTGAATAGTCGCTCCCCGAAAGGCATAAATACTTTGAGCATCATCACCTACTGCACAGATGTTTCTTGGACTGTCCGGGTAGGATACCAGCTTCCGGATAATGGCATACTGGAGCTGGTTTGTATCCTGAAACTCATCTACCAATATATGCTGAAATTGCGTCCTGTATTTATTTAGGGCCTCTTTATCCTTTTGGAGTAACTCATAAAAACGATACAGCAAATCATCAAAATCCATCGCACCCGACTGCTTACACCTCAGGGTATAAGCCGTATATATCTTATGTAGATGTGGCATTCTGGCTTTGGCATCCTCCAGCTTCAAATCCTCTCTTTGTGCATATAACTTTGGTGTGATTAGCTGTGATTTTGCGGAAGATATACGAGACCGAATCGCATTGACTTTATAATGCTCTTTATTTAAATGCAATTGTTTTATGATGCTTTTGATTAAGCTTTTACTATCATCTGTGTCATAAATGGTGAAGCTGGAAGGATATCCGATTTTTTCGGCTTCAACTCTTAATATTCGAGCAAAAACGGAGTGAAATGTCCCGGCGGTTACTCTATAACCCCGTTTGCCTGCCACCTTGCTGATTCGCTCCTTCATCTCCTTGGCCGCCTTATTGGTGAAAGTCAGTGAAAGTATATTCCAGGGGGCAATACCTATATTTAGTAGGTGGGCGATTCGATAAGTAAGCACCCTTGTTTTTCCTGATCCAGGTCCTGCAACAATAAGCACAGGGCCGGTCGTAGTTGTAACCGCCCCACGTTGTATATCGTTTAATTCTTCTAAATAATTTGTATCCAAGATATATTTTAATTATTGATTTGAAGTATAAATATAATGGCGAGCCACTTTGTGGCCGGGTCATCCGCTCTTATCACGCTAAGGCGTGAACCCGCTACTACCCCTCTCGCTGCTCGCTCCGCTGCGCTAAAATATCGTAGTAACAACAACGGGAATGCACTTGTTTGAGCTATGTTTCATTCCCGAAAACCCAAAGATATTACTTTTGTAAAGAAAATCAGACTTAATGGTATAAAATATAGGGCAAACGCACCAATTGAAAAATAAATTTTTATAATAGCCTCCATCTTTTAAGGCAGAGACTTGAATTCGGAGTTTTGATTGGGCGGTGTACTACATATAATGCTAATATCATCGCCACGAAACTTATCCCGCAGGAGTGCGGGACGGGCTTGTGACGCAGGAGGCGTTATCCGTGGCTATTAAAAAAAGGAAATTTTAGTGGCTTCCTCTTTTGAAACAGCATTACGTTATAACACACTATCAAAAATTTAACAAAGACAGATGCTAAAGCAGCATTTTATGACAAAAAGTGAGGGGTGCTGAATGGTTACTATTTACCCATACATCAACCAACTCTCTGCAAGAAGTTTAAAAAATGACACAACACGGCAAATTCCGGGTAAAAAACAAGCTCGAATGAGGCATTTATTTGATCAATGAGTTCTGGTATTTGTCAAGTAATTGTCATTTTATAGCAAAAAATAAACGAATATTTAATTTACCTTTGCGACGAAGGCAACAAATTTCAAACAAATGGTGTCTTCAACAGTAAGACCTACCCTTTTTAAAACCAAATAAATCAATCGCGCGATCTAAAACAGCCTTTTTGGGGCATATCCTCTCTGTTGCATGAATAGGACTACTATTCTATACACTAAATACAACATACTATTTTCAAACGACTGACCGCATTAAAGGTCATCGTATAGGATTTTATTATACATTCTATACACAACAAACACTTTATGAAAAAAAGTTTACTTTTACTTATCATCACCCTAATTTACACCCAATTGTTTGCACAGCAGCCTCCCGGGTCCTGTACTGGGGAAACGGCCGTTCTTGCCAGCACCTGTAACACCGCCTGTGTATTATGCACAGGACTGGATGGATTGACTTTGGATAATAGTATTACTGATTTGGGACAAGCACCAGCCGGTTTTTGTGCACAGGAATTACACAATACCCAATGGATTGGATTTGTCGCCGGAACAACATCAATATCCATTGACATTACCGTTTTCAACTGCAATACCGGAGAAGGTTTACAAATTGGAATTTACAACACTTCTGATTGTGACTCCTATACACTCGTTAGCAACTGTGAAGATCAGGTCTCCCCCGGAGTAACAACCTTTAATGCCAATGGGCTGACTCCCGGTGGTGTCTATTTCATCGTCATTGATGGTTTTAATGGAGATATATGTGACTTTACCATTGATGTTGTATCCGGATTGGCAGAAGCGCCTCCTTTGGTAGGATCTGCCCAAATCATCATTCCACCTGATATGTGTCCTGGAGGAACCTACCCCTTTTCCGTTACCGGAATTACCGGAGCAGGAATTTTTGAATGGACATTAGATGGTGTCACTATCGATTATAATCCCGAAGTAAGCATTACGATGCCAAGTACGCCGGGGTCTCATCAAATATGCGTCACCCCTTCTAACCCCTGTGAACAGGGCGTGCAGGTCTGTGAAACCATCAATGTTGATCTATTACCGGATATTGATCTGGGATTAGTGAAAATTTGTGCAGGAGATGTCTTTACCAGTGATGGCCTCGATTTTTCAAGTGCCGGCCCTCATTCCTACACCATTGTTACACCAGAAGGTTGCGACCAGACTACTAATTTTTCTTTAGAATTAATAGAGCCCGTATATTACGCCTTTGATACCATCCTATGTGATGGGGCAATCGTATCCGTAGGAAATGAAGATTTTGAATTTACCGGTACTTATATGGTTCTTTTGGAAACAGCAGCATACGGATGTGACAGCATCGTCACCGTTGATGTGGAAGTCCATGACAATTATTTTGAAATTGTAGAGGAAGATATTTGCAGAGGAGAAAGTTATACCGTTTCAGATGCAATTAATTCCTATACTTATACGGAAACGGGGGTTTATGACCACAACCTCCAGACAGAATTTGGTTGTGATAGTTTTGTACAATTGTATTTACGGGTATTTGAAATCCCGGAACCCGTCACCATTACCGACTCGATATGTCCCGGTGATACTTATTTCATCGGCGATTTCATCACTGTTGACAATCCGGGCACCTATCAATATACAATCGAAAGTTTTGCCGGATGCGATAGTATGATTACCCTTAATCTGTCCTATTACCAACCAACGACCAACTTAAATGAATCCATCTGCATTGGAGATGATTATGTAGTAGGCACAAGCACCTATACTTCAAGTGGAATGTATAGCGACACCATCAGCTTACCTTCCGGTTGTGATAGTATTGTCAATTTAGATTTGACCGTATTGCCTATCGTTAGAGATACATTTAATGTAGGTATTTGTACAGGGCAGACTTATACCATAGGGACTTCGACCTATACCGAAACAGGGTTTTATATGGATAATTTTGTAGCAACATCAGGCTGTGACAGCATCATTTATACCAACCTGACAGTTACGGATGTTTTAGAAGAATATTTGAGTATTGACATTTGCGAAGGGGATGTATATATGGTCGGCGACTCCACCTATTCGACCCCGGGCATGTACCAAAATAATTTTGTCACCAGTGAAGGCTGCGATAGTATCACGTATTTAGACCTACGGGTAAACCTCCCTCAATCAACAGATATAGCCACCAGTATTTGCGAAGGAGACACTTATTTTATTGGCAATACGCCCTATACGACGACTGGCGTTTTTCATGAGACTTTCAGCTCAGACGTAACCGGCTGTGATAGTACTGTAAATTTAACTTTAACCATTTTGCCCCATTCTTATACAACACTAAATGAAGAAATCTGCAACGGATTCTCATTTTCCGTAGGAAGTTCGACCTACAATACTAGCGGACAATCACAAGATACGCTGACCGCAGCAAATGGCTGTGACAGTATCATCACCTTAAATTTAACCGTTTTATCTACGCCTACTACTACATTGAATGAATCCATTTGTGCGGGAGACATTTACTCGGTCGGTAATTCTGCTTATACTACAACAGGCGTTTATCAAGACGTATTAATAGCCGCCAATGGCTGTGACAGTACGGTCAATCTCACCTTGACCGTATTGGATTTATCTTATACTTCGCTGAATGAAAAAATTTGTATGGGGGAACATTTCTTTGTAGGAACATCTGATTATACGACCTCTGGCAATTTCTCTGACACATTACTGGCTGCCAATGGTTGTGACAGTATCATTTCGTTGAATTTAGAGGTCGCTCCCATCTATGATATGACGATTACAACCAGTATTTGTGATGGTGCTACTTATCAGGTAGGTACTTCTTCCTATAACGCAACAGGTCTTTATCAGGATATTCTCACTTCAGTTGATGGCTGTGATAGTATTGTTAACCTTAATCTTACCGTGACTAACTTCTATGAAACCCCTTTAACGAAGGCTATCTGCGAAGGCGAGACGTATTCAGTAGGAAGTAATACCTTCAATATGACGGGAGATTATCAGGTAGCTTTTATTGCACAGGACGGTTGTGATAGTTTTGTCAATTTGGCATTAACCGTATTACCTATTTTGGAAACAGATTTGACGGAAGTCATTTGTCAGGGTGATACTTATGAGCTAAACGGTACGAGCTACGACGCGCCCGGCACTTACCAACAAACAGTTGAAGCGAGTACCGGCTGTGACAGCATTTTGAATATTTCCATTATTGTCAACCCAACTTACGCTATTAACCTAAGTGAAGTTATCTGCGAGGGAAATAGTTATAGTGTAGGAGATTCCACCTATTTCACAACAGGAGAATATACCAATATCCTCCCTACTGTAAATGGCTGTGACAGCACTGTCCATCTTTCGCTATTGGTCAATCCTACTTTAACGACCAATCTTACTGAAGAAATCTGTGAAGGAGAGACCTATAATGTAGGCAGTTCTTCCTACAATAGTACAGGCAGTTATTCCGATTTATTAACTTCTTTGGTCACCGGATGTGATAGCATTGTCAATTTAAACTTGACCGTTCATGCTCCAAGAATGACAAACCTCACGGCAGCTATTTGCGAAGGAGAAAGTTATTTTGAAGGAAGCAATGAATACACCACAACCGGGGTTTATACCACGACTTACACCTCTGTAGAGACCAACTGCGATAGTATTGTTAATTTAAACCTTACGGTAAATCCTACTTATCTAACCGAACTTCAGGAGATTATTTGTGACGATGAGTCTTACGCCATTGGCGAATTTAGTTTTGCCTCCACAGGAAACTATGAAGTGACGCTGCCAACAACGGAAAGTTGTGATAGTATTGTCATGCTCGACTTGATTGTCCATCCGTGCGAATTAGACATAGAAATGGGAGAAGAACCCGTCAGCTGTAACGGCGCCTCCGATGGAACTATTAATTTTGAAATGACCATTGGAGTTCCTCCTTACCAATACCAATGGAATGGGCTCAACAATGCGCTCTCTGGCACTGGAAGTATTGAAGCAAATAATACAACAGAAACCATTTCCGGATTAACAGCTGGATCCTATTTACTAAAAGTAACGGATAGTTTTGACGTACCCTATGAAGTAGAAATAACGATTATCGAACCAATCGCGCTAAGTCTGACACTCACGCCCTCAACTTATGGCAATTATAATTTGAGCTGCGGAGAGGAACTGGATGGAGCAATTGCAGCAACTGTTCAAGGTGGAACACCGCCTTATTCCTACGCTTGGTCTAATGGGCTCGACAGCAACCAAATCAGTAACCTTGGGGAAGGAGAATACGAGTTAATGGTCACCGATATTATTGGGTGCCAGATCATGCAAACTGTTTCACTAACGGC
Organism: uncultured Saprospiraceae bacterium; assembly: GCA_964571475.1. Taxonomy (GTDB): domain Bacteria; phylum Bacteroidota; class Bacteroidia; order Chitinophagales; family Saprospiraceae; genus JALVDO01. The sequence continues at coordinate 983 of CAZNCI010000014.1, read as the reverse complement.
TCCCGAAGCCATAAGTACAGATGTGAGCATCATTAATCCAAATTGTCATGGAGATAATCAGGGGCAGATCTCCATTAGCCAGACGACGGGAGGTATTCCTCCATATATGTACAGTATTGACCAACTCCCTTTTTCCGCATCCGCAAATTTCACCAATGTGAATACAGGTACTCACCAGGTAATTGTACAGGATGCTTTTGGTTGTGAATGGCGAGAGGAGTTCGAGGTGGAAGACCCGGAGGAATTAACAGTTGATCTCGGGGCAGACATCTTCATTGAATTGGGAGATGAAACAACGCTAACCGCAATCCCTTCTTATGGGGTAGATAGTATTATTTGGAAGCAGGACTCAACGTTTAACTGCTTGGATATTTCATGCAAGAATGCCAGTATTCATCCCTATCAAACAACCGACTATGAAGTCCGGGTAATTGACGAAAATGGCTGCACCGCCAGTGATAAAATCACCGTCTTTGTTGACAAACCAAGGCATATATTCATCCCAACGGCTTTCAGTCCCAATGGGGATAACATCAATGATATATTATTTATCAATGGTGGACAGGACGTTGCTAAGATAAAATCCTTCAGTATTTTCAATAGGTGGGGGGAGAGTGTTTTTAGTTTTCATGATTTCCTACCCAATGACCCCGAATTTGGATGGGATGGCAAACATCGTGGCCGATTGATGAACACCGGTGTTTTTATTTATACGGCAGAAGTAGAATTTATTGATGGAGCCGTCATTTTGTACAAAGGAGATGTGGTACTTATAAAATAATTTTGGTAATGAGCCAAATATAATGCTGCTTCATAAAAGGATGGTACTAAATTATCCGACTAACGCATTATGCGTCAAAAGCCTATTTTGCCCTCCTTTGGGATGCACGAATAAATACGAATATTCCTGCATCTCTCATGGATGCGGGACAAGCCTGTGACGCAGGAGGCGTTACTTCATGGCTAAAACATTAGCATTGCAT
>CAZNCI010000013.1:22090-27841 GCA_964571475.1 uncultured Saprospiraceae bacterium | reverse complement strand
CGAATAATGGCTCCGACGATGTAAATGTAGCTTTTAATTTCAGCCTCAAACCAGGTCTTAATATTATGCTCACCGGCTATCAACCCATCGTATTCTGCTTCAAAATTTGTTAATTCTACTTCAATCAGCCATCCGTCATTATAAGGATTGGTATTAATCAAACGAGGATTTTCGATAACTTTCTGGTTGATTGTTAGCAATTTTCCGGAAACGGGAATAATCATGTGCCCTACGTGTTTTTCTGCCTCTGCGCTTCCAAAACTATCCCCCTTTGTTAAGCTTTTTCCTATTTCTTCAAATCGTATCGCGACAAATGACCCACTCGTCTCTTCCACAAGTGGACTCATGCCAATTCTAGCTTTATTTCCTTCCGGCTTTATCCAAAAATAACCCACCGGATCATAGAGTAAATCTGTTTTTATTACCTTCTCCATATCTTAATTTTACTTTAATATTAACCCATTGCCTCCTTGATTAATTCTGCAATATCTTTCACCATCAATTTTCCTTCATTTCCGGTTGATTTAACTGCATCCTCAAAACGGGACACTTCGTAAGGGCAGCAAACTGCCAGGACATCTGCGCCGGTCTCAACTGCTTCTCTTACTCTATTTTCAGATAGTCGTTCGTTGACGTGATCTGCCATGAAGCCATCCAGCCACATGCCACCACCACCACCGCCACAGCAGAAACTCTGCTCTTTGCATCTTCCCATCTCAGATAATTCGATACCTGGAATGGCATTCAAAATTTCTCTGGGAGCCTGATATTCACCGTTGTGCCTACCTAAATAACAAGGATCATGGAAGGTGACTTTATAGTTTAATTTATTTTTGAATTCCAATTTATTCATTAATGGGGCAAGCATGGTGGTATAATGGACTACCTCATAATCTCCCCCCATTTCAGGATATTTTTTCTTCAATGCATTTAAGGCATGAGGATCAGTCGTCATTATTTTATTAAACTTATACTTACTGAATGTCTTAATATTTTGCTCGGCAAATTCTTCAAAAAGTCCTTCTTCTCCGGCGAGTCTTTGAGAATCGCATGAGCATTTTTCCTCTGTTCCAAGAATACCGTAATCAACCCCGAGTTTGGACATTATTTCGGCAAGAGCCGTTGCCGCTTCTTTACTACGATGATGGTAAGCAGGATAACACTCCACAAACCACAATACATCCACAGGACGTTTTATTTCCTTCATAATTGGCACATCAACGGAGGCATCCTTTACCCAGTCTGCACGTTTTCGTTGAGATTCTCCAAGCGGATTTCCATATTCAAAAGTATTCTCAAAGGCTTCCTGCAATTCCTCCGGTACATTGGCATCCATTACAGCCTCACCACGAATGGCAGGCATAATGTCAATCATATTAACGGCTTTAGGGCACACCCTTAGGCAATTCATGCAAGTGGTACATTTCCATAGATCATCATTGGTAAAAAGATCCATTCCCTGCTGCAATTTACGGAATATTTTCCTCGGTCCGTATTCCCCGCCAACGGTATTGACTGGGCAAACGGGAATGCACTGGGTGCATTGATAACACCATCCCATGGATTCTCCCCCGGGAATGTCCGTCACCTTATCTAATCCGGTGGTATCGTAATCAAAGAGCACTCTTTGCTCGAATATTCGATTCCAGTCAGCGGTCAGCTCGACCCCTCTTACGGTTACGGATTCTTTTTCAATTATTCTTTCTTTTTCAATTTTTGACATAACAATAGAAATGTAATTTGTGAAAAATGAATTTTAATTCGCCACAGGCTTTAATCGATGAATGCCTAGTATTCGTCTGGAAAATTCCGATAGACCGGGCATTACTTTATTAAATTCCTGTGTCATTCTCATTCTTAAAATAGTATAGGCATAGATGACATAAACGCAACTCAGAAAAACACTCGTCCCAAATAAATTGCGACTAATAGTCTGAAAGCCGGCAGCCTCACCGACATTGTGCACAAAAATCAATGCCTTACCAATATTTAAATAGGTTGCTCCTAATGTTTCTGCTTCAAAGCTATAATCCTCAGTTGTTACCAATGGCATGGCTCCTGTTTTAACCTTGGGATCCCACATCCACCTCGACCAAAGCCAGTATTTATCAGGAAAAGTGTAATGAAGGATTTCACCTGCCAAATCGTAACGGATATTGACATCCAGTACATTCAGCTTATCGCAAAATTCCTGAAAACGCTTTTCAACCGGTTTGTTATCATATAGCAAATTAAACATCAGATATTTAAAAATATCAAAATCAACCTGTTCGTCGAGTATTTTTTTCGCATTTCTTTTGGTGCAAAAAACATATCGAAGAATTTCAAAAACTTCCTCTTTTGAAAGTTTTCCAATATTGTCAGGATCACCCAGTTTTTGTTGGAAAAACTGACTTTTAACCTCTAGGTCGGCGACGAGTTGCTCCAAAGACCCCTCTTGGATTTTCTCCATGGTTTCCTTCATAAACTCCTTTGCCGTTTCCGTATCAACAACCTGACTCATAATTATTATTTTTTAAGCTGTGGCCAATGCCGCTCTTCTAACGGTAGCAATGGCCTTCATTGCCGCCAGACCACCAGATGATACGGAATCTTCCAAGTCCGCAGGCCCTGTACAGGCTCCCGCCGCAAAAACACCTTTCACACTGGTAGAAACGGTGTCGAGCGCCCCACCAATTGTTTCTATGAAATTGTACTGATTTTGCTTGAGCCCAAAGATTGATGCGATTTGTTTAGTTCCTTCACTTGGCTCCATACCAACTGCCAGAATAACCATATCCATCTCCACTTCCATCGGACGGCGGAGAGTCGTATCCTCGCCTTTTACCAATAGTCTATCGCCTTTTTTTACGATTTCAGTAGCCATTCCCTTGATGTAATTGACTTTGTGTTTTTCCTGAGCCGGCCAGTAAATTTCATTTTCCCAATAACCATACATTCTCATATCTATATAGAAGATGAAAACTTTACAGTCGGGGAGGAGCTCACGTATTTCAATGGCTTGTTTGGAAGACATTCCGCAACAAACTTTAGAGCAATACTCATTACCAATCCGTCGATCTCTCGAACCAACACATTGAATAAAACAGAGCCTTTTTGGCTTCTCACCATTGGATGGGCGGGCAAAATTTCCGGCTTTTAGCATCTTTTCAGCATCCGTCAAGGTGATGACATCATCATGCTCATAATAGCCATATTTTTGTGTTTCTCTACCCGGATCGAAGTGCTGAAATCCCGTGCTGACGATCACTGCACCTGCTTTAATCTCCACTTCTTTGTCGAGTCGTAAAGCTTTGATGGTGAAATCACCTGACGTTCCTTCTGCGCTGGTCACGAGTGTATTGTACATGATTTCAACATTCTCGTTGTCCATCAGAGGTGCAATCATTTCAGAAATTGCTTCTCCGGCATCGCGAAGATCCGGTGTTAAAGCGGCATATCCCTGCTCGTCAGGATTTCCGCCAAGGCGATCCCTCTTTTCTATTAAAATAGCTTTGTAACCTAAATCTGCTATACCTTTAGCTGCCTCTACTCCGGCAGGTCCGCCTCCAATAATTACGATGTTCTGGTTTGCCATATCTTATTGTATTAAGGATTTTTTGTTTTTATTAAAATGAGAATAAGGTTGTTTTACTTAGCGTCATCCCAAGTCATATAATCTTTCTCTCCTGATTTTATCTTATCACATTCTGCTTGAAATTCTGCCCATTTTTTCTTCTGGTCGATACCCAGTTTCTCAAGGAATGGTTTATTATTGGTATTGTGCCAATGCAATTGTAAAACTTTGTAAGGGTGTGCGCCCATAGCTAAAGCCGCCATTTGAGAATCTGACATGACTGGTAACCCAACCTGCATATCGTGTGCCTCACCGGCGAATTGACTTTGATCGAGAGTTGTCACACAGCCGGTATCATGGGTCACCACTACATCCGGATTGGCTTCATTTTTCATAACTTCAATTTTTCTTTGTAAAGAAAAAGAACGCGAGAAATCTCTCGATACCAAAATGTGCCGGAATCCAAATCCACAACAATCAAACCAGCTTGAGTAATCTTTGACATCAACACCTAATTTTTGAAGTACCCCTGTGATAATTGCGGAGCGCTGCGCACCGTATATCTCCTCCGAATAGATGGCATCTTCTTCGATTAATTTGTGGTAATGGCATGCGGGATGGACGGTCGCTGCAATATGGCTCATGTCTATCACTTGTCTTTCTGCGATGCGATCTCTCATTGCATAGACCCATTCACTGTAGTGAACAATTTCTTCAGGAATAACAAATGGCTTGCCTAAGCGCTTCATAATATCCCTCACTTTTCGGCGCAATTCCGGCATGTGTACTAAGGCGTGCCTTACCTCTTTGTAGTGTCCAAAACTAGTGCCACAATGAATCAAAGGGAAATAGCCTGTTTCGTAAGCAGAGGCAAAATTTCGCATGGCGACTGCTGCCTGTGCCTCCGGATTAGAAGTGGCGGAAGCATAATAATTCCAGGCAGTACAGGAAGTTTGATTGGTTGGATCATGATAATCCAATCCGAACGCTCTATTGAGCCAAAAAATAGAGGTTGAATATCCGGGTATGTGCCCGCATTGTCCACAACTTTTATGATGCCAGGTCTTTTCAATCGGAATCTTTTTCTTTCGACCATATTTTGTAGAAACCTCTATATAAGGCTCCGGTACGCGTTGTACGATCCATTCACCTTCTTTTTCTAATTGAAAAATTTCATCACGAAGATCATTCGTCGGTGCATTATCCGGATCAATATTAAAAATGCGCTCACTAGCTTTTGATACTGGTAAATGAATCATATTTCTTAATTTTTAAATTCCAAATTTTATATTTCAAGGCAAAACCTCAAGTTAAATTCTTTCCCCCCTCCACCACTTTTAAATTTCTACTTTCCACTTTCCAAATTTTAAATTCCAAATTCCAAATTATAAAGTAAAAACCAAATTCAGATCTATCCCCTCCACCACTTTTAAATTTCCACTTTCTACTTTTAAATTTTAAATTTCCACTTCCTAAATTTTAAATTCCAAATTACAAAGTCCAAATTATAAAGTAAAAACCAAATTCAGATCTATCCCCTCCATCACTTTTAAATTTCCACTTTCCACTTTTAAATTTTAAATTTCCACTTCCTAAATTTTAAATTCTAAATTTTAAATTTTAAATTTCCACTTTCCACTTTCAAAATTTTAAATTCTAAAGTCCAAAGTCCAAATTATAAAGTAAAAATTATAAAGTAAAAACCAAATTCAGATCTATCCCCCTCCATTCCTTTTAAATTTTAAATTTCCACTTTCAAAATTTTAAATTTCTACTTTCCACTTTCCACTTTCAAATTTTAAATTCCAAATTCCAAAGTCCAAATTATAAAGTAAAAACCAAATTCAGATCTATCCCCTCCATCACTTTTAAATTTCCACTTTCCACTTTTAAATTTTAAATTTCCACTTCCTAAATTTTAAATTCTAAATTTTAAATTTTAAATTTCCACTTTCCACTTTCAAAATTTTAAATTCTAAAGTCCAAAGTCCAAATTATAAAGTAAAAATTATAAAGTAAAAACCAAATTCAGATCTATCCCCCTCCATTCCTTTTAAATTTTAAATTTCCACTTTCAAAATTTTAAATTTCTACTTTCCACTTTCCACTTTCAAATTTTAAATTCCAAATTCCAAAGTCCAAATTATAAAGTAAAAACCAAATTCAGATCTATCCCCTCCATCACTTTTAAATTT
>CAZNCI010000013.1:0-21990 GCA_964571475.1 uncultured Saprospiraceae bacterium | reverse complement strand
GTCCAAATTATAAAGTAAAAATTATAAAGTAAAAACCAAATTCAGATCTATCCCCTCCATCACTTTTAAATTTCCACTTTCCACTTTTAAATTTTAAATTTCCACTTTCAAAATTTCGCTTTTAAATTTTTCATTTCGCTCCATTAATTCTATCCTTTGTTGACTTTGTAATCTTAGTGAAAATAGCAACAAGCTGATTACACTCATCTAAAACAGTATCCACTATCTCCGAATCAAGTATTGGCTTCTTTTTTATTATTTTTAAATTAATTTGACTCTCACGTAGTTCTTTTACCACAATCTTAGTTTTATGCAAAAAATCTTTGTCAGATTCGGCTCCCTGTGCTTCTCCATAATTCAAAGCCGGAGAAGAACCCGATCGTGTCAATTGTGAACCATAATATTTTCCAACATACGTTTTTGGTAGTTTTTCGACCAGATTCAACGCCATTACTGCAAAATCAATTAATCGCTCCTCTAAATCGTATTTGGGTTGAGACACAGTACTACTTTTTAATTTCTAATTGTTACTTTTTAATTTCCACTTCCAAACTCCAAAGTCCAAAGCAAAAACCAAATTCCAAGTCCATCTCCCCCTCCACCACTTTTAAATTTTAAATTTCCACTTCCTAAATTTTAAATTTCCACTTTCCACTTTCCACTTCCTAAATTTTAAATTCCAAATTCCAAAGTCCAAATTATAAAGTAAAAACCAAATTCAGATCCATCCCCTCCATCACTTTCAAATTTTAAATTTCCACTTCCTAAATTTTAAATTTCCACTTTCCACTTTTAAATTTTAAATTTCCACTTTCCACTTTTAAATTTTAATCAAATGTCACATCATACCCAGCTTCTTCAAGCCGTTCTTCCATTACATCAACAAGGATCATAAACAGGCCTTCGTCAATTCCCTCAATTAAATCCATTACTCCCGTCATGTGCCAGATGAGGTATAATTCGATGATGGTTTTATCATCAATCGTCCAACCTGTTTCGGTTGTATGCAATGTTTCAGGAGGAAGCGCCTTTCTCCAAATATCTAAGTTGTCGGATATTTCTTTCACGTGTACTCCCCAATCTGGAAAGGCATCAGGCTGTAACATATCGGGAGAGACCTGAGAGCCTGTTGACATAATCTTATAAATAATACGTCCATATCCTTCTAACGCCTGTTTGGCAGATTGCAATCCGTTTTTAACGGCTACTTCTCTCATAACAGTAATGATTTGTCCTGGAGAATTCTGCCTTGGGCAACGATCACAGGAGAAACATTGAGAACAATCCCAAATACTGTCATTCATAAGGGTATAAATCAAGTCTGTATCTTCCCTTGCAACTGCCTGAGCGATTACTCTGGGGCTAAAGTCATAAAACCTAGCCGAAGGACATGCCGCAACGCATATCCCGCATTCAAAACAGCCATATAGAATATGATGCCATCGATCGTCGGCCTTAACTTCTGCAAAAAGTCGATCCTTTTCCTCCATTGAGACATCGGAGTATTTATTCATTGATAAATCAAGAGCCATGATTGTTGTTTTTTAGATTAATATTCTTCAGTTCCCTCAATGTGGGTACAGGTGATGCCATCTGCATCCACCTTTGCCTGATAGGCTTTCACTGCATCTTCTCCGGTAAGCAAATCTGCCAAATCAGCATCGAGGGAAGATGGCTTCATTTTCACGACCCAGCCCTCATTATAGGGGCTTTTATTAAGGAGTGTTGCCTCTGCGGCCAGCTTTTCATTTACCTCCACAATCTCTCCTGATACTGGTGATTTTACAGGTCCTACCCATTTGCCACTTTCAACCGTTGCAATAGGGCGTCCTTTTTTTCGTACCGTACCCACTTTTTTAGCTTTGGCATGCAGCACCGGACCGGCGAGAGACTGGGCAACATCCGTCATGCCTATTGATACAGTTCCATCATCGTTCACTCTTACCCATGTGTTATCCTCTACCTTATAATGTAGGTTGGTGAATAGGACACATTCATTTACTTTTGATGTCATTTTATAATAATTTTAGGTTTTTAAAAATACATAACGTGATCATAATTCAAAGCCAGATCAATGATGCTGGTTGCTCCTAGAATTTCTACTTCATCGATTAGATCATCAGGAGTCATATTCCACAGATTTAAACTTTGCTGACAAACTCTTAATTCCACATCTGAATCAAGACACATTTGCAGCATATCTTTCAAATTGGTATTGCTTGAAGGGTCGAGTTTGATCATTTCTGCGACTCCCTTTCTTAGTTGGTTGGTGCCATTCATGGTAAACCAAACCATAACTTCCATTTCCATAGCAGCGGCTGCTACAGCGTAAAAAAGAGGGGAATAAGTCCGTGTTGGTGCTTCAACACCATGTGTTTGAATAACGAGTATTTTTTTTCCTTCCAGATCGTCCATTTCCAGTTTATTTATAGTTATTTATCAAATTTCAATTTCTTTATTATATCAAATCACACAATTTGTCAGGGTCAGAAAAAACGAAAATGTATTTCTTGTCCCAGTTCCAGTCTTCATCTTCCATCAGGTAATCATATAGATCATCTTTATTGCGGGCTTTTGCCAATAGTCTAAATTTAGAAGCTCTACCGTTCTGCCCTGTTTGCAAAACATCAAGCAGTAGCCAAAAGCCAGGATTTTCTTGGTATAAAGTTGCTACTTCCGAAGCATCTATAATCCTGTTTGACCATGAACTCATTAATTAGCAGGTTTTAATTTTTTTATTTTAATAATTTCCGATAAAAGCTGCTTTGCCTCTTCCTCATTCCAATAATCGGTTGTTTTTAGTTTATTGATTTGTTTTGTTAAATTTTTTTCTTCTAATATTGCTCCGGTTAAAACCTGCTCCAAAGTTTGTTTCGCATTTACAAAAAATGATGTCAGTCCCTCTATCGAAATCGCTTCTATCAAATTATCTTTCATTCGAATGCGTACAGTTGTTTTTCCGGAGGGTGTATCGAAGGAAGATGCTCCAATAAATACGGCTCCATGTATTTTTACCATCCTGAAATTTTCTGATGGCTTTTGGTGTTGGAACAACCATTCGTCTGTCTGCATCTTTTCGTCTAATTCTGACATGAGCTGCAACTCCCCCTGCGTGAACTGCCCGGGAACTAATTTCCTGTGAAGCATTTTTTCGCAAAACTGGACATAGTTTTTTTTGATGATTGCCGATTTGGGCGTGACACCTAATTCCTTCTTAATGGTTGTTAGGTACTGCCTTAGACAATTGGAGAAATCACCTCTAAAACCATCATTCGGTACATTTAAAGCACGGGCCATTGCACCAAAATTAAAGTCGAAGAGAAAATTGCCGGTAATAATTTCAGCAGATCCAATTCTGGCAGCTCCCGTTCCTACAATTTTTTTCCCATTGACATGTACGTCATTGATGGGGTGAAAGTAAGCATCAATGCCAATTTTTTTATACGTTTCAATAAGTGGTTTCACAAAAAGGCGAAACCGATGCCCTACGTTTAGAGGCAAACTTTTTTGCTGAAAAATCCACTGGACAAACAGCTGCTGATCGTCGATATACACACAGCCTCCACCCTGTTCTCTACGCACAATGGGTAATCCGATTTTTTTACAAAAATCTAAATCCAATTCTGTCGCTGCATCCTGAAAAAAGCCCAGACACATATAAGGCGAATCGGGTCTAACAAGTACAATGGTATCAGGGGTGTCAGCAGTTTGGGCGTAGCCCAACGCATGATAAATCGTCTGTGAGCGAATAAAACTCACCCTTCCCGCATCTATGAATCGAATGGTCGTATTATCAGACAAACAAACTTACATTTGAATCTGATGCAAATTCCAGAAACGTAGCGGCTCCTCCTATCTCTGCCTCTTCTATAAATTCATCTTTGGAAAATCCGAAAACATCCATGGTCATTTGACAACCAATCATCTGCACCCCAAGCTCTACACACATGTCCCGCAATTCCTGAACGGTAGCCACTCCTTTGTTTTTGAATGTCTTTTTCATCAAAGAAGTCGCCATGCCTTCAAATCCGGGAATATTTGATGACACCAAATTGGGAATTGCCCAATTGATGCTTTGAAAACCTTTGGATCCAAATGGCATTTTCATAGGCATTGCCGGGTTTCCAAGAGGTGAAACAGAGGCGTTTATTTCTTTTTTCAACAATGGTAAACCATAAAATGTAAAAAATATAGCCACTTCCCAATCCATTGCAGCAGCTCCTGATGCAAGGATAAATGGGGGATAAGCCCAATCAAGGGTTCCCTGACTGGCGATGAGTGCTAATTTTTTTCGTTCTGCCATGATGTTCAATTTTTAATTGATATTTAGAAAATGTATTCGATCAGTGGAGTTTAAATAATGGTGGAATCAATATCAAGTATTAATAAGTACACGATGATCGACCGAGATCGAATCTTACGCCTAATGAGTTTTTTTGATAAAAAATCGATATATATCTCCACCTTCATCTTTAGAGTCAAGTAAATCGTGACCCGTTTGTCTTGCCCAGGCTGCCATGTCCGGCATCGCCCCCGGATCGGTTGAAATCATTTCCAGGACATCTCCAATTTCCATTTTTTTAATTGCCAGCTTCGTTTTAACAACAGGCATAGGGCAACAAAGACCTGAACAGTCTAGCGTTGTTTTTACGGTGTAATCTGCCATAATTTATTTTATTTTGGTATTCAATTTATTGTTTTATATGTTGCAATGTCGCATACAGTCAAAAATAGACACGATTTCGGGTATTGCCAGTTGATAAAAAGTATGCTTGCCTTTCCGGAAAGAGACCAAAACACCTCGATCCTTCATTTTTATCAAATGATGCGATAATAAGGATTGCTCTATCATAATTGTCCTTTTTATATCGGCAACAGAAATAATCTCCATCGTCTGCAATAACTCTAATATTTCGAGGCGTATGGGGTGAGAAATCACTTTTAACACATCTGCAATTTTTCCCAATTTTATCGAATCTATTTTTCTTTCCACATGTATCATCTTCATAAACTATTTGTTTTCTCACAGATGAAGGTATGAACAATTATTCATCCATAAAAATAAAAAGCTTATTTTTTTCACTAAGAAAGCTTATTTAGACAGAATATAATTAAGCTTTTTTACTAAAAAACAGCATTAAATGGGATTTGTGTACGCCAACTTTTATTTAATAAATTATTGTTTTTCAGTGGAATATATTGAATTTGTGAGTATTTTCAAAATAAATTGAAAACGAAAATCTTTAGTTTTTACCTGGGAATAAAAATTTGAGTTTACTTCAGAAATTGCAATTTTTATAAAATGAATTATTTTAGACTTACTATTGTCAGACAGGTGGAATTTGTGTTTTACACCAGCCCACATTGAGTAAAATTAAAATATGACTTTTTGGAGTGGACTCAAATTTTTAAGCGATGATTTTTTTTACAGGCAATAGGCGAAAATTCAAGCTGGGATTAAATTTATATAAAAGAAAGTAAATGCCAATTTTTGACAAGCCCCAAATTAATTTATTTGAATAAATTAAGTATCTTTACATTTTCAAAAAACATTTACTATGTATTTATCTTTTCGATACATTTTATCCTTTTTACTAATTACTTCCACTTTTTGTTCCATGTACGCCCAACAATTCTATGGCGACAACCCTTTTGCCCATACTTTTTCTATCGTAGCAATTGATCCGGAAACGGGAGATATGGGCGTAGCGGTACAATCTCACTGGTTTGCGGTGGGGACAACGGTTATTTGGGGGGAGGCCGGTGTAGGAGTTGTTGCCACTCAGTCATTTATCAATCCCGCCTATGGTCCCGATGGTTTAGCTTTAATGAAAATGGGTTTTTCTGCTAAAGAAGCCCTGAAAATACTCGTTGAAAAAGATGAGGCCAAAGCAGTCAGGCAGCTTGCTTTTTTGGATGCAACCGGGAATGTTTCTAATTATACAGGTGAAAACTGTATTGATTATGCGGGAAGTGTGCTAGGAGACGGTTATTCCATTCAGGCAAATTTAATGTCAAGTGAACAAGTCTGGCCCATGATGGCGAAGGCTTTTGAGGAAAGTAAGGGCATGCCTTTGGCGGAAAGGCTGGTATTGGCATTGGAAGCCGGGCAGAAAGCTGGGGGCGACCTCAGGGGGCGTCAGTCTGCCTCAATATTAGTGGTGCGCGCAAAATCAACGGGAAAAATATGGCAGGATAGGCTGGTAGATTTGCGGGTTGAGGATCATCCCAATCCCGTTCAGGAGTTAAAACGCCTCGTTAAAGTACACACGGCTTATGGTCACATGAATAGTGGAGATCAGGCACTTGAAAGTGGAGATATTCCCAAGGCTATTGAAGAATATGGGATGGCCGAAAAACTCATTCCGGACAATGTTGAAATGAAGTACTGGCACGCGGTAACGCTGGCGAATTTACACCGATTGGATGAAGCACTTCCTTTGTTTGAAATAGCTTTTCACGAAAGTGATAATTGGCGAATTGTCACACGTAATTTAATCAAAAGTAACCTACTTGAAATAAGTCCAAAAGAACTGGATGAAATTTTATCCATTCAATAACAATTTCTTTTTATTCACCATTTAAATACGAATTTTCATGAAAAAATTTTTACTTTTATTATTGATAGTTCCTTTACTCAACTACGGTGTAAATGCCCAGTCTGTCGGAGCTAAACGATATACTCTTTTTGAGCATTTTACACAGGCTAGCTGCGGTCCATGTGCTAATCAAAATCCTGTTTTTGCGGCTTTTTACAATCAACATTTAGCAGATGCCAGGCATATTGCCTTTCATACAAGTTGGCCCGGAGTGGATCCAATGTACTCTTTAAACCCAGCTCCTGTTGATGCAATGGTCGGGTACTATGGTGTTACCGGTGTGCCGGATATGTATGCCAATGGAACGGGTATTGGTAGCCCAACTGCGGCAAATGCTGATATGTTGAATGACGGAACCAGCCCCATTCGCATCAAAGTGACTGATACAGATGATGCAGGCACTCATAACGTCACGGTTGAAATTCAAACTGTAGCGGAAGTACCTGAAGGGACTTATTTCATGCGGGTTGGCGTTGTAGAAAGGTTTGTTCAATATACTTCACCTCCCGGTTCTAATGGAGAGAAAGATTTTCCCAATGTTTTTAGAGACTGGTTGGCAAATGATATTGCTTATGAGCCTGCTGCTGTCGGAGAAAGTGTGACTTTTTCTTATCAATATACGCCAAATGCCGTCTGGGTGGCAGATGATATTTACACCATGGCCTATGTTGTGAATACTGCAACTAAAGAGGTCTTGAATACCGGTACAAGTTATGATGCCAGTGTAGAATTATTGAATGTTTCTGAAAATAATATTGTAGCAGGAATAGATGGCGGCAATCAGTTTGATGCCGTTGTGTTTAATACCGCAGATGCAGCTGCTTCTATTGTCATTTCTCTTGAAAGTGATCAACCGGCGGACTGGAGTGCGACCTTTTCAGTAGGCGGAACAGAATATTCAGATATGGCGACATTGGATGCCGCAACGGGCATTAATGATTTGCAGATAAATGTCACTCCGGGAAGTACCGTTGGGATAGGAAATTACAATATTTCTGTCGCATTAGATGGAAGCGATGAAAAACAAACACTTAGTTATGTGGTCATCAAAGGAGTAACCGACCTTGTAGTCTCTGCTCCTTCTGCAGATGTTGATATCGTAACACCTTATACCAGTGGATTGGCTGCTGCCAATAATACAACATCGGCTGCCCTTAGTGTTGGAGGATTTATGCGAGCAATGAGCAGTGGTGCTTTGTCAGAGCTTAATAATGTTTATTTGAGTATTGGGTGGACTTTCCCTGCACTATCTGATGATTTAGTGGCGATGCTTACAACTTTCCTTGACAATGGAGGAAATTTATTAATAGCAGGACAAGACCTTGGCTGGGATGTCATGAGTGGTAGTTCGAATGCAAATGGCACCCCAGCACAAAGTGCGTTCTACACCGACTACCTCAAAGTGGTTTTTGATGACGATGGATCACCAAGTGCGAATTCATTCTCAATGGTGGAAGAAGATGAGTTCTTTGGTGACATCGGTGGTAGTAGTATTTTAAATGTCTATGGCGGTGCAAATTTGTACCCCGATCACGTGCATAATGCAACCGACGATGGTGTTATTTTCATGAAATACAATGACAACGGAGGGTGTGGTGTACGAGTAGAGACGGAGCAATACAAGGTTGTTTATTTTGGAATAGGTTTAGAGCATGTTGGAGATTCGGAAGTAGCAGATTTATTAGTCAAAGCCAGCCATGACTGGTTCTACGGAATTGTTGGGACTAAAGATTTTGACCGTATTTTAAGCGGTTTATCTCTACAACAAAATACGCCTAACCCCGCAAGTGACAAAACGATTATCGCCATCAATGGACAAGTAGATCAGGCAAGTTCTTTTGAGGTGATTGACCTTGCCGGCAAGGTATTGATGACACAGGATATTCGTACAGGAGCGCAAGAAATTGAAGTAAATACCAGCTTATTAAGCAATGGTTTGTACTTCTATCATATCATTAATCAGGACGGGCAAACCATCTCAAAAAAGATGATTGTTTCGCACTAACACCTGAAATTTTAAAAACAAGGAGCAATGGTGAAAGCCATTGCTCTTTATTTTCCTATGCAGATCAATTATAAATGTATTTCCTTTGAAGCGTTTACCCTGGATGAATTATATGCCGTCATGCGTTTGCGCCAAGAGGTGTTTGTAGTGGAGCAGGATTGTCCCTATCTGGATGCGGATGGATTAGATCAGCCTGCACTTCATGTTTTGGGGGTGAACACTCAGGGGGGAATAATGGCCTACACCCGCCTGCTTCCCAAGGGAACACTTTATGAAAATTACGTCGCCATCGGGCGGGTTCTTACCGCTCAAAGTATAAGAGGTCGTGGTCTTGGCTATGAATTAATGGAAAAGTCTATATCATTTGTCGAACAATATTACGGTAAAGGTTCAATCAGGATTTCAGCCCAATATCATCTAATGAATTTTTATCAAGCTCTTGGATTTCAGCCTATTGGGCAACAATATTTAGAGGATAATATTCCCCATATAGCTATGCTTAGGAATGAGATATAAATAAATGAGTAAAGAAAGAACATTTATTTATAGCTCATTCCTTAGGCAATAAAAAATTAATCTATCGCCAAAACTCTTTTTATTTCAAAAAAAAGCTCCTTGGTTGATTTTTCATTGTCAAAACAAGTGACCATTCCCGCTTTTTCACATTTTACTTTTTCTTCTTCTGAGAACTTTGAAGTCATGCCGATAACTGGTACACCATAAAGGTCTAAAATCGCCTTAGTTGTTGAAAAACTGGAATTATCAGATAAGTGCACATTTATCAAAACAATATCAACAAGATTGGCACTTAGGTATTTAAGCGCCTTTGCCGAATTTTCGGCCAATTCGATATTGATGTCAGCGGATAGGTTCAATAAATTTTTTCTCAAACTAATTCTTCTGATAAAATGATCTTCTACGAGTAATATTTTGAGTGTTTTTTTGTCTTCTTCAGTAATTGTCTGTTGATTTATGGGCAATTCGATGGGAATAGCTAAAGAGAGGTGATTTTTATTGTTGTCTTGAGCGTCAATTTGCATCAATGCTTTAGAGCGGTCAAGGTGAACAAGCATATTAGCTAAATCAATGCGGTTGTTTTTGAAAAAATCATAACTTTTTTCATTTTTTTGAGTATAAATGATTTTTGCTTTTTGAAATAAAGAAGCATTCCCCAGCCAGTTAAAGCGAATGATTAACCGGTTAACCTCTGTACTTTCAATTTTTGCAGAAACCTTAATGGGGGCGTTGGTATTGGCACCAGCGATACAGATATGTGTGGTAGCATAGATTAAATTTCTAATGTCTGTATAATTACCCTCAATTGGTGTGTCCATCTGCTGGTGATCCTCCTCTTTAAAGATGAGTTGATTCGAGGAGTTTTTCAACTGGGAATCAAATATGTCAACAATCTCTTTTTGTAATTGGTTAATTGAAAAATTACCAGAGCTTATTGGACCGTGATTTCCCGGGATATTATTAATGAGAGATTTTATTCCTTCGAGAGATTTTTTTATAGCTAAAAAAACATTATCGTCTCCACTGTTTAAGGGTTTTTTTTCCAATTTTTTGATAGCTCCCGTGAGGACATTTATTTGCTGCAATATAGGTTGCTTTTTCTCGTGAAATAGCTCTCCCGTGTCAGGTCCAGCGCCTAAGGATAAGGAGTTTACCTTTTCCGATAAGTCCACGATATATCCATATAGGATTATTTTGTTGGAATTGGGTTCAAATTTCACTCTTGCCCCCAATTCAATTGTTTTGACTTGTTTGTTTTTTAGTAAAATGCGATGTTCAATGCGAATAACTTCTCTTGATTTTGATGCTTCTTCAAAGAAAGTTTCGACCTTTCGCTTGTCTTCGATATGTACGATCCTAAGATATTCCTCCTTGGTTGGCGTCAAAGTGTAGGCAGGAATCCCTAAAATGCGATAAAGGGCATTCGACCAGGACATCTTCTTATTGACGATATCCATTTCCCAGCTTCCATGACGCCCGATTTTCTCTGTTTCCTCTCCTCTGATTGTTTCTTTTTTTAATCCTTTATAGAGGTCTTTTAATTTTTGTTCTTTTTTGAAACGCTGAATGGCATATTTAATACAATTAACTAAGCGATGGCTATTGAACTCTCCTTTGACCAAAAAGTCCTGTGCTCCGGCCGACACGGATTGGTTTCCAACAATTTGATTTTTGTTTCCGGTTAGAACGACAACAGGAACGGTTTCGACCTTATTTAAGTAGCTGGTGAGCGTCGCGTATCCACTTGTATCATCCAAAGATAAATCAAGTAATACAAGGTCAATCACGCTACTCTCATCTTCAATAATATCAATTCCATTTATTAAAGAAGATGAAAAGAAAAGCCTATGCTTAAAATTAGATTCTTTAAGATATGCCTTGATTAGATTCGCATCCGCATCGTTGTCTTCAATAACCAGGATGTTATTCATATATTAAATTTGTTTGTCCCTAACTGACTAAATAAATAAATTATTTAGTTGGCTTTATTTCAAAATGTTTAGCGAGGTAAAATGGCTGTATTCAACCAAAATGTTTCAATGTTTTTTATTATTTCAAAGAAACTATCGTAATCTACCGGTTTTGTAATAAAGCAATTAGCATGTGAATTATAACAACTAACGACATCATGCTGTGCATTAGATGTCGTTAGTACGATGACAGGTATATGCCGTAAGTCATCATCTGATTTAATTTTCTTTAAGACTTCTCTCCCGTCCCATTTGGGCAGATTGAGATCTAATAAAATTAAATCAGGTTTCACCCTATTCTCGTAGGGTGGTCTTTTTTGCAGGTATTCAAGTGCTTGTTCTCCATCAATAACAACTTCAATATTGATATTTTTCTCGCTATTTTTAAAAGCTTCTTTTGTTAACCAAACATCACCATTGTTATCCTCAACCAATAAAATTTCAATTCTACTTTGCATTACCAGTCTATTTACTCTAAAAATCAGAAAAAGTTTCAAATTTCCCTAAAAAAGTGACATCATTTTTAATATTCGTTGTTTCTTTCGCCTTATTTGTCATTTCTTTTTTTGGAAAAAAATATAAAAAACCTAGCAAGAGCTAACTTGTTGTATAAATAGCTCCTTTTAGCTGCATTTCTCTTTTACACAATCAGCTTTGCATTAATTGTTTGCTGAATTATTATTATTACTATATTTATTTTACTTTCACTCCTTATTATCATCAAAATAATGCCCTTATGTATCTTATCGATCATTTCAGACCTGTATTTCTTTCGTATTTACAAAAAAATACATTTGATAGAAAGCCCCGTAATCTCTACGCGCCTGCGGACTATATCATGCAATTAGGTGGAAAAAGGCTGCGTCCTATATTAGTATTAGCTGCTTGTGATTTGTTCTCTGATAATTACCAAAAATCATTACCCGCTGCGCTCTCTGTTGAGATTTTTCACAACTTTACATTAGTGCATGATGATATAATGGATGAGGCAGACATAAGACGAGGTAAAATGACCGTTCATAAAAAATATGACACGAATACTGCAATATTATCCGGAGATCTGTTATTTATAGAATCGTACAAATTCCTTTCTAAATTATCCCCCCTCTCAAGTCTGTCACAAATATACGATATTTTTAATGACTTTGCAGTAAAAGTTTGCGAAGGACAGCAATATGACATAGATTTTGAAACACAGGCCAATGTTTCTATTGACGAATACCTGAAAATGATAGAACTGAAGACCGCTGTTTTGATTATGGGAGCACTAAAAATTGGGGCTATTATCGGAGGTGCTGAGGAGTCAGATGTTTTTCATCTTGGCGCGTTTGGCAGAGCGATTGGCATTGCTTTTCAAATACAGGATGACTTTTTGGATACCTTTGGTGATGAGGCGAAATTTGGGAAAAAAACCGGCGGTGATATTGTTCAGTCAAAAAAAACTTATTTATATCTAAAGGCGCTTGAAGTCGCTAATGACCAGCAATACGATGAGCTGACCCAAATGTATTTTGATAAAAATATCGCTTCTTCTTTGAAAATAGAAAAAGTGAAGACCATATTCGCTCAGCTAAATATCCCCGATTTGGCTATTGCTAAAAGGAATGAATTTTACGATCAGGCCATCCAGCATCTTGAAAAAGTGAATATTTCAGAGGATAAGAAAAAACATTTCGTTGATTTTGCTGATACCTTGATTAATCGGGAAGTTTAATCAGGCGCTGAATATAACTGAATTGGAGATTACCCCTCCTGTTGGACAGGCAATCTCAATCCAGTTTTTTACATTCCTTATAACTCTTTTTTACAAAGATAAAAATCTACTTTGTCGTAAGTCGTATTGTCGATTCGATCCTGCATTTCATCCAGAGTCTTTGGTGGAGGAACGATCACTTTCTCTCCTGGTTTCCAATTTAACGGCAAAGCTACTTTGTTTTTATCAGAGATTTGAAGCCCTTCCAATACGCGGAGTATTTCATCCATGTTTCGCCCTACATTTAATGGGTAATACATGATCAAACGTATCTTTTTTGATGGATCAATGAAGAAAACGGCCCGTACTGCTGCCGTTTCACTTTCGTTAGGTTGAAGCATTCCATATAATTTGGAAACCTTCATGTCTATATCTGCTATGATTGGAAAATCAAAATAGACACCCGTATTTTTACGAACGTTATTCACCCAGGCCAGATGGGCGTGGATACTATCAATACTAAGCCCCATCAATTCTGTATTTAAGGCGTCAAACTCCGCTTTTCTTTCAGCGAATCCACTCATCTCTGTTGTACAAACAGGGGTGAAATCAGCTGGGTGTGAAAATAAAACGAGCCATTTGTCTTTGGCGTATTCCGAAAATTTAATCTTACCTTTCGTGGTTACTGCTTCAAAATCAGGAGCCTGATCTCCTATTCGTGGCATTGTTTGTGCTACTTCCTGTACTTCCATTTTTTTATGTTTATTTTTACAAATTATATTTAATGACACAAAAGTACAGGCGATTAAGTTATAAGTCAAATCAATAATTTATATCTATTGATAAATAAAATCTATTAATTTAAATCAGTTTGCCTGCGCAAAAAAAGAATATGTTGTAATACACCCCGCGCACCCATGAAAATACAGAAAGCCAGCCACATACCGTGATTGCCAAGAACGCCTATTAGTGAAAAATGAAGCCCCATATAAAATAAACAGGCTGCCACCATTGTATTACGCATGGCTTTAGAGGCGGTTAATCCAATAAAAATTCCATCCCAGATATAAGACGGTGTCGCGATAATCGGTAATAAAATAATCCAAAAAAGGTAGTTTTTTGCAGCGGCGATAACCGCGGTATCTGTTGTGAAAAGACCTAGTATTTGCGCTCCAAAAATAGCGTAGCAAAGGCTGAAACACAAGGCGACAAACATTCCCCATCTGAAGGATAAGCGGATGGCTAAGCCTAGGCGTTTTTCGTCCTTTGCTCCTTTGTATTTGCCAACAAGACTCTCTGTGGCAAAGGCGAATCCGTCCACACCGAAGGACATCCAATTTAAAAAATTCAACAATATGATATTGATTGCTAATATCTGTTCGCCCAAACCGGAAGATTGACTATGAAAGAAAGCAAAAGCAAAGGTAAGGAATAAAGTGCGGATAAAAATATCCCTGTTTATATTTAGAAACTGTAAAAATGCTTTCTTTTTTAGTAATAATTTTAGCTTCAAATCAGCAATTAAGTAACGGTATTTGATGCCAATAATGACAATGGCAACGACCAGTCCCAGATATTGCGCCCATAAGGTACCATAAGCCACGCCTTCTATCCCTGCATTTTGGTGGAAGACCATATAGTAACTGAGTCCAATATTGGCCAGGTTGACGATAATGGAAAGCAATAGAGGAATATAGGCATTTTGCATGCCAAAAAACCAGCCCATAAAGGCGTATGAAGCCAAAGTCGCTGGAGCTGCCCATATTCTAATATCAAAATAAGCCTTGACAAGTGGTTGTTGCACGGCTTCGATATTCATTAAATAATAACTCGCTTCAAGTAATGGTGTTTTTAACAAAATAAGTATTAGGGCAATAATCGTTGATACCAATATCGCTCTTCCGAAAACAAGCCCCATTTTTTGATCGTCCTTCTGACCAAAGGCCTGTGCTGTCATTCCGGTTGTTCCCATCCTTAAAAAGCCAAAATTCCAATAAATAAAATTAAATATCATACTCGATAATCCTACTGCTCCAATGTGGGCTGTAGAGAGGTGTCCCATCATGCCCGTATCAAAAGAACTTAACAGAGGAACCGTTATATTACTGAGGATGTTGGGGATAGCTAACTTTAAAATTTCTTTATTCATTGGATGTTTCTAATTAATACGTACTTTTAGGCTTCAAAATGCACAAATTAAGGCAATATAAAACAATAATTTATCCTTTATTCCATTGAATAATTACTATTTTTGTACTATTTCTTGTGACAAAATAATCAGTAACTCTATTATGCTATGGCAAAAATAACTTTAAAAAGCGGAGAAGGCTTCCTTCATTTGACTAAAAGTAAAAATTATGTTGCTTTAAAAACAAAAGAAGACCTGTCAACCAATGAGCAGGATTTTGTAGAAACAGAAATCATTAAAGATCTTGGCGGATTCGATGTGGTAAGACTGGCACAGGTGGACCATGAAAATATGGATCAACGGCTGGATGAGGTCCGTAAGAGGAAAGAAGTAGAAGTAGGCACGCATGTCTATTTTGCCGATGGTGGAACAAAACCCATCGTTGCCTCTGGAGAAATTTTTATCCAATTTGAAGCAGGCGTAAGTCTCGAAGAACAAAAAATGGTGCTCGATGAATACCATTTAGATAAAATGGATCAACGGGATAAAGAAACCGTCCTTGCCAAAGTAACGAAACTTTCTCCCAATCCTTTTAAGGTCGGTCGTGCACTTCAGGCTTTGTCTATGGTTAAAATTGCCGAGCCGGATTTCGATATTCCACTTGATGAATATGGCTTTTCAATGCCGTTGGATGACCTTGTCGCTCACGAATGGCATTTGCAAAACAAAGGTCGCATACCCGATTCGCCTATTCGCATCAAGTCCGGGGCTGACGCCAAAGTAGTAGATGCCTGGAAGCGGCTGGGTAATACCGGCAGTTCAAAAATAAAGGTTGCGGTCATTGACAATGGTTTTGATACAGGGCATCCCGATTTGAAAAACAAAATTATCAACCCTTTTAATCTAAAAACGGAAAGCGCATGGCTGCCCCAAAGCTCTTCCGATACCGGTCATGGAACTTCCTGCGCAAGTGTGGCGATCGCTGCCTCTAACGGAACCGGCATCATCGGTGCGGCTCCCAATGCAAAATTTATCCCTGTTCACGGCACCAGTTTTGAAGATAGCAAGACCGAAAAAATGTTTGACTATTGTGTCAAAAAAGGGGCGGATATTATCAGTTGTAGCTGGGGTACGGTGGAAAATAACCATAAATTGAGTTACCGCAAAAAACGAGCTATTGCAGATGCTGCAAAAAAAGGAAGAAACGGCAAAGGTACAATTATTGTCTATGCTGCTGGAAATGAAGGGGTCAATTATCTCAATCATTACGCTGCACACCCTGACGTCATCGCCGTTGGTGCAAGTACAAGTCAGGACAAACACGCCTACTATTCCAATACCGGACTGGAGCTTTCTGTTGTTGCTCCTTCCAGCGGAGATTATTATGATGATGAATGGCCGGTGATGGTCGCACGAGCCTGGTGGGATAAAGGAAATGCTTCCCAGAGTGGCAATTATAAATTCTGGGCGGATGGCAAATCACGAGGAGAGAAATACCATCATTTTGGAGGGACTTCCAGTGCCGCGCCACTTGTCGCAGGTATTTGTGCACTGATGTTATCTGCAAACCCTGCTTTAACGGCTAAAGAAGTGAAGCAAATATTACAATCGACGGCTGATAAAATTGGCAAATCATGGGAATACAGCAATGGTTATTCCAAAAAATATGGTTATGGACGCGTGAATGCCGATAGGGCGGTTGCGGAAGCGCTTAGGAGAAAGGATAGTGTCGCAGCACCGGTGCAGGTGAAAAGTACTGTTTCTAAAGGCAAAGGTCTCTTTCGGTTTAGTGTTGAAAAGCAAACACCCAGTGGATGGGGGGTGCAAACAGCCGCTTATAAAGAATACGGAAATGTACTCGTCGCGGTCGAGAAATTTCAAAAACAATACGGTGTTCCGATCCTGGTAAATATAAGTGAATTAAAGGGCAAAACAGTCTATAAAGTTATTCTTGGTGTTTTTTCTTCAAAATCAGAAGCCCAAAAATTAGAACGAAAAATGAAAGCTAACGGAGAAGGAACTTACGTCCGAACCCTGGCCAGCTTAGTGAAATAATCTGTTTTATTTTAAAAATAATTTCATGAAATATCTTTTTTCTTTTTTTATCATGGCGATACTGTTAAATTCGTGTGGCAATAGCTCTTCCGAAAGCCATCCGACTGTATCCGAAGATAAAGCACCCGCTGTAATTGTAGAAAAGAAAATAGATAAACGGGCATTACAAAAGCAATATGCCCATTTTTATGAAAGTAGAAATAACTGGTTTCGTGCGAATCGGATAAGAGAAAAAGGAAAAGTGAATGCTTTTGATGAAGCATTGAAGGACACTTCTTTTTTTGTATTTAGAGAACAACTACTTGATGCCATTAAGCAGAAATCAATATTGGATTTAGTGGAAAAGTTAGAGGATGATATCATCGTTTCAGCTGATTCATTGAAGGGGATTCCCACCTTGCTCCAGCAGTGGCATTTGACCACTCCGGATAGTATCGAACAATCAAATATCTGGGTTGCACTCCATCGGATTTTGCGAAATGGTGGTTATTTCGACCATTCCAAAAATAAATTCATCGCACCTTATTATGCGGAGAATAAAGGGTTGGCTCCTACGCAGGCTTGTATCCTGGGACAGGGAGTTCGCATCCGAAATCGTCCGGGGCTTAATGCAGCAGTTGTCAGAAAAGTATCCTATGATATAGTAGAGATAAAGGAGGTCATGGACAAAAAAGAGAGGATAGGGGAAGAGGTGTTTCCATGGGTTCATATTCAATTGCCATCAGGAGAACAAGGTTATATTTGGGGTAAATTCCTTGGAAGTAGCCATGGTGAAAAAATTATTTTCCAAAAGGATCAAAATGATAATTGGATGATGCACACTTTTTATTCCCATCATAATAAGCGCTAATACCTATTAGCTGGCTTTGCAGCTTCATGAAAAAAACCTGCACCTCACATTGAGGAACAGGTTTTTTTTGCTTAAATTATCTCGTTAATTACTTGAATAGTTACGAATTATTTAACAACCGCAAATTGGGTTGCGCTACGTCCTTCCGGTGTCGTTGTCATCAAAACATAAGACCCGGCAGCAAGATTACTTACATTAATTTGGTAATCGCCATTCAATACATTTTCCAATGTCTGAACTTGTAATACCTGCCCCTGAATATTGATAATACTCACACGTACTTCATCTGCCTGCTCATTTAAATCAAAAGAAACAGTCAATTCTGTGCTCACAGGATTAGGAGACAATTTGATTTTTGATTTATCTAAAAATACATTTTCTGTCTTTACAAATGGATATTCTCCTTCTTCATACATTCTAACAACTCCACTGGGTCCACCAATAATACCTCCCATATAAAGACGATCTGTATAAACAACGGTTCCATATAAAGGATAGGTACTCGCCCCACCTGTTGTATATCTTGGCGCAATACCTGTATTGGCATTTGTGCCATCATAACTTACCACCATTAAATAATCTTCGTTTGGATCAAGTGCCCACTGGTCATCTAACTGTACGACTTGGATGTCATCCTGCGCCTCTGTTCCATCAATGGTGGTGAAACCAAAACCAATTAAGGAGAAGAAGCCATCATAGGTGTTTGTTCCGCCCACGACATCCGGTCCTACTTTGTATAAAAGCATCGTGAATGCATCGTTATCCGCTACTCCCGTTGCTACATCAGCAGCATTACCTAACGCAAAACCGGCATGGGTGACAATAGCTCCTGCATCACCTGTCAAATAGTAAGATCCCATATCGTACTTTCTTCCATCCATCACAAAAGTGGCATCTGAAACACCGGCCGTACCTGCAAAGGAACCATCGTCAAGTGCCCAGGTGTGCTCTGTAATCTCAAAGAAGTCTCTAATTGTATCTTCCGTTATATCACTGTAAAATTCCACATCATATCTTCCTATTTCATCAGGCGTGAAAGATTCAAATCCTGCAGAAACGGTACTGGTAGCTGCAATGTCTCCACCTGAAGTTGATGTTGTTACATCACCATTTGGTGCAGTGATATTAACCGTAAACAGGGCATCGGTAATGGTGGTATCTCCTGTATTTGCAAAAGATACGGACAAACTATCCAATGGTAGTATTTGTGATTGTGGTGTTTGCTTTGCGTAAGCGCTTGCACCATTAAATAGATTTGGTTTTCGCAAAGTGATGGTCACTTCGTCTCCATTATTAATGGCAGCTGTTACCATGGCGCAATCTTCAAATGAAATAAAACCGGAAGGAATACTTGCCGATCCGGCATGGTCACCTCCTGATCCCATATCAATAACACCTGCACCTTCTGTATGGTTACAAATAATAGCAGCGATAGCTCCTGCGTTTTGAGCGCGATATACTTTGTCGCTAAAGAAACATGCTCCTCTCTGAATCAAGGCAACATTGCCCATCACCTCTGCTCCGTTTGTAATGGTATCACAGCCCATTTCTGGTGTGTCATCTGCTGGATCTGGTGCTGATACATCCGATACGACAGGAACCGCAATACCCGAAACACTTTCTCCTGCACTTAAATCAAAGCCAAAATCAGAAGCAGGAGAGCCAACGGGAACGCTGATGTCACCTGAAGGTAAAGAGATAATACACTCTAAAGACTGTGCATTGGATGCAAAGCTAAATAGTAGCATTCCCAATAGCAAAAAAGTAAATTTAGTAATTGTTTTTTTCATACGTAATTAATTTTTATTTAGATGAATAATTTTTTATTGAAAGCTAAGATATTATTGTTTGAGTAATTTTTTAGTAAAACTTCCCTTATTCGTGTTAAAAACGACAAAATAAAGCCCGGATGTGAGGCCTTTAACCGAAATAGCGGCCTTTAACCTCTTATTTATCTCCTCATCAAAGCGCTGTATCAGCCGACCTCTTATGTCAATAATTTGAATGGAAGCAATGTTTAATTCTTCATTTGTTACAGTAATGCGAATATCATCGGTAGTCGGATTAGGAATGATATTTACACTTATATCTCCCTCTGGATAATAGGATTGTTCCACGATTACATCGACTGAATTAGAGAAAACAGGGCATCCAAATTCATTGGTTACCTCTACCATATAATTACCCGATTGTGTGAAATACAAAATAGCATTGGTACTGTCTGCTAAAATATCACCATTCAAATACCATTGATAACTCGAAAAAATATCATCCACCGATACAAAATCTTCGCCCACCTGCAAATCTGGTGCTTCGGAAGTATTATTTTGGAGGTCAAAAGAACTAAACTTTTGGCAATTACTGGCATCCGTTATTGTAACGGAATATTGTCCAGCAATAAGCCCCGTTAGGGTGTCGGTGGTCGCTCCATTTGACCAGCTAATATTTAGTGGGGGTGTTCCTTGTAATTCCAAATTAATCTGACCATCGGCTGCTCCATCGCAACTTTCATCAATGACCGTTCCCTCGATTGATAAGGAAGTGCATTCTTCTACTATTTTATAAATTTTGCCGCTGATGAGCCCCGCGACAAACAACTCCCCATCCGAATTTTCACCAAAAGTGGAATAGTCATTGGAGCCGCCCTCATGAATGAGCTCAAAATTCCAGCCCCCATCATTATCCGGACTCAATGTCCATATTAACCCCGTGCAAAAATCAGTGAAAAAATATCGCCCGACTAAGCCCGGGTTTTCAAGACCTCTATATACGTAGCCCCCGGTTACAGAACAGCCTCCACTGGAGAAATTATGGTCATAAGTATGAATGGGCGAGGTAAAAGGACCTCCACTGCAAGAATTGATGTCGTAATGTTCAAAGCCCTCGTAACAATTCCAGCCATAATTCTCTCCTCCGGCACTTCCCGCTTCCTGAAAGTCAATTTCTTCCCATTGGTTCTGACCAACATCGGCTATCCATAAATCGCCCGTCTGCCGGTCAAAACTAAACCGCCAGGGGTTTCTGACGCCAATTGCCCAAATTTCATCCCTGACCGAATCATCCCCGACAAAGGGATTATCCTCCGGAATGCCATAAGGGCTTCCGTTGTTAACATCAATTCTTAATAGTTTTGCAAGCAATACCTGTGTGTTTTGTCCATTGCCCTGAGGATCCCCGCCAGAGCCACCATCTCCCATGCCGATATATAAATAACCATCTGGTCCAAACTTTATACAGCCACCATTATGGTTGGAGTACGGCTGGTCAATTTCTAAAAGAATCACTTCACTATTGGGGTCTGCCTGCGAGGAGTCACCCGGCATGACTGAAAATCGACTGATGCGGGTATCTCCCGAACTATTACTGTAATTGACGAAAAAATAACCATTCTCCTCATAATTTGGATGAAATGCCAAGCCAAGGAGACCTCTTTCGTTTGCCGCAGAGTTGACATTACTTCTTATGTCCAAAAAAGGCGTGGAAGAGACAACCCCTTCCGCTGAAATTACTTTAATGACCCCTCGTTGTTCTGTTACAAATAATCGGCCATCTCCCATATTTTCAATATTGGTCGGTTGGATAAGCCCCGTGCTAAAAGTTTCTAAACTGATTTCCGGTTGAGCGAAAAGTAGAGGAATACTACACAGTAGTGTCAGGAAAGTGACAGAAAGTCTCATATCGAACAATTTTAAATTTGCCTCTAAGATATGCTTTATTTCGGAATTTTGAACAGTCTTTTTTAGTTTTGCTAAAATTAGACAAAACTGATGGGCGCAAAAAAAGGTGGTGTACTAAATGTGATGCTAATATCATCACCACGAAACCTGTCCCGCATCCCTGACGAATGCACGAATTTCTTTGGATCGCCAAGGAAATTCGTGTATTCGTGGCAATCTAAAAAGAACTTTTAGTGACTTCCTTGTTTTGAGGCAGCATTACATTTGACACACTACCCCAAAAAAAAAGTCCACCGAAAATTCGATGGACTTTTGATGTAGACCTACTAGGATTCGAACCTAGACTAACGGCACCAAAAACCGGGGTGCTACCTTTACACTATAGGTCTATACCTGCTTTTTGAATAAAGCGACGCAAAGATATAACATTTTTTTTTATGAAAAAAGTTCCGCACTCTTTTTTTTATATTTTTTTGTCCGGTCACGCCTCAGTCCTA
>CAZNCI010000012.1:15504-28284 GCA_964571475.1 uncultured Saprospiraceae bacterium | reverse complement strand
GAATTTGAAATAAGTCACGCATATTACTGCCAAAGAAATTGAAATCCAAAAACCAAGGGGTATCATATAACCCTATCATGATAAACCCTCCAGAGAATGCAATAAATACACCGGTAAATACCATGACCGAAATAAGGATTGAATTAAATTGAAAATAGAGAATCAAAAAGATAATGGCTAACGCAATTGGGACAACAAGGCTGAGTCGTTTACTGGCTCTTTGTTGTTGTTCATAATTGCCGGCAAAGCGATAGCTAATACCTGCGGGTACTATTAACTGACCACTTTCAATTTGCTGCTGAAAGTGTTTTTTTGCATTTTCGACTACTTCGACTTCGGAAAATTCCTTTTCTCGGTCAAAAAGTACATAACCGATCAAAAAACCATCTTCGCTTTTGATTGATTGTGCACCTGCTTCGTACCTGATGGTCATCAATTCCCCTAAGGGGATTTGCTGTCCTGACGAAGTAGGTACGTAAATTCGTTTCAGTGCTTCCGGATCGGTTCTTAACTCTCTTGGATAGCGTATTCTGATGGCATACCGTTCTCGCCCTTCAACGGTAGTGGTCATAGTCATACCCCCGACTGCCGCCTGTATATAGGTCTGAACCTTGGCGATGGTTAATCCATATCGACTGATGGCTTCTCTATCTATGTCTAATAATAAATAGGGCTTGCCTACGATTCTGTCAGCAAATACTGCGGCATCTTTTACGCCTTCCACTTCTTTTAATTCCTTCTCCAATTCTAGTCCAAATGCCTCAATTGTAGCAAGGTCGGAGCCCCTTACTTTAATCCCCATTGGAGCTCTCATGCCCGTTTGTAACATCACAAGGCGCGTTTCTATCGGCTGCAATTTTGGTGCTGATGTAACTCCGGGTAATTTGGTGACTTTGACGATTTCATTCCAAATGTCATCCGGACTTTTGATATGGTCTCGCCATTGACGGAAGTATTGTCCATCTTCATCTGGAATTAATTGTCCTCCCGCATCTTTGATATATGCTCCATCTTCAAATTTAAACCTGATTCTATGCCCGGCTTCATCTGTTTTATATTCAGACTTGTACAGGATGACATTTTCATACATGGACATTGGAGCGGGGTCGAGTGGACTATTGACACGCCCTGCTTTTCCAACGACCGTCTCTACTTCAGGGATGGCTGTTACTGCCATATCAAGTGTCCTCAGGTTTTTAATGTTTTCCTGTATGCCGGAATGGGGCATGGATGTTGGCATCAGCAAAAATGAACCTTCGTCCAATGAAGGCATGAATTCCTGTCCCGTATTTTGGAAAGCAACAAAACCTCGGTAGATGATAAGTCCTACGGCGAATAAAAAGAGTAATTTGAACCGTAGTAAAAATCGTAAAATCCGCTCATAAAAATAGATGATGAGATAGAAAAATCCAATTAAACTTCCCGTAATTGTAGCAACAAAAAGGAAGTTAGTCATATTACTCTTGGTGACCCCTAAAGGCATCCATACCGTTGCCAATAACCAGGCGACAATGAGCGCATAAATAATATTCGTTATCCAGGTGATTATTTTAACATGCTTTTCACTACTGTATTCTCTGGCTAAAGCTGTTAAAATGCCGGCAATACCTACAACCGTAAGTACACTTCCTAAAAATGTATTATAGAAGAATATTAAAATAAGCCCGCCTATAATTGCCAGCGTATTTCCAATGAGCGAAATGTTTTTCTTTTTTGATTTGAAAGAAAAAAACGTATGGGCTAATGGTGGAATAATAGTGATTGCTACAATAATGGATGCTACCAACGCAAATGTTTTGGTATAGGCTAAAGGTCTGAATAATTTTCCTTCCGCCGCCTGCATTGTAAAAACGGGTATAAAACTGATGACGGTTGTCGCTACGGCTGTAATAACAGCTGATGCTACATCGGTTGTTGCCTCGTAAATACTGGTCAATAGTGTTTCATCCGGCGGCGCTTCGTCTATTCGGGTAATCATACTTTCTGTCAATACAATGCCCATATCAACCATGGTTCCAATGGCGATGGCAATACCTGATAGTGCTACAATATTAGCATCCACTCCAAAGTATTTCATGGCAATGAAGCACATTAAAACAGCAACCGGTAGTGTTCCTGATACTAAAATGGATGATTTTAAATTCAATAACATTAAGATGACGACGATAATTGTGACTAGTATTTCCAGCGTCAAGGCTTCTTTTAGTGTTCCTATCGTTTCGTTAATTAATTGTGTACGATCATAAAATGGGACAATTTTTACCTGTGAAATAGTTCCGTCTGCTAAGGTTTTCGTGGCCAATCCGGGGGCTAGTTCTCCTATTTTTTCTTTGACATTTTCAATGACCTCCAATGGGTTGGCACCATACCTTGCTACTACTACACCTCCAACTGCTTCAGAACCTGATTTATCTAACATCCCTCTTCTAGTTGCCGGTCCGATATTTACTTTGGCAACATCTCCGATTCGGATGGGTACGTTATTGCTTTCTTTGACGACACTGTTTTCAATGTCTTCAATGTTTTTTACATAACCTAAACCCCTGACAAAATATTCAGCCAGGTTAATCTCTATCGTTTGCGCGCCAACGTCAAGGTTACTATTTTTGATGGCTGCCATTACCTGTTCCAGTGTTACATTGTTGGCTTTCATCGCTTCGGGATCCACATCTACCTGATATTCTTTGACAAAACCACCGATAGAAGCTACCTCTGCAACTCCTTCTGCAGAGGATAGACCGTATCGGACATAGAAATCCTGAATGGTTCTTAATTCATGTAAATCCCAGCCTCCCGTTGGATTCCCATCCTTGTCTTGCCCTTCCAGTGTGTACCAAAATATTTGACCTAGGGCCGTCGCATCAGGACCTAAGGTTGGTTGTACGCCATCGGGTAGGGTATTGGCAGGAAGAGAGTTGAGCTTTTCTAATATGCGACTCCTACTCCAGTAAAATTCTATGCCATCATTAAAAATGATAAAGATGGTTGAAAATCCAAACATAGAATTGCTTCGGATACTCTTTACGCCCGGAATACCTAAAAGAGCGGTCGTTAATGGATAGGAAATTTGATCTTCTACGTCCTGCGGGGATCGACCCATCCATTTGGTAAATACAATTTGTTGATTCTCCCCAATGTCGGGGATGGCATCTACGGCAACCGGATCTCGGGGTAGGTCTTCAATTCCAAAATCAAAAGGTGCGGTGATTAAGCCCCATCCCACAAATAGGATGAGTAATAGATAAGCAACAAGCTTATTCTCCAGGAAAAATCGAATGAAGTTATTTAACATCTTTGTTCTTCTTCTTTCCCAACGTTGTATCCTGATTTTGCAAGATACTTTTGTGTAAAACAAATAGAAATTTGAATATCCTTGTTTGGTGGTGTACTAAATGTAATGCTAATATCATTGCCACGAAGCTTGTTTCGCATCACGAACATTCCTTGGCTCGCTAAGGAAATTCGTGTATCCCTCATAACTGCGGGACAAGTTTCGTGGCTATTTAAAAAAAGGAACTTTTAGTGACTTCCTCTTTTGAGGTCGCATTACATTTGATGCACTCCCCCTTGTTTTATACAATAAACATTGGTGTATTATTATGTAAAATGAAATTGTAATGGCGTATCGGAGAGGTTTCTCCAATAGCTATGAAGCTTTGGGCTAAACATTATTTGCTTAGAAAAAAGCTCAATAAGAAATGAAATTCTATAAAAGGAAAGATTGCACAAGGACGTGAATATCCCTTGGAATCAACGGTGGTTTGTAGGAATCAAATGCAGTAATTTCTCTTTCTATCTTCAAATCATTAGCAACAAAGTTCGTTACGAAAGCAATAACAAATTGCTGTAACTGTCGGGTTGACAAGATTTGCGTAGAGGAAACATTCTGATTGCTGTTAGACTGAAAGTGCAAAGTCTCATTGTGACAGCATTCTTTTTTATCTATTGATGTGCCATCATGCTGATGCTGCTTTGACTTTTGATGTATCTCATCTACCTCTTTTACAGGATTTTTATATCCTGCCAATTCATAACAGGTTGGTGCATCCCCAAAAAGACTTGCAGATTTTACTTTGTCCTGACACACGTGTAAATCAATAGAAAAGCCAACTGATGTTACGAACATCAGCAATGCCATTGTCATGGCAAATAGGCGATATGTGATATTGATTTTGTGCATTTATTTGAACAAATTGAATGTATTGAATGGCAAAGATACAATCTTTATTGTCTGCAAAGGTACAATAAATTATAATAAGATGTTAATGTTTTTTCTTTTTGTTTGAAAAGGGGGGGGGCTTTTTGCAACCTTTTGGTGCATTTGCTTATTTGGGGGAAGTTTAAATTTATAGGGAGTAGGGTTTATTCTTCTTGTCTCGTTTAGAGTACATAAGCACCAATTTGAACTTCACAGGACAGTTATCGGTGTGTAGAAATAACTACTCTGATGACGATACAAAAACTGTTTCTTTAAACAAAAAAACAACTTACTTATGAATTTTTCTCAATCAATTTTTTCCATTGTTTTTTGTCTGGGTTTTATCTTTTTACCTGCTTGTGACAAAACAGATGATGTGCCAATGACACCAACTCCACATGGCGATGAGCAGGCAGTCCCCGTTTATAATCAGGCCTATCAGGAAAATTACGAGGAGGATAAAGTGGCGGATATTATTATTAACGCTAGAAATGCCTACGTTTTAATTGACCCATTTGAAAATAATGTATCTGCCTCCGTAGCTGAAATCAAAGCACAAGGTAATGAAGTAGGGGCCTATATCAGTATAGGAACCGGTGAAGACTGGAGAAGTGATTTTGCTGCGCTACAACCTTATCTTGTTTCCCAACAATGGGGGCAATGGGCAGGTGAGTATTTCGTTGATGAAACAACAACCGGAATTTTGCCAATTATGAAAGCTAGAATCGATAAGATTGCGGCATGGGGATGTGACTGGGTCGAGTTTGATAATATGGATTGGGTGGATGATGATGACTTGCGTAGCCAATATGGATTCCACGCCACCAAAGCAGAAGGTGTCGCTTTTTATCAGGCACTATGTGATTATGTCCACGCTAATGGCATGAAATGTATGGCGAAAAATACCGTTGATGGTGCCTCTGATTTTGATGGAGTACTCTACGAATCTTATTCTGACGATAAAAACTGGTGGGATGTAGCCGGTGCCAAAAGTTTTCTGGCAGCTGGTAAATTAGTCATTATTAATCATTATAATGAATCAAATTGCGATCAGGTCTATCGGGATTATTTGGAAATTTACGGTAATGGTATCTCCTACATTTGCGAAAGCAGTAAAGAAAAAAAATACATCCATTATAATCAAAATTAGAATGGGAATCAAAATTAGAAGGGAAATCAAAATTAGAATGGAAATCAAAATTAGAATGGGAATCAAAATTAGAATGGAAATCAAAATTAGAATGGAAATCAAAATTAGAATTAGAAATCAAAATGAAAACCTGCCTAGCCTGGCATAAGTTGACATCTTTGGGAGAGGGAAAAAGAGGAGCGCAAAAGGTGTTATCTTATGGAGCACACGCCACTTTAAAGTTTCAATATACCCAACGCGCGCAAGGCTTCATCCTATCCGACATTCGTCAGGCTAGGCAGGTTAGGACTGAGGCGCGGGAGGGCAAAATGAAAACCGACCTAGCCTGTTTTCCAAAAACCTCGCCCCTCCTTCAAGCTACCGGTTCTCTCCCGCTACTTTTAAATTAAACCTTCCCCTTTAAAATTTTAAATTAAAGCTCCCCCTTTAAAATTTTAAATTAAAACTCCCCCTTTTTAATTTTAAATTAATCGGACATCACGAATCATAAAATCAATTCACTTTTTCACTTAATCCCGTGCATCTTCCTATTAATCAACCCATTTAAAGCAAAGGCAATGAGACCCACAAAAATTGGAATGGCAGTAAAAATGAGGAAAAAAACGGAAATCGAATAATGATCCACCACATAGTCGATGTAACTCCCCAGCATTCCGGCAATAAAATTGGCAATAGAGGAGGCTAAAAACCAAACTCCAAACATCAGCCCTAGTAGTTTTTCCGGAGCTAATTTACTGACATATGACAGCCCAACAGGTGAAATGAGCAATTCTCCCATCGTATGAAACCAATAGGCAATAATCAACCACCACATGCTGACACTGGCAGCCTGCGCGCCCTGAGCAATATCTCTGCCTCCATAAGCCAATGCGCCAAACCCTAACCCGATTAGAATCAGCCCTGCCCCAAATTTATGGGCAGCGGACAAATTGTATTTACTCTCCCATATCTTGGAAATAAGGGTGGAAAACATAAGGATGAAAAATGAATTTAATAATGCAAACCAGGAGGCGGGCACTTCTATTTCTCCGGTTTTTTGACGGATCACCTTTGTCGCAAGGGCTGTGCTGTATTTTTCGGTGTCCTCCTTGGCTATTGAGCGGTAAGTCTTATTTTGTTTATTCACCAACAACACCCGTAATTCATCACCAATTTTATGGTTTTCTAAGGTGCGAATACTAATTAGTTCTGTCTTCTTTGCGCTATTGGATTGCACTTCGTAGGTCTTCATCTGCAAATCTCTATTGAGCATCCATATTGCAATACTCCAGGTGATGATAAAACACAAAGCCATGGAGATGCCTGCCAATTTGTACTTCTTAGCAAGAATGGCAACTAATTTGGCAACAACGTAAGTCAATAGACCCAATGGAATAATAACGATGAGTGTGTTGACTATTATGAAAAGGGTAGCCGTTCCTCCTGTCAGTATGCGTTGGGTGTAGTCTTTGGCAAAAATGGCCATGCTACCACCTGCCTGTTCGAAAGCCAAAAAGAAAAAGATGACCAATAAGCCAAAAATGCCTATTACAATGAGTCGGTCGCGCACTATGTGGGGTGCACTATCGTGTTGTGCCTGCGAATTTTTTGGGTGTTTTTCTGGTTTTAATCCAATTTTTCCCAATATTTTTTGGGCAAACAGAAACATTAACATCCCAAGAAACATAAATACACCTGCCAGCCCAAATCCGAAACTCCAAGAGATGTTTTCACCAATATAACCACAAAAAAGAATACCCAAAAATGCCCCCGCATTGATGCCCATATAAAAAATGGTGTAGGCGGAATCTTTTTTTTCCGGATGTGTTTGATAGAGGTCTCCGACTATACTGGAAATATTGGGTTTGAAAAATCCATTGCCGCTGATTAATAAGCCTAAACCGATATAAAAAGTCATGGGGGTCTCCAATGCAAGCGCCCCATGTCCGAGCGTCATCAATATGGCTCCCAAAATAATCGCTGGCCTTTTGCCCAGTACCTTATCCGCAAGGAATCCTCCAAGGATGGGGGTGAGATAAACCAAACCGGTATAAACAGCATACAATTTAAGTGCGTCGCTCCTCGTCCATGCCCAACCACCGATGTTTTTGTCGCTGATTAAAAATAAGACCAATAAGGCGCGCATACCATAATAACTAAACCGCTCCCACATTTCTGTAAAGAAAAGAAGAAATAAGGCCGCCGGATGTTTGAAAATTGTCTGTGGATGATCCATATCTAATTAAATTTGCTGGAAAATAGTTATTGAATGCTCGTATTGGCACAAAGGTGTAAGAAGAAGGAGGAGGATGGAAATAAAGGGGCGTTAGAGTTACCGTAAATGATTCATTATGCTTTATTTGTCCCACAAGAAAATTGCGGGACTTTTACGGTGTATTTGTAAGTGATTGATTATTAATTAATTGTGTTTTAGTTTATCTAAAATCGACAAAAGCAATGGATTTTATAATAGACAAATGATGATCTTTGTGGAAATTAAATACCGCCATCTATTTTCGAGCAGTGTGCGGACTCTAAATGTCAAATTACTAAAATAATAAAAATATGAAATATCCAAAGCTCATTTTAATCTCTTTTCTTTTACTTCTGGTGACTGCTATTTTCGCTCAGAAAAAGGAGGCGCGTTACCTCGGCAAGACAACCTTCCCTTTTGGAGTGGTGGAGCGAATTCATTCTGATGAATTGAACGAAGAAAGGATTTTAAATATTTACCTGCCGCAGGGCTACGATCCGGATAGTCTCTCCACTTATCCCGTTATTTATGTGTTGGATGGTTCTGAAAATGAAGACTTTCCCCATATCGCAGGCTTGGCGCAGTTTATGAATATGTATGAGCTCCTACCCAAATCCATTGTAGTCGGTATTGCCAATGTGGACCGTTATCGGGATTTTACCTATCCCAGTCATTCCAAATCAGATATAAAAGCTATTCCTACCAGCGGTGGTTCCCCTCAATTTATTCAATTTATGAAAAAAGAAGTATTGCCTTTTATTCGTAAAAACTACAAAACCAATGGGCATCAAACCATCATCGGACAGTCATTGGGAGGATTGCTTGCGACGGAAATCCTGTTCAAATACCCGAATATGTTTGATGATTATATCATAGTGAGCCCATCCCTTTGGTGGGACAAACAAAAGATGGTCAAAAAGGCAGATAAATATTTGAGCGGAAACTTAAAAACACCCAAACGGGTATTCGTCTCTCTTGGAAAAGAGCATCCAACGATGCACAAAGTAGCGAATAAATTAGTAGAGGCTTTAAATGAAGTCGAGCAAAAAGGGATGAAAATATACTACGAACCCATTTTAACGGAGAATCATGCCACTATTTTGCACAAAGCGGTTTACCTTGCGTTTGAAAAATTTTATACAACAGAAAAAGTTGAACAAAAATAAGGATTTTGATAAAAAATGTCATCTTTGATTTTGGGGGCGTATTAGTAGATTGGGATCGCCGGTATTTATACGAAAAAATGTTTGCGGATAAGGCTGATATGGATTTTTTTCTAGCAAATATTTGTCACATGGAGTGGAATAATTGGCAGGATGCCGGACGTTCATTTGAAGATGGTTTCAAGGAATTGTTAGCGCAATTTCCCGAATACGAATCATACATCCACGCTTATTTTGACCGTTGGCCGGAGATGTTGAAGGGACCCATCCTTGAAAGTGTAGATTTGCTCCATCAGTTACAAGGGCAGTACCGACTTTTTGGATTAACGAATCTATCCGCCGAGTGTTATCCTCTACTTCAGAAACGCTTTCCTTTTATCAATGAATTAGAGGGCGTGGTCGTTTCCGGTATAGAAGGCGTTGTTAAGCCCGATCCGGGAATTTTTGAAATAATATTACACAGATATGGGTTAAAGGCGGGGGAGTCACTTTTTATTGATGATAATATAGACAACATCAATACAGCTAAAGCAATGGGGTTTCTGACAATTCATTTCCAAATGGGCGATGCGTATGATTTAGATGTTTTTGAAAATTTAACAGGAAAATAATGGGGCAGGGTGTTTCGGATTGGGTCAATGGTCTTTTGGATGATTTTTGGAATATTTACTATCCAAATATTCCCAGAAAAGGTAATGCCTCTGAGAGTAAATGTAAGGCAATTGAAGACAAAATAGACCACCATATTTCCTGTTCCAGTTTGTCCAATTATTTCAAAGGACGTGGTTCGCTTCCATCCGACAGTACCAAAAATATCATTGCCTTTTTTATCTTGAAGCACTGGCAACAAAAATTTCCCCATTTACACATTGATTTAGAGGAAGAGAAGGCCACCGCTGCACTGACTCGAAATGATCGACCGAATACATTTTTATTGACCTATCATCAGTTGAAGGGGGAAATGAAGGATCAGCCTGGATTGTTCTCCAAAACGGTATATTACTCTAAAGATCAACCGGCTCTAAAGCACAGTTTTTTCTTATTTCCCAAAGGGAAATATTCCTTTTTTACGCGTAGTTTAGTGATTAATTTGGTGGTAATTTTGGCTGTTTTGTCCTATTTTATTGTCGGGAGGGCCGGCGTGATGCCCAGTTCCAACCCTTCTTTGGGTGAGAATTCGGCTTATAAACAAAGCCTGACGGTAATTTCCTTTTTACACGTGGCGACTATTGCCTTATTGGTATTGTTATTTTACACTATTTTAGAAAGTAAAAAGGCCTATTTACGCGTAAAAAATCTGGATGTACGACAAGCTATTTTGTTTTTCCAAAGAGGTTGGTTGGGTATTTATTTTAGTTGGATATTACTATACGCCTGGATGTCGTTCAAATGGTCTCACGAGAATCAGTTGGCATTGGAAGGCAGTACTAAATTGAGCTGTTTTTCGGCATCTGCCTGGGCAATTGCCGATGTACTAAGCCTAATGAGTACTTTTTTGTTTTTCTACCTTTTTAACCTGCTGGATGTCCAAAAGGCAGCAGGTGAAATGTCGGATGTTTATCAGAAAATATCAAAATCACTGGCTAAATTGGGCTATTTATTGGGAGGGATTGTCTGTTTTTCCATCATTGATCGTTTCTATGATCTAGGCGCCTTTGAGAACACCGGAGTCCTGATTTATTCCCTGTTGACGGCACTATCAGGATTGTATTTATTCGGCAGACTGGATAGTCATCATTTTAATACAAACCGGCTTATTTTGGCCCCTTTGTATATTTATGCATTGCTGCAAATGATCTGGAGCAGCGTCAATTCAGATGCCAGTCATTACATATCCATCTCCTTGTTTTTTTTGGCATTTTTATTGAAAATTTATTTTTTCTTCCTCATCATCAAATGGTTGCGGAATGGGGATTTAGAACGATATTTTACTCATTTGTATCGATAGTTTTTCCCTCCTTTCCCACGTCTCTCAAGTGTCTGTTTGAATGCCCGATGCAGGAGGGTTCAAGCTGACACTGGTGTGGATGAACTTTTAGTGACTTCCTTTTTTGAGGTAAGATTACATTTGATAGACTACCATTTTTTTTATTTGGGCGAATCCCTCCTTTCCTGCGTCTCTTCGGGTCGGGTCATCCGCTACTACACACTCCTTCGTCGTGCATACCGCTACTACCCCTTTCGCAAAAAAACGTGCCGGTTTGAACAGCCGAAGGGTTTAAGACACTATTAGTTTGATTTCTTCCATTTTGTCGAAATTTGTCCGTTTAAATAATTTTTGTTTTGTATTTTGCAGCCTATATTTAAATATTGGGACCATGATTAATATCACATTAACATCAAACAGGGGTGATTTTATTTTGTATGAAGACCAAGAGCCCATCCTGACTATGAAACGAAGCGGCTGGTTCTCGGCCGCTTCAGAGATGGCTTATTTGGACAATTTAATTGAAATAAAACCAAGGAATATTTGGTGGCGAAAATTTGATATTTTCGAAAACGGGCGAATTGTCGGCGAACTCTTAATCCCAAGCCGGGGCAAAATGGAGATTAACATCGAAGGAGCCAACTACAAAAGGTTTCATTTCCTGCTTCGAAAAAAGGGCTTTTGGAATAGCCGTTTTGAACTCTACAAAGACCGAAAAGACCTCCTACTTACACTCCATGCCAAATTTAACTGGAGTCGATTAAATTTTGACTTCAATGTTGAAATTTTTGAATGGCAGGAAGAGGATTTGGATATATACGAATTATTGGCTTATTGTGCGTATGGTGCCAGTAATTATATGGAGCATAAGCGCGGATAAAGATAGGAAATGAATCTTTGCCAGGTGAACCCGCCCGTGCACAAAAAGCGGAAAGCCCCCAACTGTATGGTAAAATCAGCCCCTCGAAACTCCTACTCGGTAAAACAAGTTTTGGGTGCTTTAATATTTCTTTTGGATAAAATTAACTTTTATTTAACTTTGCGGCAGCAGAATACGCTTTTGGAACGTATTACCATCGGTATAATCACTAAAGAGGGATACAATTTTATCCTCCAAACTTTAGTCAATACACGTTTGGCTTTAGCATTATTTTTAGCTTAAAGCCAAAGATTATCCCATATTTAATCAGTTATTTTGCCCGGAAAAAGGGCATTGAAGAATCAATTATTTTTTAAACTAAATTAACTTAACATGAAAAAACTCTCGTTAGTTTTGACGTTGATGTTCTTTGTTGTGGGGATCACCCTGGCACAAAGAACAGTTACAGGTACAGTCACAGACGGTACCAATCCGTTAATTGGAGCTACTGTTCTGGCAAAGGGCATGACAGTAGGAACGATTACCGATTTTGATGGAAAATATTCATTGGAAGTTCCCAAAGGGGCGACCACCCTGGTTTTTAGCTACACCGGATTTGAGACCAAAGAGGTTGAATTAGGTGCAGCCAGCATGGTGGATGTTGTCCTTTCAGAGGGAATTGAATTATCAGAAATTGTAGTTACCGCTTTGGGTGTAACCAGAGAAAAGAAATCTCTCGGTTATGCAACACAGGAAGTAGGTGGGGACAAGGTGAACCGGGTTCCTCTTGACAATATTGTCAATTCACTATCTGGAAAGATCGCCGGTGTACAGGTTAAAAACAACACCAATATGGGTGGATCTTCTAATATTGTCATTAGAGGATTTAAGTCTCTTACGGGTGATAATCAGGCTCTTTTCGTAATTGATGGTATTCCGATCAATAACTCAACCGGTAACGATAGCGGTCAGCGAAGTGGACGTAGTGGTTATGATTATGGTAATGCTGCATCAGATATTAACCCGGATGACATTGAGTCAGTCAACGTACTTAAAGGCGCTGCAGCAACAGCACTTTATGGTTCTCGGGCTGCCAATGGGGTAATCATGATTACCACTAAAAAAGGAAATAAGGGTAAAAAAGGCGTTGGGTTCGATTACTCTACCTCTTATACTGTTGGTAGTGTGGATAAATCTACCTTCCCTGAATATCAGAAATTGTATGGAGCTGGTTATGGTCCTTATTATAG
>CAZNCI010000012.1:0-15404 GCA_964571475.1 uncultured Saprospiraceae bacterium | reverse complement strand
ATGGTTTACCAGTGGGATGCATTCGATCCGTCTTCTTCTAATTTTGGAAAACCAAGACCATGGGTGGCTGCTAATAATGGTCCTATTACCTTTTTCAATAACTCATCTACATTGAAGAATAACTTTTCATTTAGTGGCGCAGCAGATAAATCTACGTTTAGACTATCCTACACTCGTTTCGATATGACAGGAATCATGCCTAATAGTAGTTTGACAAAAAATAACGTAAACTTTGCTGCAACTTACGATATGACCAGCGCTATAAAGTTCTCTGCGATGGCAAACTATATCAATACAGCAGGAAAGGGACGAAATCACACAGGATATAGTGATAATATTCTTTCCAGTTTCAGACAATGGTATCAAACGAACGTTGATATTCAGAGTCAAAAGGACGCCTACGAAAGAACAAACGAAAATACAACATGGAATCGAGTTAGCGAAAGCGATCCCGATCCAATTTATTGGGACAATCCGTATTGGCAGAGATACGAAAATTATCAAACTGATGGAAGAAACCGATTGATCGGTTATGTTAAAGCGGATTGGAATATTCTTTCAGGACTTGATTTTATGGCACGTTATGCTGTTGATACTTATACTGAATTGCGTGAGGAGCGAAAAGCGATTGGTTCTGTATCAGGAGAACTTGGTATTGGTCGGCCGGATGTTCGCTCAGGATATGCGCGTAGCAACCGTTCTTTTACGGAGAGTAATCTCGATTTGATGTTGACGTTCAAAAAGGACCTAACAGATGATTTGAACCTATACACAATGGTAGG
This sequence comes from uncultured Saprospiraceae bacterium, assembly GCA_964571475.1. Classification (GTDB taxonomy): domain Bacteria; phylum Bacteroidota; class Bacteroidia; order Chitinophagales; family Saprospiraceae; genus JALVDO01. The sequence goes on along the minus strand of CAZNCI010000012.1, from coordinate 14,622 downwards.
AAGCAATATTCGTCGTACAAAATTTGAATCAATTTATGCATCTACCAATGGTGGTTTAATTATCAACAGACTATATGCACTTTCTAATTCAAAAAGCACCTTACTTCCACCACTTGAGAATCTTCAGAGAGTGGGTGTGAACGGACTCTTTGGACAGGTATCACTTGGTTATAAGAACTTCATGTATGTAGATGCAACCATGAGAAGAGATGTTTCCTCTACGCTTCCTTCGGATGCGAGAACTTATTTTTACCCATCTGTATCAACGAGTATGGTCTTTTCAGAGTTAATGGATGCCAGTTGGTTAGATAATGGTAAGATTCGATTGAATTATGCAGAAGTAGGAGCTTCAGCACCATGGGGGGCTATTTCTGATACTTATAATAGCAATCCTCTATTTGGTGGAAGTGCCTTGTATTCACTACCATATACGAAGCAAAATCCCGACTTAAAGCCGGAAAAAACAAAATCACTGGAGTTGGGATTGGAGATGAATATGTTCCACAATCGAGTTGGTTTTGACTTATCTTTGTATAAAACCAATACAGTTGATCAGATCATGCCTGTTGATGTATCTACCGCTACAGGATTTGGAAGAAAATACTTCAACGCAGGTGAGATTGAGAACAAAGGTGTAGAAGTAGTGCTTAATTTGGTGCCTGTAAAAACGGCTGCCTTAAAATGGGATTTAGGCATCAACTGGTCACGAAATATAAATACAGTAGTTGCTTTATTTGACGATCCGGAAACCGGCATTAAAATCGAAAACCTAACACTTGCCAGCTTGCAGGGAGGTGTTTCTATTAATGCTCGTGTTGGAGAGCCTTATGGTACCATTCAGGGAAGAGACTTTGTTTATGAAAATGGACAAAAAGTAGTCTTGCCAAGTGGTTATTACGCAAGAACTGCTACATCAGACCAGATACTTGGAAATATCAATCCGGATTGGGTAGCTGGTATCAATAACAACTTCTCTTACAAAAATATTTCATTTGGATTCTTGATTGATTGGCAAAAAGGCGGAAGTGTTTTCTCACTTGATCAATGGTATGGACAAGGAACAGGACTCTATGCAGAGACTGCTGCTACGAATGATTTAGGTAATAACCTAAGAGATCCTGTGATTGATAATGGTGATGGTACTTACGATCCAAAATCTGGTGGTATTGTTCAGGAAGGTGTCATGGATGATGGCAATGGTAACTACGTAACCAACACTATTCGGGCAAGAGCAGATTATTACGCAGGTGCTTTTGGATGGGCCAGAAACCCTAACGCGCGATACGTATTCGATGCATCTTACATCAAGTTGAGAGAGGTGTCTTTGTCATACACTGTTCCTTCAAAGCTATTCGGAAATGGATTTGTTAGAGGAGCAACTATTAGCCTTATCGGAGGAAACCTTTGGATTATCAAGAAGAATCTGCCACATGCAGATCCGGAAGCTAGTCAGGGAGCCGGTAATATTCAGGGCTGGCAGTCAGGTGTAATGCCATCGTTGAAGACTTATGGTGTTAATTTAAAACTTCATTTCTAAGGGATGTTGTTGGAAAACTTAATTTAAAATTTAAAAATTTATTATGAAAAAAATATATTTCATATTATTGATATCGGTTGCAGTTCTCCTGGGGTCTTGTACAAAAGATTTTGAGGACTTCAATAACGATCCCAAGCACCCGACAGAGGTGTCAGGGGAGGCATTGTTTAGCAATGCCCAAAAGGAATTAGCAGATCAGGTAGCTAGTTCAAATGTGAACGTGAATATCTGGAAGTTGTGGGCACAGTATTGGACGGAAACTACTTATACGGATGAGGCCAACTATAATATTGTCAACCGACGTATTGCGGATGGAGCTTTCAGTACTTTTTACCGATCTATTCTAAATAATCTAACACAGGCACAGGCCAATATAGGTGCAGCAGACGCAATTGGAGACGATGCTGCTAAGGCTAAGGTCAATAAGATGGCCATCATTGATTTATTGAAAGCATATAGCATGCAACGATTGGTCGATATTTTTGGTAATGTACCTTATACTGAAGCATTACAGATTGATAAGACGCTTAGTCCTAAATATGACGATGCTGCCGGTATTTACGCAAGCTTACTTGCCAGTGTTGATGATGCTTTGGGGCGTCTGGACGAGTCAGGCGCCAGTTTTGGAAGCGCTGATTTGTATTATGGAGGCGATGTCGCAGCTTGGAAAAAATTTGCCAACTCGCTCAAATTAAAGATGGGATTGTATTTAGCAGATGTAGATCCTTCCGTATCAAAATCAACCGTGGAAGCAGCTGCTGCAGCCGGAGTTATTTCCTCCCCTGCTGAAAACTGCCAAATGTCTTATTTGGGATCATCACCTAATACCAATCCAATCTATGAAGATTTGGTGTTGAGTGGAAGAAAGGATTTTATCCCCGCCAATACCATTGTTGATATGATGAGCGGATTGTCTGATCCTCGTATGGACGATTATTTTATACCTATGGCTGACGGTTCGTACGCTGGAGGCGTTTATGGAATAGGTAGTCCTTATTCAGATTATTCTCACATTGCTTCCTCTATTTTACAACCAGAGTATGCCTCTGTTTTAATAGATGATGTAGAGATGGCCTTTTATATGGCTGAAGCAGCAGCGAGAGGTTATAGTGTAGGAGGTGATGCAGAAACACTATATAATACAGCTGTATCAACATCCATCATGAACTGGGGTGGTACTCAGGCGGAGGCAGATGCTTATTTGGGACAGGCAAATGTAGCTTATGATGCAGGAAACTGGAAAAATTCTATCGGAACGCAGGCGTGGATTGCTTTCTACGTTAGAGGTTTTGTAGGATACACATCATGGAGAAGACTGGATGCACCAACATTGAATACTTCACCAGATGCGCAGACACCAGATAGCGCTATTCCTATGCGATTTACTTATCCTATTAAAGAGCAGACATTAAATAAAACCAACTATGGTGCAGCTGCCAGCGCCATTGGAGGAGATGATTTATTGACCAAGATTTTTTGGGATGTAAATTAATTCTGATTTTATTTTTGGAAAATTAAGTAAGAAAAACGGTCATTTCCTGTGGGAAGTGATCGTTTTTCTTTTTTACGCCCCTGCTTCCCCTTTATGAGAGGACTCAAACTTCTACTTCGTAATAAAAAAAATGGTATCTTTGACAAAAATTCCTAATTATGAATCGTTTAATTCCTATATTATTATTTCTTTTTATTGGGCAAAATGTTTGGGCACAGCAGGCACCGGATTTTACCGTTACGGATAATGATGGGCTGACCTATCACCTTTATGCCGATTATCTCAATCAGGGCAAAACAATGGTAATTGAATTTTTCTTTACCACCTGTCCTCCCTGTAACGCCATTGCGCCTTATGTCATTCCGCTATATGAAAGCTGGGGTAATGGCGCCGGAGACGTTGAGTTTATGGCCATCAGTATTTTGGACACGGATACCAATCAGTTGGTCGCTGATTATCAGGCAGCGCATGGGCACAATTTTCCTGGTATTGGCGCAGATGGAGGTGCACAGGATGTCATTCAACCTTATCTGGCAGGGACATTTGGTTCTTTCGATGGAACACCCACTTTCGTGGTCATAGAGCCGGATGGAACGGTACATTTTGATGTAAGAGATGCTGGTTATCAGGCAACGATCAATGCCGTTGATGATGCCATAGCAGCGACAGGCGCAAGAAGACCCTATTCCATTTCTGTCTTTGCGAAAACCCCAGCGGGCGATACGATAAGTGGGTATGAAGTCATGCTTGATTCACTATCTATTGGTCGAATTACAGTTGATACCACAGGGCACTTAGAGACGACTTTATTCTTGCATGCTGATAGTACTTATTCACTATATTTGAAAAAGGATACCTTGTATAATAACGGGCTAACGACCTTTGATTTAATCAAAATGACCAAACAGGTTTTGGGTGTTGATACCTTAGATAGTCCTTATAAACTACTGGCTGCAGACGTCAATCGTAGTAGCAGTATTACCACCTTTGACGTGATTAAAACACAGAAATTGGTGCTTGGACTACAGAGTGATTTAGAGCATAACAGCTCTTGGGTGTTCCTTCGGGAGAATTATAATTTTGCGACACCGACAAATCCTTTTGCAGAATTTTATGAAGGAAGCCCGCAAAAATATACCTTTGTGCCTTCGGAAATTCCAAATTTTAATTTTATTGGGATAAAAATTGGAGATTTAAACCATTCTGCCGATCCCGAATGAGTTTAATTCTTTCATTACAATTTATACATAATCAAAAAATATACAACAGATGTCAAAGTATTTATTATTAGCAATATTTTCAATGGTTTTAATTTCCTGCGGAGATGATGACCATGGGCAGCATTCAGAGCGTGCTGAAAATCCACACGCAAAAGATCCTCATGCACAGGCAGAGGGTGGAGAACACCAGCATGGCGCACATGAGGCCCCACCGTCAAAACTCCATTATGACCAGGAGGTACACTTGAAAAACATCAAACAATTAACCTTTGGCGGAGATAACGCAGAGGCTTACTTCAGTTATGACGGGTCTCAATTGGTCTTTCAGGCACATAATGAGGATTGGGGAGTAGCTTGTGACCATATTTTTACCATGCCGATTACGGGATTGGAAAAAGCCGGTGTCAAACCAAAAATGATCAGTAATGGAGAAGGAAGAACGACCTGTTCCTATTTCATGCCCGACGATCAATCAATTATTTACGCTTCTACTTTCGAAGGTAATAAAGCTTGCCCGGAAGTGCCACACATGTCTGATGGTAAGTACGTATGGCCGATTTATGCCGACTTTGATATCTATCAGGCAGACCTGAATGGTAAAATTATTAAAAAATTGACAGACCAACCAGGGTATGATGCGGAAGCAACTGTTTCACCCGATGGGAAAAGTATCGTATTCACTTCTACACGATCAGGAGATATTGAATTATATACAATGGATTTAGATGGTTCCAATGTGAAGCAGGTAACGACAGGTTTGGGGTATGATGGAGGTGCTTTTTTTACACCTGATAGCAAAAAATTGATTTTCCGTGCTTCTCGTCCAAAAACAGAAGAAGAGGTGAAAGTTTATAAGGAATTACTAGCAAAAAATTTAGTGCAGCCAACGGCCATGGAATTATTTATGTGCAATGTTGATGGCACGGATTTGAAGCAAATCACGCACCTTGGCGGGGCAAATTGGGCACCATTTATGCACCCTTCAGGCAAGAAGATTTTGTTTTGCTCCAACTATAAATCAAAATCAGGTCGTCAATTCAATTTATTTATGATAAATATCGACGGTACCGGATTGGAACAAGTTACCTATGATGGCGTATTTGATTCCTTCCCGATGTTTTCACCTGATGGTAAAAAATTGGTATTTTCCTCTAACCGTGTAAATGGGGGAGGGCGTGATACCAATGTATTTATTGCGGATTGGGTCGAGTAATTGTTTAAATCAAAAAGGGTGTATTTCATTTTGACGCGAGATAAATGACGCGCAATGAAGGAGACGAGACAAAATGAGCTGCACCCTGGATCATTGCAGGTGCTAATTTTGATTCCAACTTTTATATTATGAAACAATATCAAGATCTTTTACAGCATATAATAGACAAAGGAGCCGAGAAAGGGGATAGAACCGGAACCGGTACGAAAAGTGTATTTGGCTATCAAATGCGGTTTGATTTAAGTGAGGGGTTTCCGATGTTAACCACGAAAAAACTTCATTTGAAGTCAATTGTTTATGAACTCTTGTGGTTTTTGAAGGGCGATACAAATGTGAAATATTTGCAGGAGAATGGAGTGCGAATATGGAATGAATGGGCAGATGAAAATGGAGATCTGGGACCCATCTATGGCAAACAATGGGTGAAATGGGAAGCCCCGGACGGCACGCAGGTGAATCAAATCGTAAATGCGATCGAGACCATCAAAAAAAATCCCAATTCCAGACGGATTTTAGTGAATGCATGGAATCCCGGAGAATTGGGACAAATGGCGTTGACGCCCTGTCATGCTTTGTTCCAGTTTTATGTGGCAAATGGCAAATTAAGTTGTCAACTATACCAACGGTCAGCAGATGTCTTTTTAGGCGTACCCTTTAATATAGCTTCCTATGCACTATTAACGATGATGGTCGCTCAGGTTTGTGGGTTAGAACCGGGAGATTTTATCCATACCTTTGGAGATGTACACCTGTATAATAATCATCAGGAGCAGGCCGCTTTACAATTAAGCCGAAAGCCTCGTAAATTGCCCGTGATGAAAATCAATTCTGAGGTCAATGATATATTTAAATTTGACTTCGAGGATTTCGAATTGATAGGCTATGACCCCCATCCCCATATCAAGGCAAAAGTGGCGATTTAGTACTTTTTTTTTAAGAAAAAAAAAGTTTTTCAAAAAAAAGTGAAAATAAATAAATGTTTTTTCTTTTCTTTGCGTGGTCAAAGATGTCAAATATGTTGAACAACATTATATCATAAGATAAAGTTGCCTTATTTAGATTGAATATAAATAAGCAAATCAATTGTTATATAATTGTTAAAAAGTGTTAACGAATTTTATATTTGCGGCGTTGAAGCATTCGGCTTTGACTTTTTTATTGAATAAGTAATTAAAACATCTGATTAAGATGGTGTCAAAATCTTTTACAAATAGAATCTGGCTTTTTATAAGTTTGATGGTTTTTTCTCTAACGACTAGCTTTGCGCAAACAGACGTAAAGGCTGGTAAAACGTTGTTTAGAGACAATTGTGCGGCTTGTCACAATAAAGACATGAAGACAAAGCTTGTCGGTCCTGGTTTAGCCGGAGCTGAAGAGCGCTGGAAAGATTATCCAAAGGAAGATTTATATTCCTGGATAAGAAATGCAGATAAATTAATTAAATCCGGACACAAAAAAGCGAATGAGGTCTTTGAGGCAAATAATAAAATGCCAATGTTGGCATTCGATAAATTGACCGATGACGATATTACGGCAATACTTGCTTATGTAAACGATGTTGCTTCGGGAGGAAAAGGCGCTGCTCCTAAACCTGGCAAGAGCGAGAGTTCTGCAACGGCAGGAGCTGCTGATGCTGGTAAAACGCTATTTAGAAATAATTGCGCGGCTTGTCACAATAAGGATATGAAGACGGATATGACCGGACCTGCTCTTGGAGGGGTTCAGGAGCGTTGGGGTGATTATCCTATCGAGGATTTGCGTGCCTGGATTCATAATTCAAATTCACTGATTGAATCTGGACATAAAAGAGCCAATGAAATTTGGAAAAAATGGCAGCCTGTTCAAATGACGCCATTTCCTAACCTCTCAGATGAAGATATTGATAATATTTTGGCATATATCAGTAATCCTGTGGACAAGACAAAGGCCGCTGGACCTAAAGTCGATAATCCTAAAGGTAATGGGGAAGACGGAAATTCAACATGGTTATATTTAGGGATTGCGGGATTATTACTCTTTGTCTCATTGATTATGAGCAACATCATTGGTCTCCTTCGATATGCAACCGCAGTTAAAGCAGGAGCAACAAACGTCTCGGCTCCCAAGTCTATTCTGGCTACAATTTTCAATAAAGGAACATTAAAGGTGTTTTTCTTCCTATTGTTTTTATTTGGAGGTTATCAAATGGTTAGAACGGCCGTTTTATTGTCCAGTCAACGTGGTTATCAACCGACACAACCTATTAATTTTTCCCATAAAATTCACGCAGGAGATCAACAGATTGACTGTAAGTTTTGTCACGATGGAGCACGTCGAAGCCGACATTCGGTTATTCCGTCAACCAATACCTGTATGCTATGCCACAAAGCAATAACATCAGGTTCTAAGGACGGAACAAAAGAATTAACCAAAATATACGCATCCATTGGTTTTGATCCATCAACGGGTACTTATATCGATAATTACGATCAATTATCAGAAGAGGATGTTGAGAAGATTTACTCGAAATGGATTATGAGTAAAGCCATAGATGGCGGTGCATCGGAAACAGAAGCTGCACGAATAGTTGCGAAGCAATGGAAGGGCATTAAGGACGCATTGACTAATCCTGAAAACGGAGATGATAAGATTCAGGGACCGATAGAATGGGTTAAAGTTCACAACCTTCCTGATCACGTTTATTATAATCACTCTCAGCACGTTACCGTAGGTAAATTAGAGTGTCAGACGTGCCACGGACCAGTAGAAGAGATGGATGTTATTGAGCAATATGCGCCTTTGACAATGGGTTGGTGTGTAAACTGTCACAGAAAAACGGATGTTCAATTTGATAATGAATATTATAAATCATACGAATTATTACACAAAGAGATGAAAAGTGGCGCAAGATCTTCCGTGAAAGTAGAAGATATAGGTGGTACGGAGTGTCAGAAGTGTCACTATTAATAATTTGTTAGGGTATATATATTAGAATAAAAATTTGCTTTTTAATTCATAATAATGAAGAAGAATAATAATAAAGTTTGGGTTGGTGCTGAACAATTGAAAAATGATGCGGCCTATAAAGAGGCAGTGAATAATGAGTTTAGCGAAGTGCCAACTATCACAGAGCAACTAACCAAAGAGTCCGTTGTTGATGTGACTTCAAGTCGTAGAGATTTCTTAAAATACCTCGGTTTTGGTGTTGGAACAGCCGTTGTTGCAGCAGGGTGTGATATTCCTGTTAGAAAGGCAATTCCCTATGTAAACAAACCCGAACAAATCGTTCCGGGAGTTGCAACCTATTACGCCTCTTCCTTTGTCAACGGTGGAGATTATTGTTCTATTTTGGTCAAAACAAGAGAAGGGCGTCCAATTAAAATTGAGGGAAACAGCTTTTCAAAAGTAACGAAGGGTGGAACAAGTGCCAGAGCTCAGGCTAGTGTATTGAGCCTTTATGATACCAGTCGTTTCCAAGGACCCGTTCAGGGGAATAAATCCCTATCATGGCAGGATTTGGACAAGGCGGTAATGTCTAAGTTGAAAGGAGGGTCTGTTAAAGTAATTTCACATACATTGATGAGTCCTTCTTCAAAAGCGGCTATTGCTGCCTTTGCGGAAAAATTCGGAAAAACCTTGGAGGACGTATTGGTGATGTACGATCCAATATCCAGTTCTGCGCTCTTAGAGGCCAATAAAGAAAGTTTTGGACAAAGCGCTATTGCTAATTATCATTTTGATAAAGCAAGAATTATTGTGAGCTTTGATGCAGACTTTTTGGGAACATGGATTTCTCCCATTGAATATGCAGCAGATTATATTGTTAATAGAAAGATTGATAACCCTTCTAAGCCCAGAATGTCTCGTCATTATCAGATTGAGAGTCACATGAGCTTAACGGGGTCTAATGCCGATCACCGAATTTTGGTTAAACCTTCCGCTCAGGGGGCCGCTATTGTTGCATTGTACAATGCAGTTGCAGGTGCTGTTGGCTTTAGTAAGGTTTCCGGTCCTAAATTGGATGCTAAGACGGCGAAAAAGATACAACATATTGCCAAAGATTTATTGGCCAATAAAGGGGCTTCTCTGGTCGTTTCCGGTTCTAATAATAAAGGCGAGCAGGTCTTAATCAATGCGATTAACGCAGCCTTGGGAAATCTTGGGCATACGATGGACTTCGATCATGCTTCATTGCAAAGACAGGGGTCTGATCAGGGAATGCAGTCTTTAATTAAGCAAATGAAGTCAGGTGGTGTCAGTGCCGTTTTTGTGATGGATGGTGCCAATCCTGCTTACGATTTACCTAATAGTGCTGATTTTAAAGCAGCAATGGGAAAAGTTGGGTTGTCGGTTTCTTTTTCAGGAGCACCTAATGAGACAAGTGCTATCTGTCAATACATCGCTCCTACGCATCATTATTTGGAAAGCTGGGGTGATGCAGAGCCCAAAAAGGGTATGTATAGTTTGGTTCAACCAACCATACAGCCAATATTTGCTGCCGTAGGTAAAGCCGGTACGCGTCAGGCAGAAGAAAGTCTATTGAGATGGGCTCAAAGTGAGATGTTGAACGTAGAGGCAGACCAACCTTATTTAGATTTTGTCAAACAATACTGGAATGAAAATTTATTTTCTACTCAGGGTAAATATGCAGATTTCCAAACTTTCTGGGATGCTTCTCTCCATGATGGCGTTTTTGAAGTAGCACAGGATGCAGTGGACCTTACCTTCGCTGGGAATACAAATGCAGCTGCCGCCATGGTTCGGAAACCCGGTAATAGTGAATTGGAAATTTCGTTCTTTGAAACGGTTAATATGGGAGGGGGGCAATATGCCAATAATCCATGGTTACAGGAGATGCCAGATCCGGTTAATAGAGGAGTTTGGGGGAACTATTTAGCCATTCCCATTAAATGGAATGGAGATGATTTTGAGTCATTAAACGACTTGAACAAAATGGAAATTTACGGCGAAGCAGACATCGTTGACTTGACTGTAAATAATGTGACGAATAAGATCAGCGCTATTCGCCAGTTTGGACAAATGGAAGGAACTGTCGCCACGGCTATTGGGCATGGTAGAGTAACGACCGGTAAACAGGGAAAAGCTTTGGGACAGCGGATTGGAAATAATGTTTATCCAATGCTTTCTTTTGATGCGAATGGAAATATACAGTATTACGCTGCATCGGCGACCGTATCAGAAAAGGTGGCGGTAGATAAAGAATTTGCCTTTGTTCAATACCATCACTCTATGGGATTGACAACCAAGGATGAGGCAGGTGAGGTAATGAAAGATCCTAAAACCGGAAAAGATTTTAACATTGATGAAAAAGCCCTTATGATTTTAGGGGATGGTTTTCAGGGGAGTTTAACGGATCGTTCCGTTTTATATCATGGCGATATAAACGAAATGGAAGAGATTCTTGAAAAGGTTAAAAATAAAGGAGCAGAAGCTGCTGAACGAAATAGCAAAACGCTTTATCCTTACGAAGAATATAAAGAAAAATTCTATTCTCAGGGGCATCACTGGTCCATGCACATTGACATGAATGCCTGTATTGGCTGTGGAGCCTGTCAGGTAGCCTGTGTTGCTGAAAATAATGTACCTGTTGTAGGTAAGCATGAGGTTTTCCGTCACCATGAAATGACATGGATGCGAATTGACCGTTATTTTTATGGGGATTACGAAACGCCCAATGTTGCTTTTCAACCAATGATGTGCCAACATTGCGATAATGCACCTTGTGAGAATGTTTGTCCGGTTGCAGCGACGAACCATAGTTCTGAGGGATTAAATCAAATGACTTATAATAGATGTATTGGTACGAGATATTGTGCGAACAACTGTCCTTATAAAGTTAGAAGGTTTAATTGGTTGGATTATACGACTGCGGATATGTTCCCAATTAATGAACCTACCGTAAGTGGAGAGGAACTGCCATTTGGTGCTGATAACCTCACGAGAATGGTACTCAATCCTGATGTGACCGTAAGATCGCGTGGCGTAATTGAAAAGTGTAGTTTCTGCGTACAGCGTATTCAGGAAGGAAAACTAAATGCCAAATTGGAAAATCGTCAACTGGGCGGAAATGAAGTCAAGACCGCTTGTCAGACTTCTTGTCCAACGCAGGCAATTGTTTTTGGGGACGATAACCAAAAAGATAGTAATGTGGTGTCTCTAATAGAGAAACCATTGACATATAGAGTATTAGAAGAGCTCAATGTTCAATCTTCCGTATTTTATTCGGCACGAGTGACGAATAAGAATGAAGAATTAGAAGCATAATTAATTACATTGCATAAATAAATTAAGATAATGAGTGCAGTTGTTTCTCCGATAAGGGAGCCGTTAATTTTAGGTGGAAAAGATTATCATCAGATTACTGAAGATATTTGTGCACCAACAGAAAAAACGCCCGGGTTGGCTTGGATTATCGCCTTTGTAGTTGCGGTAGCCTTTCTTGGCTTATTTGTATTTTCCCTCGCATGGACGATTTGGGTTGGTATTGGATCTTGGAATCTAAACAGAACCATTGGTTGGGCATGGGATATTACCAACTTTGTTTGGTGGGTCGGTATTGGTCACGCTGGTACATTGATTTCTGCAATTTTATTGTTGTTTAGACAGAAATGGAGAACTGGTGTAAATAGAGCAGCGGAAGCTATGACTATTTTTGCCGTTGTTTGTGCCGGGCAGTTTCCCATCTTACACATGGGGCGTGTATGGTTGGCAATTTTCATCTTCCCATATCCAAATACCAGAGGACCTTTGTGGGTCAACTTTAACTCCCCGCTACTATGGGATGTATTTGCGATTTCGACTTATTTTACTGTGTCTTTATTGTTTTGGTACACTGGTTTAGTGCCTGATTTAGCGACGGTAAGAGACAGAGCAAAGGGATTGCGGCAAAAGATTTATAATATTGCCTGTTTTGGTTGGACGGGATCTGCTAAACACTGGCAAAGATGGGAAAGTTTATCTCTAATTTTAGCTGGATTAGCGACTCCTTTAGTACTTTCTGTACATACGATTGTATCCTTTGACTTTGCGACTTCTGTTATTCCGGGCTGGCATACGACTATTTTCCCGCCTTATTTTGTTGCAGGAGCGATTTTCTCTGGTTTCGCCATGGTACAAACATTGATGTTAATCGCGAGAAAAGTACTCAATCTAAAGGAATATATTACGATTGAACACATTGAAACCATGAACAAAGTCATCTTGTTGACGGGGTCAATGGTTGGGGTGGCATATTTAACGGAGTTATTTATAGCCTGGTACTCAGGTTATATCTATGAGCAGTTTGCCTTTTATAATCGGGTTATGGGCCCCTATTACTGGGCATATATTGGTATGATGTCCTGTAATGTTTTGGTGCCACAGTTATTTTGGAGTAAAAAATTACGTCAAAGTGTGGTTTGGACATTCTTCCTGGCTATTTTTGTTAATATCGGGATGTGGTTTGAGCGTTTTGTTATTATCGAAACGAGCTTGGTCAGAGGTTATCTTCCTTCAAGCTGGAGTTATTATTCACCAACATGGGTGGAAATCGGATTATTCCTTGGATCGCTGGGATTGTTCTCTACCTTGTTTTTAATATTCACCAGAGTGGCGCCTGTTATTGCGATTGCAGAGGTTAAAGCCATATTGAAGAGTTCAGGGGATCAGTATAAAGGAAAAAATGCAAAACCTCACGGGGATCATTAATTGTTAATTTAAAAAGAGATATTTCGATTTTAATCGAATTAATTAATAAAATACATTTTGCAAATGGAAAATCAGAACACTGAGGTATTATTTGGACTTTACGATGATGAGACAGATTTGTTGTCCGCCATCAAAGTTGCCAATGAAAAGCATTTGGATATAATGGATGTATTTACGCCTTTTCCTGTGCACGGACTGGATCCGCTATTAGGATTAAAGGAAAGTCGTTTACATCAGGCAGGTTTTGTTTATGGATCAATCGGTGCTTTATTTGGATTTGGTTTTATGACGTGGGTATTCACCCGTGACTGGCCGATTATTTTTGGAGGTAAGCCCTATTGGTCTGTTCCTTCATTTATACCGATCACCTTCGAGATGACCGTTTTGTTCGCGTCGGTGGGTATGGTGATTACCTTTTATACTGTATGTGGATTAGGGCCTGGTGTCGTTAATCCAATATTGGATACAAGAATTACAGATGATAAATTCTGTATTGCCTTCAATACAAATGGGATGGACTCAGAAAATGTAGAGGAGCTGAAAGGCTTTCTTTCCTCAACCGGTGCATCTGAAGTAAAAACAAAGACTGTTTAATTGTAAAATGTATATGCTTAAGTTTGTTAATATAATATCAATGAAAAAAATACAAACCTATTTAATAGTAGTATCGATAAGCTTGGTTTTAGCATCTTGTTCGACTGCTGATGGTAACTTTGGTGGTAGTGAATACGTTCCGGATATGGTACATTCATTAGCTTATGATGCCAATGTTTATTCCGTTTATGACCTCAACTCATGGGATGCAGAAAGTACTATCCGACGAAAAGATTTGTCCAATCTGCATAATCCGGTAGCTGGTACCATACCCCGTGGATATGCAGGCATGGAATTTTCTGCTAATTCACCAACAATGTACAAAAAACTTCGTGGACAAACACAGATAAATGAGATGCCTGTTCCCTTAAATGGAAGCGCTCCTTTTTATTATAAAGATACGAACGAGGATAGAGCGAGAGCCGCTACAGAGATCATTGCTAATCCATTTCCAATCACGGATGCGGGGCTGGAAAAAGGGAAAAAATTATTTAATATTGATTGTGCTATTTGTCATGGTAAAAAGGGAAATGGTTTGGGCTATCTCGTGGATGACGAGGCGAACCCATTGGCAAAGTTTCCTGCGCAGCCGGCCAATTTTATGACTGATCGGTTTATTGAAGCTACTAACGGGCAGTTTTACTATACCATTATGTATGGAAAGGGCATGATGGGGAGCTTTAAAGATAAGTTATCTTATGAAGAAAGATGGCAGGTAATTCATTACATTCGATCTTTACAGGCTAAAAAGAAAGGGCTTGAGTATAATGAAAAAATAAATACACTCGACAGTACTGCGGGCGTGCCTCTCGCTAAATTTTCATTGACAAATATTCAGCAGCTTGCCCCTGTGATGGAAATGAAGCAGGAGGGAGCATCT
>CAZNCI010000011.1:26617-28909 GCA_964571475.1 uncultured Saprospiraceae bacterium | reverse complement strand
ATAGCACATCCCGAGCTTGTCTCGGGAAGGTTGCAGGTTCAGCCGAGGTCACAAGGGGCTTCAACTGGATAGCACATCCCGAGCTTGTCTCGGGAAGGTTGCAGGTTCAGCCGAGGTCACAAGTGGTTTCAACAGGATAGCGCATTTAAAAAAGAGGCGTTGAATGGGGTCGAATCCTAGTGAGTCAAAATTATATTTTAGGAGCTTTTAGCTTCACACATAATGCAATAGATAGAGCAGTAAACGAATAATTATTATGTCAAAGATTTGTCAATTAACAGGTAAGCGTCCTATTACAGGAAACAATGTTTCTCACTCCAAGCACAGAACGAAGCGTCGTTTTTTGCCTAATTTGCACAAGAAACGTTTCTTTATTCCTGAAACAGACGAGTGGGTAACACTAAAGGTTTCTTCTCATGCTATCCGTACCATCAATAAATTGGGAATTTATGCGTTCCTGAAGAAGTTGGAAAGCAAAGGCGTGGATACAGGAGTGAAGTTAAAGTAATTTTATAAAAACCATTATTAAGTAAAAAACAATGGCAAAGAAGAGTAAAGGTAATAGAATACAGGTGATTTTGGAATGTACTGAGCACAAAGCAACCGGTAAGCCGGGAACATCTCGTTACGTCACCCAAAAGAATCGTAAAAATACTCCGGATCGAATGGAGTTAAAAAAATACAATCCTATTCTTAAAAAAATGACTGTACATAAAGAGATTAAATAATAATTGCTTATTTGATAATAAGTACTTATATTTGGATGTATTCTTTTGTATCGTAATTTAAAAATTTAAACAATGGCAAAGAAAGTTTCGAAAAACTCCAGAGTAGGAGTTGGACATAGAACCGGAGGATCAGGACGTGATTATGTTAAGGTCGTGAAAAGTATCAAAAATCCGGAGACGGGTAAGTACTCTTACCAAGAGGTGATGATTCATAAAGATAATGTCAAAGAATTTTTAGCTAAAAAGTAGTAGCTGTTATTTTTTGTCGTTCATGGAAAGGCTTTTCTCGTAATAAGGGAAAGCCTTTCTGTCGTTTGAGAAAATTGTTTGCCCTGCACTGTAAACATTATTCGTCCAGAATCGTTTTATCTTGGTGATAAGGCATGAACATTTATTTATTTCTCATTCCTAAGCGGGTAATTTATTGTTGTGGAATGCCTTAGTGGCTTCAAAATAAATGAATTTTTTAATTTAGGGTGCGGTTAACAGATCTCTGGGTCTTTGGGCAGCTCAAGAAAATATAATATGAGTTTTTTTGGTAAATTTTTTAATAAAAAGAAAAAAGAAGATTTAGATAAAGGTCTGGAAAAGACCAAAACTTCTTTTTTTGGGAAAATATCTAAAGCCGTTGCCGGGAAGTCAACCGTCGATGAAGAAGTTTTGGATGAGTTGGAGAATATCCTCATTAGTTCCGATGTTGGATTAGATACTACCGTGAAAATTATTGAAAGAATTGAAGCGCGAATTGCTAGAGATAAATACCTAAATGTAGCAGAGCTCAATGTAATACTCAAGGATGAAATCGTAGAACTTTTAGGTGAGAACAATGTTCAGGACATGGATGGTTATATACTGCCTAGTGATGCAAGACCAAGTATTATTCTCGTCGTGGGTGTTAACGGTGTTGGAAAAACAACGACTATTGGTAAATTGGCCCATCAGTACAAAAATCAGGGGAAGAAAGTTGTACTTGGAGCGGCGGATACCTTTCGCGCAGCGGCTGTGGATCAATTGGGAATTTGGGCAGAGCGCGTTGGTTGTGATTTTTACTCCAAAGGTATGAATACAGACCCCGCAGCTGTTGCTTATGAAACGACCGCCTATGCTGTGAGAAATAATTGCGACGTCGCCATTATTGACACCGCAGGTCGCCTCCATACCAAGGTTAACCTCATGAAAGAACTTTCAAAAATCAAACGATCTGTCGATAAGGCACTTCCGGGGGCACCACACGATGTAATGCTCGTTTTGGATGCGACTACCGGACAAAATGCCATCGAACAGGCAACGCATTTCACCAATGCCACACAGGTGTCTTCATTAGCATTGACAAAGCTCGATGGAACGGCAAAAGGGGGAGTTGTTATTGGTATTTCTGACCAATTCAAGATTCCTATTAAATATATTGGAGTGGGAGAGGGGATTGACCATCTACAGGTCTTTAATAAACAAGCTTTTGTAGATTCCTTATTTGATGGTGAAATGGTGGGGTAGTGTACCTTTTTGTTTCCAAAAATCCCTATCTTTGCCAACAAACGATAATTAATGAAAGGATTACCCGTCG
>CAZNCI010000011.1:0-26517 GCA_964571475.1 uncultured Saprospiraceae bacterium | reverse complement strand
TCATCGGAATTAATTTTGATATGGAGCGTAAGGTGATTGATGATTATGTGGTGGAATGAGCCTCCCCATATCCCCAAAAATCCCTATCTTTGCCAACAAACGATAATTAATGAAAGGATTACCCGTCGGCATACAGGAATTTGCTAAATTGCGAAATGAAGGTTTTGTTTATGTAGATAAGACCGAATACATCTATAAAATGATTAATTCGGCCTCCTACTTCTTTCTGTCCCGTCCTCGTCGCTTCGGTAAATCCCTACTCCTCAATACGATCAAGGAAATATTCAATGGCAATAAGCACCTTTTTGAGGGACTGTGGATATATGATAAGGTCGATTGGGAAGTGCATCCGGTGATTAAGATTTCGTTTTCGAAGACGGATTATGCTGGGATGGGGCTTGCAGCTGCAATTGATAATATGCTGGAGCGTATTGCTGCGACTTATGATATAACATTGAGTCAGCCTACTTTTTCCTTGAAATTCGAGGAATTGATCCAAAAATTGGCAAAAGACAAAAAAGTCGTCATTCTCATCGACGAATACGATAAGCCCATTATTGATTATATTGACGATATTCCGCAGGCGGAGGAAAACCGGAAGATACTCAAAAACTTTTATTCCATTATCAAAGATAGCGATAGTTTTATCAAATTTTTTCTCATTACAGGAGTGTCCAAATTCAGTCAGGTATCCATTTTTTCGGATTTGAATAATTTGAATGACATTACGCTGAACCGGAAATATGCCACGATGCTGGGTTATACCCAGGAGGAACTGGCGCATTATTTTGAGGGATATATCAAGGAGTTAGGGGCGTTTTACAAAGATGACTACGAAGATATTTATGAGCAGATAAAAATCAACTACAACGGCTATTCCTGGGATGGACGGCATTTTGTTTATAATCCCTTTTCGGTGTTGAATCTTTTTGACAATATGGAGTTTGCCGATTATTGGTTTGCGACGGGTACCCCGACCTTTTTGATGCAGCTTATCAGGGAACGAGAATATACGATTTTTGATATTGAGAAACGAAGGATTTTTAAAAGTGAATTGAATAAATACGATATTACGAATTTATCTCTCATACCACTATTATTCCAGACGGGATATTTGACCATCAAGGAGTCGGACTCGCATGGGATATTGCTTTTGGATTTCCCCAATGCGGAGGTGGAGCGCTCGTTTACCATCCATGTGCTTGCCGCAATGGAAGATAGTAAGGTCGAAACCGCCAGTTCCTTATTGGTGCAGTTAATCTACGCTCTTAGGGATAACAAAATAGATAAATTCATCGAGTTAGTCAATATAGTCTTCAAGGGCATTTCCTACACCATCACCGATAATAAGGAGAAATATTTCCATTCTATTTTTTACATTATCGTTAAATTGCTTGGTTTTACGATCGAGTCGGAAGTACTGACCATTGATGGTCGAATTGATGCCGTTATCACCACCGCTCATCACATTTATGTCCTTGAGTTCAAAATCAATCAGGATGCGAAAGTCGCCCTTCAACAAATCAAAGACAAGGGTTATCACCTGAAATATGCCACCGAAAGTAAATCACTCAGCCTCATCGGAATTAATTTTGATATGGAGCGTAAGGTGATTGATGATTATGTGGTGGAGGTTAAATTTGATTAAAAACTGTCCTTCCCCTAACAACAATCCCACCTTTTGTTTGCTTTTTAGCGAAAATTCGCTAAATTTGTGAATCAATTCTCAACTCCGGGGATTGTTAAGACTAAAATCAATAATATGAGCAGAAAAATAAGAAAGGTGGCAGTATTGGGCTCCGGTGTTATGGGGTCGGGTATTGCCTGTCATTTTGCGAATATCGGGCTAGATGTACTCATGCTGGATATTGTTCCCTTCGATCTGACGGAGGAAGAAAAGAGCCATCCTGCTGCACGAAATAGAATCGTCAATGGTGCGCTCAAAAAGGCGATTAAATCCAAACCGGCCCCTTTGTATGACAAAGCTTTTGCCAGTCGTATATCTACGGGTAATTTTGATGATGATTTTGATGAAATCAAGGATTGTGACTGGATCATCGAGGTGGTCATTGAGCGATTGGATATTAAAAAACAGATTTTTGAGAAGGTAGAGAAATATCGCAGACCCGGTACTTTGATTACCTCTAATACTTCCGGTATTCCGATTCATTTGATGTTGGATGGACGGAGTGAAGATTTTCAAAGGCATTTTTGCGGGACACACTTTTTCAATCCACCAAGGTATTTAAGATTGTTTGAGATTATTCCTACAGATAAGACGGATAAGGAAGTGGTTGATTTTTTCCTTCATTATGCCGATGTTTATCTAGGGAAAAAGCCCGTTTTGGCAAAGGATACGCCCGCTTTTATAGGTAATCGAATTGGGGTTTATTCCATGGCAAAGATTTATCAATTGACAACAGTATTGGGCATGAGTATTGAGGAGGTCGATAAGGTGACCGGACCCGCAATCGGTCGCCCTAAGACGGGAACATTCCGGTTAGGAGATTTAGTTGGGCACGACACGGCTGCTAAGGTTATTCAGGGTATTAAAGATAATTGTCCCAATGATGAGCAGGCCTCTACTTTTGAGATTCCAAAATACTTTCAATTTCTTTTGGATAATAAATTCTTAGGCAATAAGACGGGAAAAGGATTCTACGAAAGAACCAATCAAAAGGATGAAAAGGGGCGAAGGATTATCAATGCCCTCAATCTGGAAACATTAGAATATGCGCCTAGCCAACGACCTAATTTGCCTAGTTTGGCTGCTGCCAAAAATATTGATAGTTTACCTAAGAGAATCCAGTCTTTCTTTGTAGCGAAAGATAAAGGAGGTGAATTAGTTCGAAAATCATTGCTTGGACTATTTGCTTATTGCTCCAATCGAATTCCTGAGATTGCCGATGATTTTTACAGTATTGACGATGCAATGAAAGCGGGTTATGCCTGGGAATTGGGTCCCTTTGAATACTGGGATGTCATTGGATTGAAGAAAGGGATTGAGATGGCAGAAGCGCAGGGTGAATCTATCGCTCAATGGGTGAAAGACATGCTTGCTAACGGTCATGAGACTTTTTATAAGCGAGAGGGAGGTCAGTTGAAATATTACAATATATCTAAAGCAGCTTATGAGGCGGTTCCGGGTACAGAAGACTTGGTTATATTAGATAATTATCGTGAAAATGCACCGGTATTCAAAAATAGTGAAGTCATCCTGCACGATATTGGAGATGGTGTTTTATGTCTGGAGTTTGTCAGTGCACACAATACAATAGGCGAAGGAGTTCTCCGGGGAATGAACGAAGCTATCACCATTGCAGAAGAAGGAGAGTGGAAGGGCTTGGTTATTGGTAATAATGCCACCAATTTTTCTGTGGGAGCCAATTTGATGATGATTGCCATGCTCGCTTATAATCAGGAGTTTGATGAGTTGAATATGGCGGTTAATCTCTTTCAGCAGACGACTATGAGATGTCGTTATTCTGCTATTCCGGTTGTGGCAGCCACACAGGGTTATACCTTTGGAGGAGGAGTGGAGACACTCATGCACTGTGACGGAGCGGCCATTGCGGCTGAATCTTATATCGGCTTGGTAGAAGCAGGTATTGGCGTAATCCCCGGTGGTGGCGGAACCAAGGAGTTTGCGGTGCGGATTTCGGATTCTTTTCGGGAGGGAGATGTAAAAATACCCTCGCTGGTGGCACACTTTAAAACGATAGCCATGGCTTCAGTTGCCACTTCGGGATATGAGGCATATCACTACGACTACCTTATCAAAGGGCGAGATAAAATCGTTGTCAATAAGGATAGAAATATAGGAGAAGCTAAGAAGATGGTCTTGTCAATGGCGGATAATTATACCCAGCCCATTAAACGGAAGGATGTCCGGGTATTGGGTCGTGCAGGTTTAGGGGCGCTTTATACCGCTGCCAATGAATTGAAATTGGGCAGATACGCCAGCGAACACGATATTAAGATTGCCAATAAAGTGGCTTACGTCCTCTGTGGCGGAGATTTGACAGGTGAACAATTGGTGTCAGAACAGTATTTATTGGATTTGGAACGGGAAGCATTTATGAGTCTGTGTGGGGAACAAAAGACCCTGGCAAGAATAGAGCACATGCTCAAAACAAACAAACCGCTGAGGAATTAAACCGTGTTGGGATTGCGAGAAGGATAGAAGCGGTATCGATCCCGAATTTATTTCGGGAGCGGTAGGAGCGGATAGCCTGACCCACGCCATAGCGTGGGGCTCGCCCAAAAAAAATAATTACAAATATTAAATCGAAAATTATGAACGCATATATAGTAAAAGCATACCGATCTGCCGTAGGACGAGCTAAGAAGGGTGGATTCAAAAATTATCGCTCGGATGATATGGGTGTGGATGTCATTAAGTACTTAATGCAACAAACACCGGAGTTAGACCCAATGTTGATAGATGATGTCATCGTCGGATGTGCCAATCCGGAGGGAGAACAGGGTTTTCAAATCGGGCGTCAAATTTCTCTGCGTGCATTGGGTAAATCAGTGCCAGGAATGACGGTAAATCGGTACTGTGCTTCGGGGCTGGAGACGATTTCTATTGCTGTGGCAAAAATTGCTGCGGGCATGGGGCATATTTATATTGCAGGAGGCGTGGAAAGTATGAGTAATATCCCCATGACGGGTTATAAATTTGTGCCTAATTACCAGGTGGCAAGTACGGTGCCTAATTATCTGGTTGGGATGGGGACGACAGCAGAAGCAGTAGGGAAAAAATACGGTATTACCCGGGAAATGTCTGATGAATTTGCCTATCGTTCACATGTCAAAGCAGCTAAGGCAATCGATGAAGGTAAGTTTAAAGGGGAGATTGTGCCGATTGAAGTGGAGGATGTTTTTGTTAAAAATGACAAGATGGTTCGCTCCAGTCATACGGTTGATATGGATGAGGGCGTTCGTCGGAGTACTACTACGGAGGTATTGGCAAAGTTACGTCCGGTATTTGCTAATGGAGGTATTGTGACTGCGGGGAATTCTTCACAGACATCGGATGGAGCAGCTTTTACCTTAGTTGTAAGTGAGGAGATGGTCAAGCAGCTAAATTTAAAGCCCATCGCTCGTTTGGTTTCCTGTTCTGTAGGAGGGGTTGATCCATTATATATGGGAATTGGTCCCTGTGCTGCGATTCCAAAGGCATTGACACAGGCCGGTTTGAAATTGAAGGACATCCAGCAGGTGGAACTCAATGAAGCTTTTGCAACCCAGTCTTTGGCAGTTATTCAACAGATGGGATTGGATCCCGAAATCGTCAATGTGAATGGAGGCGCAATCGCACTTGGTCACCCCCTCGGATGTACTGGTGCTAAGCTTTCTACCCAGCTTTTTAACGAGATGCGCCGTCGTAAGCAAAAGTATGGAATGGTCACAGCTTGTGTCGGTGGGGGACAGGGAATTGCGGGCATTTATGAGTTGCTTTGATTTTTTTTTGTGTTTGTTGGGTGCATAAGGTGACATCTTTTGGGGGAGGGGAAGAGAGAAGAGCAAAAGGTGTTATCTTATGAGGAGTCGGCAGTTTTCAGTACTCAGTTGGCGGTCTTCAGTTGGCAGTCTTCAGTGGGCAGTACTCAGTGGGCAGTTGGCAGTAGGCAGTACTCAGTGGGCAGTATTTGACGACTTTTTGCCTTTGGTGAAAAGCCTCTTGGCAGACTGAAGACTCAAGCATTACCCAGTCGAATCACTTCAGCCGCAATACTGACGGCAATTTCCTCTGGGGTTTGGCTGCTGATTTGTAATCCGATAGGCGCATGAAGTTTATTGAGGAAAGAATTTTTTATACCTTTTTTTCTTAGGTTATCAAACATTTTTTTAATTTTAGTTTGGCTACCGAGTACGCCGATGTATTGGTAGTTTTTTGAAGATAATTGTTCGAGAATGAGTTGATCTTCTGTGAATTTGGTGGTCATGACAGCGATAGGGATACGGGGATTGTCTGGGATAATATCGAGGATATGGTGATAATCAATTATTTTTGTTTGTTTGGCGTATGGGTTTTTGATGAGTGTATTTAGCTGGGGTCTATTGTCTAGAATAACGACATGATATCCTAGAAAATGAAAAACCTGAGAAGTGGCAGCACCGACATGCCCACCTCCGAAGATATAGATGATCTTTTGATTATGGAGTAATTCTGTATAGCTCCATTTGTTAGCAGTAAATTGAAAGGCGATTGGTGAATTTTTTTTCTGAAGAAAGGGGAACAGTTTTATGCCATTATTCGAGTATTGGATAAAATGGGCTTCCAGGTTGTTTATTTTTTCTCTAATTTCTTTGATGAGAATTAAGTCTTTATTTAATATTGGAAGAAAAGCGATGATTTGTTCACCGGAACAAATCATGCCGGAGCTGTCCAATTCTCCTTGTCGATGTATTTGTTTTTTGAAGAAACTATTGAAAGAGGACTGTTGTAATTGTTCTTTTGCTAATTCCACCATATTGTATTCCATAATACCACCTCCAATGGAGCCATCAATCGGTCCAAATTGATTGACGAGCATCTTAAAGCCTACACGCCCCGGTGCACTACCGGTGCTTTTGACGACGATTAGTAAGTAGAGTGGGAGCGTGGTATTATGTATTTTATTCCAGATCATGGTGTTTATTTATTGGTGGGGCAAAGTTATGGTTTTCCTTATTCTAAACGAAACCGACCTTATTCTAAAAGGGAAATAAAAGTTTAAAAAGGAAGTCTATCTTTACGGCGTTAAAAAGAAAAAGCTGTACCAGTAGGCACAGCTTTTTCATAATCCCATGAACATATTTTTTTTAAGCGGCGTTATTTTAAAAGGGTTTTAAACCCGCTATTTTTAGTTTTGCACTTGAAAATTTTGTTATATAATCTACTAACTAACAAATTGTAATCATAAGAGATGACCATTATCTCATGATTTGACCTAAATCGGAGGTGGGATTTTATCCCACCTTTTTTTGTGCAAATATATTTTGATTCAAGCAATAAAAACAGTAATAATTCGTCCCGATAAATCAGGACGACTTATTACTAGTTATAATCCCATGAACATATTTCAAATGAATGATTGATACTTTTATCAATGTTTTCTCTCCTCCCCATCCTCTCTCCCTCTTTGTTGATACAAATATGCAGGCATTACTTTTTTTTGACAACGACATTTTAGTGTAAATGTGAATAATTTTTTATGAATTTTTTATGATTTATTGTTGGTAATCAATTACTTATATTGTTTATTTTTTTATATTTGTGAGATTTTTTATCAAATAAATAAAAAAAATAATACGTATTTTTTTGAAAAAAAGTGAAAATAATGGCTTTTTTCTTGTTTTTTCTTGTTTTGCTTTACCTTTGGGAGGTAGGATGAAATGATGAAAATCAATAATTTGTTTTGGATATAGGTATGTAATTGGGGTTTTATGATGAATTTTTCAAAAAAAGAAGACTTTAGGGGAAGAATGCATGAAATAATTTTCGAGGCAGATACGAGGGCCGGGAAATTATTTGATGTTGCGCTGTTGATTATTATCAGCTTGAGCGTCCTGGTGGTGATGTTGGATAGTGTTGAGTCTTATCATGAGACTTATGGCGATTTGTTTAATAAATTGGAATGGGCTTTTACTATATATTTCACCCTTGAGTATATAGCCCGGTTATACGTGGTGGATCGGCCAATGGGGTATGCGACGAGTTTTTTTGGTATTATTGACTTATTGGCATTATTGCCGTCCTATTTACTTTTCCTTGGGGGCAATCATTATTTTGCTATTATTAGAGTCCTTCGATTATTTAGGATATTTAGGGTGTTTAAATTGGGGCATTTTTTGAAAGAGGGGCGATATATTATGAACTCTCTCAAGGCAAGCGCCGCCAAAATAACGGTATTCCTGACTTTTGTCTTATTATTGGTGATGGTGATTGGCTCTATTATGTACATTGTGGAAGGAGAGCTTAATGACGGTTTTTCTTCTATTCCTAAAAGTATTTACTGGGCAGTTGTGACTTTAACAACAGTGGGTTATGGCGATATTACGCCTCAAACGGGTATTGGGCAGTTCTTTTCCGCAATGGTAATGATGCTGGGCTATGCTATTATTGCGGTGCCTACGGGGATTGTTACCCAGGAGTTTTTGAAAAAGGACAAAGATGGGCATATCATTAATACTGCTGCCTGCAAAAACTGCTCGGCGGAAGGACATGATTTTGATGCGGAGTTTTGTAAGTATTGTGGGGCTAGATTGTAAGGGGTCTAGATTGTTTTGCATTTCAGTCCCCGAATTTCGACAGTTGGGTACTTTTGTTTTTACGCAAGTCCTTAGATGCCACTCTATAACTTCAACCCTAATTTGTAGGCTTCAATAAGTATTTCATCCAAATTGGCATCACCTTGATTGGTTAGAATTACGGCGCCAATTTTTGTTACAGGATTAAAGGCCATAATGGTGGCCACACCTTGTTCTCCACCGTCGTGTCCCCAAAGTCCATTTTCGGAATCCATCAGGAATAAATGTAATCCCACCTCCTTATCTAAGGAAGGAATTTGAGGGGTTGTCATGGCCTGAATTGTATTTGCATCCAGTAATTGGTAATTATTGGACAGTCCATCCTGAACAAATGCACTTAGGAATTTATGCAAATCTTTTCCGGTGCTCCTTAGCCCTCCATTTGGATAATCAGAAAAGGTATAATGGGCTATAGCTTTGTATTGACCATTTGTGTATTCATAAGGTTGAACAATCGTTTGGGAGATTTCATCCAATCGCCAAAAGGTATTGTTCATATTCAAGGGGGTGAAAATGTTTTGTTTGCAGTAGCTGTTAAAATCAAGACCGCTAATCTGTTCAACTAATAATCCGATTAGTGCATTTCCTTCATTCGAGTATTCGTACTTCGCCCCGGGATTAAAGTTATAAAAGTTTTCTGTAGCATTGTAAAAGCTGCCCCCGGGGACTAAATAATTTTCCAGGAAAAAAGCTAAAGAAATTTGTGGGTCTTCACCGTAATAATATTGGTCGTCTAAAGCGCTTCCATCTGCTATTCCTGAAGTATGTGTCAATAACATTCGGAAGGTAATGTCTGCTGGGTGGTTAGGTATATTTACATCAAAAGATAGATAATCATTTATAGGGTCATCCAAAGAAAACAAGCCATCGTCATAGAGTTGTAAAAGGGCGGTTGCTGTAATCACCTTTGAAACAGAAGCCAATAGAAATAAATCGTTATTTGTTAATGCTGTGTTTTGTTCAATATTGGAATTGCCAAGATAATTTTCATACAAAATGTCCTTTTCCTTAAAGATAAGTATTGAGAGGGCAGGGATTTTTTGAGCATTCATTTCTTCCTGAAGATATTCTTCCAATTCAGTCGTATTATGAATAGTGATCTCATCTTTGTTACAACTTTGAAATGATACAAAGAGGAAAATTAGAAAGTAAAAACCCAGCGTTATGTTCTTCATCTTATTGTAAATTGATTGATTGTTTTTGACGGATGGAGTGCCACTCAATTACCTCCTTCTCGTCCCAGGCACTTTGAAGGTGGCAAAAAGTCGCTTGATACTATATTTTCCGGCGCCATTGACAAATACCATTAATAAACCGCCGGTGATGGCAATGTTTTTCATGAATTGTATGGCATTTTCCCTGTGTGCAGGTTCCGGATCATTCCAAAAAGAATAAACCACAAAAGTAACCGGTATCCAGAATAATAACAATAAGAAAGCACCAAATTTGGCTCTGTAGCCGATTAAAATCAAAATACCACCTAAAACGAGTAGTCCAATTCCACTCAGCAGCAGGAAGTTTTGATTGGAGGTGATGCCGTATTCGGCCATTTGTAGTTTAGTGGTTTTGGAAAATACAATGGCATCATAAGCCTGATATAAGAATATAAAAGAAAGGAATACTCTACCAATCAAATCTGCAATATCTTTCATACGTTATTTTTTAGTTAAGATTAAACGGACCTCATCTCCTAATTTGATTTCTCCTTCCTGGATAACTCTTGCTGTAATTCCTCCATGGGAACGCATGGCATTATACCCGCCCGGACCTAAATTCTCCTCCATCCTTGAGCAGGGGTGACAGGCACCTGTCATTTCCAAAATGACAGCCCCAATTTTAAATTGTTTTTCTTTTAGGGCAAGAAGGTTGATACCGGAAACGACAATATTTCTCCTGAGTGTTCCGGGCTGAATTTTTTCCTTCTTTAGAATTTTTTCTACTGCGTGGAAATGTTCTGACTGAATGAGGGTGACCTGCCTTTTGCCACTTGTGCCGGAGTAATGATCTCCTTCCAGTCCATTATTGGTATTGACCTTAACTTTGTCTAAAGGAATGAGCTCCGCTTTTTTTTTCGGTCGGATACCAATCCATTCCACCTTTCCTACCTGTGGCATGATATCAAATAATTCCATAAATTAAACCTTTTGATGATGGGGTGGTCAAAGATAGCGAAATCCATTTTACTACACAATAAAAATATAGAAAATGAAAAAATTATTGCTATTTGCCTGCCTTTCGTTTGGCTTACAATTATTTGCTGCGCCACTTCCTGTTCGTAGCCCTAAGGAGATTAAAGGGCGTTGGGAAAAATTAGGTCAAAGGAAAATTAATTATGCAATTGATCGGGATGAAATAAGGGTGACTGCAAGAGATGGCGTTTTTAGTGCCGTACAATTGAAGTTCAAACAGGGAGGGGTGAATTTGCACCGCTTTGTGATTTATTTTAGAGATGGCAGTAAGCAGGAAGTATTGACAAAAAATCGCTATAAAGCCGGTTCTGCAACACGAGTTGTCGATTTGAAAGGCAAAAAAAGAGTCATTAAAAAAGTGGTGCTTTGGTACGATACCAAGTTTAAATCCAGAAAACGCGCTATTGTGCAATTGTGGGGGAGGCATTAGATAAATGCGTAAAAGAAAAGAGGTATATGGACACAGGAATATAAAAATTTTGAAGTTGTCTCTATAAAAAAAGGTTCAGTTATTAACTGAACCTTTTTGCTTTGTAGCGGAGGCAGGACTTGAACCTACGACCTTCGGGTTATGAGCCCGACGAGCTACCAACTGCTCCACTCCGCGATATTGGATTGCAAATTTACGGGCATTATGCTTAAAAACCTAATTTATTTGCATTATTTTGAAATATTTATCTTTTTCCACGATGAAAAAAGTCTATCTGTTTGCAAATGATAAAAATAAATCCCTGATTTCCAGGTTATCGTATTGATTTTTACCGTTTCTATTGGATTGTTCGATAATTCCTTTTCATAAATTACCTCCCCCAATACATTATAGACCAACAGTTTTCTTTCCGAAAAAGTTCCCGCTTGTGATGCAACCCTGATTTGGGTGGTATTTTGTGCCGGATTGGGCGCATTTTGGGAAAGCGTGAATGTTGAGTTACCTGGGTTTTGTGTGGGAATAGCAGTACTTGATGTGATGGCAATTCTGAAGTCATCTACAAAAATTCCCTGTCCATTGACGTAACCATCAGAATGGAATTTGAATTTTATTCTGATCACATCCCCCGGATTGGCGAAGTCCGTAATATTGATAGATTCGTATATCCAATCGGCTTGTTGACCATCGTATAGTGGGTTTTCAAAATCCTGACTGCTGCTACCTTTGGAGGAATATTGTCCACAAAGTGGGGTAAATGCCCCACCATTGACAGATAATAATACCTGTGCATAATCGTAATCATTTTCGATATCCCATTTAGCATAAAATTGTACATAAGTTTGGATGGTACTGCCCGGTAACGTGATTTCAGGGCTGATGATGTCGGCGTCATAATTATCGGGATATAAGGTTTCTGTCGATTCTTTTAAAGAAGTATTTGGGGAATGGAAGGCTAATGTGGATTGTTCCCAGCTGTTTGAAAGTTCATTTGTCCAGTTTCCTGCATTAAAATCACCTTCAGTAAATATAGGATATAACTGAAGGAATTGTTTGTTTATCGTATCCTGCCATGTTTGGAAATCATTGGACAATTCAAGGATAAAGGAAAAGGCTGCTCCATTTTCAGTTGTCTCTTCCAATAAGAAAGCGATGGAATCCAGTTGGGATTCATTGGCGTCGAGCGAATAAATTTTGTCTGTTCCTACCGAGGATATATTTTCCGATAAGGGAATTAATTTTACATTAAAATCTCCATCTGCCAGTCCTGCCCGATTGAGATTATAGGTGATAAAGCCCATTTTTTGATCAAAAACCTTAGGGCTAATTTCGTTTATATAAGCATAAGCATGGGGTATTTCCGCTAGCGTCAGGTTCATCAATAGGGTGTTTTGGCAATTGGGGATAATATTGCCGGGTGCGGGCCAAAATCCATCCGTCCCAACTTCCGGTGTCATGGATAAAATGGATGGTTTACTTTCGTTCTCTCCATACATCCAGTCATCGGAGTCTCCGTTGACGGTGTATCCTACCGTGGTCGTTCCCGTTCCACTAAGGAAATTATTTTCCAAAGTCATTGCCTCTGTGATAGTAAAAAAAGTACTTGAATCTGCGGATGGCATATCTGAATAGCCCCATGGATAAATTAGTAGATTACCGTAGGTGTGGTAGTTGAGTGTGGCCACAAAATGATGCCTGTTACAAAAATCCCGAACGGCCTTTGTTTCCGGTTCGGAGAAAGGCAGCGTCCCTCTATATGTTTGCGATTCGGGGTTGGGAGAGGAGCCGGTATCGTCAAAACCCCACCTATAACCATAGTTCCTGTTTAAATCTACCCCCAGGGTATCTCCTTCCAAAATTCTTCGGTTTTTTCGCCATAGTCCTCCTCCATCAGGGTTAGTGGTTTGGTTGTAAATATACCCATCCGGATTGACACATGGGATAAAATACATAGCCGTATTATTAATCAAATATTGAATATTAGGGTCTGTTTCGTAGTGTTCCAAAATGTACCACATATAATAGATCATTTGCGTCAGGCTATTGGGTTCTCTTGCGTGGTGTAAGGCGGTGTAGAGCACCTCTGGTTCGTCTTCTTCCACTTCATTTGGATTATCTGATATTTTTAGTTGATAAATGGGATGACCTTCCAGGCTGGTTTGCCCTTCAATAGGGGTTTTCATAGTGATTAGGTCAGGGAATTTATCTTGCATATCATCAAGAATAGCGAGGAGTTCTTCCCAGGTGTAAAACCCGGCCATGCTCCCTGGTTCAAAATTTTCCGGAACGGGATAGTTATGAGTCGTTTCAAAACAATCTCCATCTCTGAACTCTATTCCTCTATTGGGATTTTGATAGTAGGCGACTACATCAGCGATGATGGTTTCTACTTCAAATCCATTGTTTCGGACGGTTGCGATCTCCCTTGCAGACAAATCATTGATGTAAAAGCGGTGGGCCGCAAATTGACCGTGGTCAACAGCAATACCCAAGTGCGCTAATTGTGTGATATTATGTTGCTCGTTTAGCAGTACTTTGACCCTGGAATAGGATTGGGCGTTGGATGAATTTACTACAAAAAGAAAAATAGAGAATAGTGTGAATCTGAAAAATGCCATTGTAAAATATTTTTTGCAATGATAGGGAAATAAATATTTATTTTTTTTATGGAATTGACTTTTGTCAAATTTGAGGCATTTATTTCTCCTGATACCTCAAGTTGCGGATGGGGGTTCCTTCTAACTTTGACTTTACCCAAAAAGAGAGAATCACATCTATTCCAAATGGAATTTTAGAGGAGGGGTCATCGCAGCTTTTTTGCAAAAAGGAAAGGAAAAAATGATACTGCTCTTTCATTTCTCCAAGCGGGGCATTGGTGATTTTTTGAACATAACTGATGATCTGATATTCAAATTCATCTCTTTTTATTTTGGCTTTTTGATTGAGGAATCGCCGAAAGGCCCGAATGGTTTTATCTATTAAGTCGGGGTCTTTATCCAAAATTGACAATAGGTGTAAAATGCGGATAGCCTTTTGCAAATCCATGCGGATATTCGACTTTTCTTTTTTGATTACCCGCTCTGCCCAAAGCTGACATTGGCTATAATCTTCTGTAATGAAAAGCAAGATAGTCGTATTGAAAATGATGGCTAATTTACTGGCAGTTGTAATTGAAAATTGAGTGAGTCCCTTCTCTATTTTTTGTAATAATTGAGGGATATTGTCGAAGATGCCGGTATTGAGGTGATACATGAGTGTATATATGGCCACTTTTTGAAAAACGACGCCTTTCTCATTGATATTTCTGGGTTTAGTATTTTCCATTTTTTTTAAAAGAGGGGGGAAGAGATCAAATGCCTGATTGGAGATATAAGCATGCATGAGATTGGATAGATCGACAATGTAGCGATTAAATTCTTCCTGTCGGTACTTGGGGTAATCCTCCCACCAGTCAATTACTTCGGTGTAGTATTGATAGACTTGTTCGTAGTCAGCCATAAGTTGGTAATAGAGCGCGAGACACTGGTAGTACCTTCTTCGAGATTTAGGAAAGACAGGAGGAGTGGTTTCTAATAAGCTTGTCTTATATTGTCTGAATAATTGGTGCTTTTGTTTTTTCTGTTGGAAAGTAAAATGTTGGAGGACTAAAGTGGATAACTCATTGTAAAAATTATTGAAGATGACTTCTTCTTTAATTTCCTCAATGGTAATCGCTGTTTCCTTTTTGATTTTATTGATTTGGGCGATAAAGTCCTTTTCCCGAATTTCAGATTTTAGTTGGCGTTCTTTATTGAGAATTTCCAGTCTTACGGATGCTTCTAATAATTCAAAAGATAATTTTTTGGCACGGGTGAGCAGGTTAAGGCTTTGGCGTAAATGACCTCGTTCACGCAGGTATTTTGAGTCCAGGATCATTTCCCGCATTTGGGCGGCAGAAGAGCTTTTGCTCCGATAGTCCCGCATACTTCGCAGAATGGCATTGTAGAGATATTTTTTGTCAAAGGGAAGACTGGGTCCAAATTTTTTACGGAGTACCTTTTCATCATAAACCTCCTGTTTGCTGAGTATTTTGAACAGGTCAAGGTATTTACTGCCCTGACTATTGCTTTTTTGAGCATCAACGGTAAAATAACGACGCTCCGATTTGGACATCGAGCTAATTAATAAAAATAAGTCTGCTTTTTTTTTCAACTGAATAATGGCTTTAAGTCGGAAAGTTAGGAATGAATATTTGTCTATCCAAATTTTAGTGAATTTTATTTAAAATCATGTTGTTTACTGAAATGCTAAATTTCGACTACAATGTAAAGATTGTCATTGTTTTTTTGAATCTATTTTTTTTGAAAGAAATTAACAACTACATTTGTTACTCATTCTAAATACAAATCTATCATGAATAAAAACGAATCAAGACGAAATTTTGTTAAAAAAACAGCTATTGCAGGAGTCGGGCTGTCTGTATTACCCGCTTTTTCATTCGGGCGGCAGTCCAATAATAAACAAAAATTGAGCGTGGGAATGATTGGAGTCGGTCTCCGGGGAACCAACCACCTGGAGAATTTAATCGACAGAGATGATGTGACCATCGTTGCAATTTGTGATATTGATCCCGCCAGAATCCAGTTAGTGAAAAAAATTCTTGAGGATAAAAATCAACCTAGACCCAAAGTTTTTGATAAAAATGAATTGGATTATCGAAATTTATTGGATTTGGAGGAAGTGGATGCTGTTATTATCTCTACTCCCTGGCTTTGGCATACCCGAATGACAAAAGATGCTATGTTGGCAGGGAAATACGCCGGTGTAGAAGTCTCCGCTGCTAATACAATGGAAGAATGCTGGGACTTAGTCAATACGCACGAAGCCACGGGTACACACATGATGATTCTGGAGAACGTCTGTTACCGAAGAGATATCATGGCTGTATTAAATATGGTCAGGCAGGATGTTTTTGGGGAGTTGGTACATTTCAGGTGTGGTTATCAGCACGATTTACGTGGGGTCAAACTGAATGACGGGAAAACACCCTACGGTAAAGGAGTTGAGTTTGGCGATAAAGGTATTTCTGAATCCAAATGGAGAACCAAACACTCTGTCATGCGAAATGCGGATGTCTATCCAACACATGGCGTCGGTCCCATTGCGACCATGGCAAATATCAATCGGGGAAATCGGTTTTTATCCCTGACTTCCCATGCCTCTAAAAGTATCGGTCTGCATAATTATATTGTAGAAAACGGAGGGGAAAATCACCCCAATGCCAAGGTGAAATTTAGACAGGGAGATGTCATTACTTCCACGATCGAAACCGCCATGGGCGAAACCATCATCGTGACTCATGACTGTAATCTCCCTCGCCCTTATTCTCTCGGTTTTAGAGTACAGGGAGAAAAAGGATTATGGGAAGTAGATGGCAATCGAATCTACATCGAAGGCAAAGCTGAAAAGCCCCACCATTGGGATGAAGCTACCAAATGGCTGGAGAATTACGATCACCCGCTTTGGCAAAAATATAGTAAATTAGCCGAAGGCGCCGGACATGGCGGTATGGACTTCTTTGTTATCAACGACTTCGTAGAGTCCGCCAAGCAAAATGTCGCTCCACCGCTGGACGCCTACGATGCCGCCGCCTGGAGTGCCATCACTCCACTTTCCGAATTATCAATAGCTAATAACGGAGAGCCTCAGGATTTTCCCGATTTTACCCGTGGTCTTTGGGTGAAACGAAAACCCTTTGACTGGATGACGGAGATTGGAGGGTAGTTGCTAAGGAATCAAAATGTAAACTTGCCTAGCCTGACGAAGTCGGACTTGCCTAGCCTGACGAATGTCGGATAGGTAGGTCAAAATGAAAATGAAAAAAATGTAAAATGTAAACTTACCTAGCCTGGCATAAGGTGACATCTTTTCTTTGAGGGAGGGGAAAGAGCAGGGGAAAGGTGTTATCTTATGGGGAGAGGAATGAAAACCTTTCTCGCCTGACGACAGTCGGAGAGGCCTCAAACTTAGTCTGAAAACTTGGGATAGTGCCAAAAAGTCACACGGGTAGCCTGTCAACGACATTAGCGCGATGGTACTTTAACAAAATTTTCACTTTCCCCATACGTCCAAACTTGCTTTTGTTTGTTATAATATTAGAGTTTGCTTGTTGAGTGGACAAGCGTGTATTCAATATGAATTTATAAAAAACAACAACTGCTATGAAAAAAATAATTATTTATTTACTGATAGTCGGCATTGGTGTTTTACCGGTACAGGCACAGTATTTTGGAAGAAATAAACCCAATTATGAAAAGTTTGATTTTAACGTAAAGGCATCGCCTACCTTTGATATTTATTCCTATCTGAATAACCCAACCTTACTGGAGGGCATCGCTTCCAGAGCTGAGGAATGGAGCCGATTGCATCAATTGATTTTTAAGGATACCCTTCAACCTAATAACCCCTTGATTATTTATAAAAATCATCCGGATTTTCAACAAACCAATACCATTTCAGGACGTGCTTCGATTGGTACAGGTGGGGTGACGGAGGCTTTCAAAAATCGGGTGATTTTTCCCCTTAGCCTGACGAATGCACAGAATAATCACGTGCTTGGTCACGAAATGGTACATGCCTTTCAATACAATTTGATTATTAATGGCGATTCTACCAGTTTGAAAAATTTGGGTAATTTGCCCCTTTGGATGGTGGAGGGATTGGCGGAGTATTTGTCTATTGGTGCCAAGGATGCCCACACTTCCATGTGGTTGAGAGATGCTGTTGCAGAGGATGACTTTCCGACGATTAAAGATCTGCAAAATCCAAAATATTTTCCTTACCGGTATGGACAGGCATTTTGGGCTTTTGTCGCAGGTTGGAAGGGAGATGATGTTATATTACCCCTATTTGAGGAGACCGCCAAATATGGGTTTGAAGTGGCGACAAAAAAAGTGTTGGGCTTAAACGAGGAAGATTTATCCAAATTATGGGTAGCTAATGTAAAACAGCATTATCAGCCTTATATTGATACGGAGCGGGAACGAATACCCGGTGGTAAGCTGGTAAGTGAAGAAAATGCAGGGCGGATGAATATCTCCCCTTCAATTAGTCCCAATGGTAAATATATTGCCTTCCTTTCTGAAAAAAATATCTTTAGTACGGATATTTATATAGCTGATGCCAGAAATGGAAAAATTTTGGGAAAAATTTCCAGTGCCGTCCGAGATGGACATTTAGATGATTATAACTTCTTTGAGTCATCGGGAACATGGTCCCCTGATAGCAAGCGTTTTGCCTTCGTTGGCGTGAGCAAGGGTAATAATGTACTGGTCATTAAGGATGCCCTCAAGGGCAAAACCCTGCAAAATATCCAAATTCCGGATTTACCGGCTTTTGGGACACCGGCATGGTCTCCTGATGGGGAGTTTATTGTTTTGAGTGGGCTCAAAAATGGGCAAACGGACTTATATGCCTATCATTTGAAAACAGGTAAATTAGAGCAATTAACCAATACCGCTGCTGCTGAAATTCAACCTTCCTTCTCTTTCGATGGATCAAAATTGGTCTTTTCAACAGATGCCTTACAGATGGAGAATCAGACCCAGGTAGGAAATTGGCATTTCAATATCGCTATTATGGATATGGCAACGCATGAGATTCAAAATTTGCCGATTTTTGATGGGGCGGATAATCTGAATCCCGTTATTGATACGACGAATATATGGTTTTTATCCAATAGAGATGGAATGCGAAATATGTATAAATACGATCTGAAATCGGGTAAAGTCTATCAAATGACGGATCTATTAACCGGTATTAGCGGTATTACGCCTTATTCGCCGGCAATTACCATGAGTCGTAAGCACCCGAAATTGGTCTATACTTATTTTAAGGCTGGAAAATACCTATTATATCGTGT
The DNA here is from genome assembly GCA_964571475.1 of uncultured Saprospiraceae bacterium. Classification (GTDB taxonomy): domain Bacteria; phylum Bacteroidota; class Bacteroidia; order Chitinophagales; family Saprospiraceae; genus JALVDO01. The sequence goes on along the minus strand of CAZNCI010000011.1, from coordinate 7,703 downwards.
GAAGCCCGAAAAATTGAAGGAAAGAGAACTGGCGCCGGATGAGGTGGATATGCGTGCCGCATGGTTACCCAATATGGATAATGAAGGGCATAGCCGTGTGGCAGATCGCCTCCAGATATTTAGCATTGGATCGGGTGTGGATGATTTGGTTTTAGCAAATAAAAAATTAAAGCCAAAGTTTCAGTTGGATTATATGAGCGGAGGAGCAGGCGTCGGTGTTGGGGTCAATCAGGTTTTTGGTACAACTTCCGGTGCTGCTGGTGGTGTTGATGCCATGTTTAGCGATATTCTGGGAGGTAATCAGGTATTTACCAGCCTGGCACTGAATGGAGAAGTTGCAGATTTTGGTGGGGTATTTGGTTATATTAATAAAAAACATAGAATTAACTGGGGGGCATCCTTTTCTCATTTACCCTATCGAAGTGGAGCGAGTTCTTATAAAGGTATCGAACAATTGGAGGTAGGCAATGGGTTATTTATTCCAGCGGAACATTACCAAATATTAATCAATCGCTTCTTTGAGGAGAAGTCTGGGGCATTCGTTCAATTTCCCTTTTCCACCAAGTTGAGGGTGGAAGCAAGTGCTTATTTTGCCCATTACAGCAATCAATTGATTGCCTATGAGAATTATTACAACCAATATGGCAGTTTGATTTATCAGAAAAAAGATAAATTACAGGCTTCTCCTTCCTTTAACTTAGGAAATGTCGGTGCGGCATTGGTGGGGGATAATTCTTATTTTGGACTGACAGCCCCCTTGCAGGGGACGAGGTATCGGTTGGGAGTAGATCGGTATTTTGGAGCTTATGATTTCTCAACGATTACGGCAGATTATCGAATCTATCGGTTTTTTAAACCCATAGGATTTGCTTTTAGAGCGATGCACAACGGTCGTTATGGAGGCAATAGCGATCAGGTTTACCCTTTATTTATTGGCAGTCCGTGGTATGTTCGAGGCTATTCGTCAGATAAAGCCATCGACCAGTTTACGGCTGGCGGAAATTCTTATAATCAACTTTTTGGATCCAAACTGTTAACTGCTAATTTTGAGGTAAGAATTCCGTTTTCCGGTCCTAAACGATTGGCATTGATTCCTTCAAAGACGTTTTTGACAGACCTCAATTTGTTCTTGGATGCAGGCGTCGCATGGACGGATTTCTCCCAGTTCGGGGACACCCCGCCCATTGGTGAACGTAAAATAGCTCCTATTTATACGGCTGGCGTATCTGTACGGGTCAATCTTTTTGGCGCTTTGATTCTGGAACCATATTACGCAGTGCCTTTGGTCAAAGGTGGAGGAAAGGGGAGTTTTGGATTTAATTTTATTCCGGGCTGGTAGTATTTTGTCCCGAGAGGCAGCGGTGTTTTTTACGCCATCGTATATTCGATGCCTTACTGAACAGACTTTAGTCATAAATGACCTGCTTTAGGGTCGGGTAAACGCACCAAATTAAAAAATAGGTTTTATGCTTACCTGCCTTTTTTGCCCCGTCTTTTTTTTGCCCCGCCTTTTAAGGCGGGGACCTGCAATCAAAGTTTCATTTGATTTTGGCGTGATTTTTTTTGCAATTTTCTGCAAAAATCACGCCAAAATTAATCCTTCCTGGTATAATTATTCAGATAAGTCTTCCGTCGGCAGTAGCATAAGGTGACATCTTTTGAGGGAAGGGAAAAGAGAAAAGCAAAAGGTGTTATCTTATGCTCCGCCGTATGGCGGAAGCCTGCTCCGCCGTATGGCGGAGAAGTAATAAAAAAAAACCAACCGCTACTCTTTCTCTAAGAAACCCCCAAAATAAACACCAGACCTGACAATTTATATCCGGTCATTCCTTCTGGAATTTCTTCATCAGGGCTGCTTTTTTGACGAATTAGGCGATAGACACCGAAATAAGTCTCTCCGTTTTGTTCGATATAGCCCTGTTCGCCACCAATGGAATCATTCACACAGAAAATCAATAAAAAACCTGCCTTTCCAAACTCCGGCCGGTCCAAAAATGCAGCAGCCTGAATGGCATCTTCCATCCCAAGGGGTTTGATTTCATCCGTGAACTCCATCGAAGTCCCTCCTTTTCCTCGCATGGGCATACCATAAGCTTTGGGCGTCATATTCCTACCTCCTTTGCTATCAGTACCGATATCCGTTCCGTCTGTCACATAAATGGTTAGCCCTTTGTCCATGGGCTTGAATTGAGCACTTAAGAAAATGGGAAATAATAATAAAAAAGTGAAGGATAGTAAATTTTTCATGGTCATAATTTTTTAAAATAAAGGAGACTAAATAATAGTAAAATGATCTTTTTCAAGGAAACAAATTACAGAATAAATTGAAGCCGATACGCCCATTTATTCCCTATTTAATACGAATCCATCCCCTAAAATGTTGCATTCATCCATAAAATTACAAACTGACGCAACATATCTCTTTTTTCTTCACATAGCATTTCGATTAATAGGTGCATACGAATGTTCATGAAGAAAAAATGAAGAAAAATCAAAAAAAGTATTATCATTGTAGTCATTCCCATGGACTAAAGCATAAATCATCCGACATGAAAAACTTTAACCATCTTTTCTTTTTGGGCATATTCCTATGCCTACACACTTTTTCTTTTGCGCAGACAGGCAACAATTATTTCACCTTGGATCCTACCCTCTCACCGGATGCCCAAACCATTGTTTTTAGTTATGATGGCGACCTTTGGCGCGTTCCAACTGTAGGCGGAGTAGCCAGCAGACTAACCGCTATGGATGGAGATGAAACCCGCCCGGCGATCTCTCCCGATGGAAAATGGCTTACTTTCTCCGGTACGCAAATGGGGAACCGAGACATTTACTTGATGCCACTCGACGGGGGAGAAATCAGGCAATTGACCTACCATCAGAGCAATGACGATGTAGATAGCTGGTCGTGGGATAGCCAAACTATTTATTTTACATCCAACCGGCTCAATCGTTTTGCAGGCTATTCAATTTCCCGAAAGGGAGGTACACCCCGACGATTGTTTGAGCATTATTTCAATACCGTCCATAATATTGTCCCCCACCCTGCGAGTGGAGAAATTTTCTTCAACGAAAGTTGGGAAAGCAAATATTTTGCCCATCGAAAACGATATAAAGGAGCTTATAATCCAGACATTAAGTCCTATAATCCCCAAACCGACACGTATAAAACTTATACCAATTATATCGGAAAAGATTTTGGCGTAACGATTGCCAAAGACGGCAGCATTTATTTCATGTCTGATGAAGCCAATGGCGAGTATAATTTATATACTTTTGACCATGATAAAAAGAAAAATCTGACCCAATTCAAACACTCCATCCTATGGCCAAAAGTCAGTGCTAATGGGGAAAAAATCGTTTTCCGAAAGGATTATCAAATATTTGTTTATGATGTAAAAACAGGAAAGACGACCCAGCCCACCATACAACTTTATAAAAACCAAACCCTCGAAAAGACCGAAAAATACAACGTCTCAGGAAACATCACCAATTTTAATGTTTCGGCAGATAATAAAAAGATCGCTTTTGTCTCAAGAGGTCGGTTATTTGTATCCGACATCAAGGGTAAATTTATCAAAGAACTGAAAACTTTGGCCAATGAAGCCGTCGCTGAAGTGATGTGGCTCAAAGACAATAAAACCATCCTCTACTCCCAGTCACAAAATGGGTATTACAATTGGTACACCATCGAAGCAACCGGCAATAAAAACTATAAAGTAATCACCAAAGATCAACAAAGTAATAGAAATATCACCTACAATAACGATCGAACCCAAGCCGTCTATTTGAGTGGCAGAAATGAAGTCCGGCTTTTGGATTTGGAAACTATGAAAAGTGAGACCATCGCCCGGGAAGAATTATGGGCTAATTATAATTTTGATCCATTTTTTTCGCCTGATGGCCAATATATTATGTTTTCTGCCTACCGTGATTTTGAACAGGACATTTTTATTTATCATATCAAAACAAAAAAACTCCATAATTTAAGCCAGTCAAGGGTCTCCGAAAACAATCCGGTTTGGTCACCCGACGGCAAGTATATTTATTTTGCTTCAAATAGGTTGCAACCCACCTATCCCTTCGGCCCGACAGATACCAAAATATATCGAATGGCACTCGATAATTACGACACACCCTTCAGGTCGGATAAAATAGAAGCACTCTTCGAAGAAGAAGGCAAAAAGAAAGAGGATAAAGACGAGGATAAAAAAGAAACCGATAAAGACATCAAAAAAGACAGTGTCCGGGTGTATATTAATTTTGATGACCCCATGAAAAGATTAGAGCGCATTAGCCCTTCTTTTGGAACACAGCGCAACCCTTATGTCATTCAAAAGGATAAAAAAACAATCGTTTTATACGTTTCCAGCCACGACGAAGGGGATTTTTATTTGTGGAAAACAACCATTGAACCATTTGAGAAAAATAAAACCGAAAAAATTTCCAAAGAAAAAGTATATGGTTTTGGTTTTGCGAAAGCTAAAGACTACATAAATACCGGAGGAAATATCTACACCCTGGATGCAGAAGGAGGCAAAATGAAAAAAATTGAATTATCTCATACTTTTTTCAAAAATAAAAGAGATGAATTCAGACAGATGTTTTACGACGCATGGGCCGGAATGGAAGAAAATTATTACAGTGGAGATTTTCATGGTCAAAACTGGCAGGAACTGAGGGATCGTTATGCCGCATTTTTACCCTATATTAACAATAGAGGTCATTTGCGATTGCTCTTCAATGATATGTTGGGCGAACTGAATACGTCCCACTTTGGATTCTATACCAATGGCAAGGAAGAAAAAACTTACTTTGGTAATAAATCCATCGGTACGGGCCTCCTCTTCGATCCCGAATCTCCCTATAAAGTCAAGCGCATCATCAAGGGAAGTCCTGCCGATAAAAAAGGCAAAGATATACAAGCCGGTGACTTGCTGACTGCCGTCAACGGCACACCGACTGACCAGCGTAACAACCGTGAAATGTACTTCTCAACCCCTTCGATCGGGAGTGAAACAACACTTCAATTGATGCGAAATGGAAAACCCCATCTTGTAAAAATACACCCAGCAGGCTATCGACACATTCAAAGTCTGCTCTACGACGAATGGGAAGATGAAAACCAAGCCTATATCGACAGAAAATCCGAGCAGAAAATAGCCTATATTCATTTAAAAAACATGGGGGATCCGGAATTCGACAAATTCATGCACTACATCATAGAAGAAATGACCGGCAAAGAGGCACTTATTCTGGATTTGCGATATAATACAGGCGGAAACGTGCACGATAAAATACTTAATATACTCAACCAACGCACTTATCTCAACTGGAAGTACCGGGATGGCAAATTGACTCAACAGCCTAATTTTGGTATTTCGGACAAACCAATTGTCTTGCTGATCAATGAACAATCATTATCGGATGCAGAAATGACCGCTGCCGGATTCCAGGCCCTAAAACTCGGCCCAATCATCGGCACAGAAACCTACCGCTGGATTATTTTCACGGGCGGAGGAAGTTTGATTGACGGTTTTTATCGCCTACCATCCTGGGGATGTTACACCCTTGACGGGAAAGACCTGGAAAAAGAAGGCGTGCACCCCGATATCACCGTTCCTAAAAACTTTAAAGACCGACTCCATAATAATCACCCACAATTAAATAAAGCAATTGAAGTAATTGAAGGGATGTGGAAGGAATAAAATTACTCAAAAAACACCGCCTTTTCCTAAAAATATAACATCTTTGTCTTTCGTCATAAAAAGTACCAAAAAATGGGTAAAATTTTAGTAACAGGAGGAGCGGGATACATCGGCAGTCACACCATTGTTGATCTAATGCAGCATGGATTTGAAGTGATTAGTGTGGATAATTTCATCAATTCAGATGGTAGTGCCTTTGAAGGCATCGAAAAAATCACCGCTAAAAAAGTCATCAATTACAATATTGACCTGACGGACTTAGAGCGAACAAAGACAATTTTCAGAGATCACCCGGACATCTCAGGTATCATCCATTTTGCAGCATTAAAACTCGTAGGAGAAAGTGTCGAAAAACCATTGGATTATTACAGAAACAACCTCAATAGCCTGCTTAACGTATTGGAGTGCATGAAGGAATTTAAGGTAAAAAACCTCATTTTCTCTTCTTCCTGTTCCGTTTACGGAAATGCTACACAATTACCCGTCACAGAGGACACGCCCATTCTACCCGCGGAATCAGCCTATGCACATACCAAGCAGATCGGTGAAGAAATGTGCCGAAATTTCATTATTGCACATCCGGCACACAATATCATTTTGTTGCGTTATTTTAATCCAGCCGGGGCGCATACCAGTGGATTTCTGGGCGAGACCCCCAATACGCCACCTGCCAATTTGGTCCCCATTATCACAGAAACCGCCATTGGAAAAAGAAACAAAATAACCGTTTTTGGTGACGACTACGATACTAGGGACGGCAGTTGTATCCGCGATTATATCCATGTCATGGACTTGGCCAATGCCCACACCAAATCCCTTCAATTTGTAGAAAACAAAGAATTATCATCAGCCGAAGTTTTCAATGTGGGCATCGGCGAAGGGGTCAGTGTACTAGAAGCCATCAACGCCTTTTTGAAGGCAACCAATCAATCCTTAAATTACGAAATCGGTCCAAGACGAGCCGGAGATGTCATCGCCATTTATGCCAATTACGAAAAAGCCAAAACACTACTAGGCTGGCAACCCAAATACAACATTGAAGATATTATGAAAACAGCCTGGGAGTGGGAGGTGATTAGGAATGGGAATCAAAATGTGAATCAAAATGTGAATCAAAATGTGAATCAAAATTAGAATTAGAATTAGAATTAGAATTAGAATGGAAATGAAAACTTGCCTGGACTGACGAATGTCGGACAGGTCAGAATGGGGAATGTGAAGCCCTAATTAATGCGCAGAAGATAACAAAAAACAAACAAAAAAAGGAGCGTGTTTATTTAGCAATATTAATGGGGTCAAACCAGTCATATCCATAAGATAAACACACTCCAAAATAATCGAGAATTACTTACAGGTTGCTCCCTGACTTTCGTTCTCCCGAACAATCTCCTCTACTGTCGTATTTAGAAGAGTCGTGTCAGAAGAGACACCTAGTGCAGTAATTGTTTGAATTACATTATCTCCATCCTGACAGTATTTAGAAGTAACTGTTGTGCTGAAGACAGGGTCAGTAACGGTGCACGTTTTACAGGTGTTCTTATCTTTGTTACACGCTGCAAAGAATAAACCCACAAGGCTTAATACTAAAATTGATTTTTTCATTCTGTTAAAAAATTATGATTAAAAAATATATTACAAATAGTTTTTTAGGACTACCACTATTAAGCTAAAAGCCATTAGCAGTAATCAATCCAACATGAGTAGATTAACAACATATCAAATCCAAGAAAACAAGTATTTTGGTTGGTAAATGAAATCTTTTTAAGGGTATAATAAGGGATCTGTCTTGTTTTCAATTAACCGAGGAACAAAGATAAAAATTATTTTTATATTTTTGAATTTTTTATAAAAAAATAGTAACGACCGGGCATCCTACACTTTTTTCCATAAAATGCGACCTTTGCTGCTATCTTTGTTAAATTTACCTGACTATATACAAAAAAAAATCAACTAAGACAGCTTTAGTAAACCAACTATTTTCTGCCTAAAAAGAGG
>CAZNCI010000010.1:0-28933 GCA_964571475.1 uncultured Saprospiraceae bacterium | reverse complement strand
AAACCTTAACTAATTTATCCGCATACCTTTTCTCTGCATCGACATCCATCCGAATCTGCTCAAATTCCTTATCTAAAAACATGAAACCTTTTGAAAAATCAATTTCTTTATACAGTTTTGGATAAAAAAAATGTAAAAAATTTTCAAAAAAATCTTCAATCGCTCCCTTCCATAATGTATCTCTTGGTATCATTTTAAATGGTTTTTAATAAAAAGTAGACAACAAACATAGATGAATTTTTTCGAAAATAAAAATAAAAAGTAGTTTTTTTATTAAAATAAAACAAAAACAATGTAAAACAAAATCTCCTTATCCCTCGTTTTTAATATAAATTAGACGAACAATGACTAGAATAATCCTTTTATGCCTCCTATGCCTAACAGCTTGTGGAAAAACACCTTCACCCGATCCTACTCCCGAAACTGAACCATATTTTCCGCCCAACACAGGCACATGGGAAAGCACTGCTCCTGAAGCCCTTTCCTGGAATACCAGCGAAATAGAAAATCTCAAAACCCTCTTGGAAAACAATGGCACCAGAGCCTTTATCTTACTTGTAAAAGGTAGAATTGTCATTGAGGAATATTTTGGAAAGAATTTACTTAACCTTCTTCCTTTTACCAAAAACACCAGATGGTATTGGGCTTCTGCCGGTAAGACATTGACCGCCTTTGCCGTCGGAAAAGCAGCAGAAGAAGGCTTTCTTTCCTTAAATGATAAATCCAACCAATACCTCCATACCGGATGGACATCCCTTTCCCCTGAACAGGAGGATCAAATAACCATCCTACATCAACTTACCATGACTTCTGGTTTAAATGATACAATTGACAATTTTGATACGAGTCCTGAAAATTTACAATATTTGGCTGCACCGGGTAGCAGGTGGGCCTATCATAATGCCACTTATACCTTATTACATGATGTCATCTCCAACGCGACTAATCAGGATTTTGAGACCTATTTGAAATCTAAACTCATGGATAAGATAGGCATGGATGGAGACTGGAATTGGGTCGGTAAAAATCATATCTATTTCAGTACGGCGAGATCCATGGCCAGGTTTGGGCTATTGATACAAAATAATGGTATTTGGAAAGACGAAAGACTCATCAATGAAACATTTTTAACCAAACAAAAAACACCCTCCCAGACTATCAATGAAAGTTATGGTTATCTATGGTGGCTTAATGGACAGTCGTCTTATATGTTACCTGCCTCACAGACGATCTTTCCGGGCAGCTTAATTCCCAGTGCTCCTGCTGATATGTATTGTGGACTTGGTGCCAATGGGCAATACCTTTGTATCATTCCTTCCAAAGATATGGTTATTGTAAGAATGGGAGAAAATCCCGATGACTCTCTGGCGCCTATTTCTTTTTTAGATGATATATGGAAGTTACTGAATAAAATTTTATAAAAGAGAAAGACAGCCCCCAATGTATTCATGATTTTTTAGAGTGGACTTAATTTGCACAAGCGAAGCTGTTTCGCTATAAATCACTTTTATTTACCCTTCTTTTCATAAGAAAAATAAATATTCCAATATAAAGGATAGCTAAAATAACGGACTGTGTGTAGGTGATGTAAAAGGAAAAGCCTTCTTTTTCGGCAAAATCGCTGATGATATTACCATAAGGAGGCTGTACTAATTCCTCAATTGAATTTATTGGATAAAAATGCATGGATTCATTGCTAAAAAATTTGCGGTGAAAGCCCCACCTTAATATAGGCTCTATCATGGCTATATATCCCAAATACAACATCAAGCTCAAGGCCGTCCGTTTAATTAAAAAGCCCACCAGCATGCCAAAGCTCATATAGCCAAAACACATTAACCAAAAGCGGGGAAACATTGCAGCGTGTGCCCATAGTTTACTTGCAATTACTACATCCGTATTTAAAAAGCCGATGATCAGACCGCACAAAATCATGTAAAAGGTGGCAATCAGGGAGATTCCGGCTGCAAAAATCAATTTTGCCCTCAAATAATCAGCTCTTGATATACCGGACATAATACTCTGTCGGAATGTTTTGTTTTGATATTCTGTTGTAACCATTACTACCCCTAAATATCCCAAAAGGAAAAAGGCCAGCCAATTTCCGATATAACCAATAAAAGTCCATATCGTCGGAAACATAAAAAGAATATCGTTGGTAATTCGTACGGGGTTGTCAATATCCGGTATGTTTTTCCCTGCCAATAAAATACCAGGTAGTAAAATGGTATAAAAAAGCACAAAAATCAAAAACACTCGATGATTCTTCCATTTTAGCCATTCTAATTGAAATAAATAGATTACTTTATTGAACATCTTTTAATTCGTTTTTGTAGCTGTAATTTCCAAAAATTCCGCTTCCAGGCTTTTGGATTTTTTGTTTAAATGAGAAAGTACAATGCCTTTGTCCATTGCAATTTTATTCAAGGATGAAGCTGGAAAGTCAGCAGTAATGCTCAAGATTAAGAGCTTATCTTTAGTTTCTATATTGCTGAGTTCGGGAATTCCTTCAAACACCCTTCTTAAGGCTTCCAAATCATCAGCACTTACCTCAATTGTCGCCTCATCGCTGATAATTGAGCCGACCGTGCCTGTCGCCAGTAAATTACCTTGTTTGATGATGGCAACGTGTGAACATATTTTCTCTACCTCATTTAGGATGTGACTTGCCATAATAATGGACTTGCCGGAATCTGCAACTTGCTGGATAATATCCCTTACTTCGGCGATGCCCTGAGGGTCTAGTCCGTTTGTCGGCTCGTCAAAAACAAGTACTTCCGGGTCTCCAACCAAAGCAGCGGCTATAGCCAAACGTTGCTTCATGCCAAGGGAGTAGGTTTTGAATTTGGAATCTTTCCGGCTTAACAGCCCTACTGTTTCTAAATGCTCTTCAATTCCTGGCTTGGAGACTTTACGGATATGCGCGATAATTTTAAGGTTGTCGGCTGCACTCATATATGGAAAAAAATTAGGGGTCTCCAATAGTGTTCCTATTCGTTTTCGAGCCTCATCAGGTTCGTATTTTCCCGCAAACCATTCGTAAGTTCCCGATGTTGGTCGAATAATATCCAGCACCATGCCGAGTGTCGTTGTTTTGCCACTTCCGTTGGGACCTAAAAAGCCAAAAATCATGCCTTTCTCTATTGTTAAGGAAAGTTGATCTACCGCCTTTAAATGACCATATTGTTTGGATAAATTATTGATTGATAATACCATTTTTTTAATTTTCACATAACACTGCCAGTTTCAAAATCCATCAAAAAGAGCAGGCTTAACAGGTGTGTTATTTATAGTCATTTGATGCTTAGGAATGAGTTAAAAATAACTATCCATTCTTAACTGTTTCTTTTGCCCATATTTTCCACTTTAAAATCAGTCACTTATCTCGATAAGCTCCCAATTTTAAAGCAAAAACTAAGAACAAAATAATCGAGTAAAGAAAGAACATTTATTTATATCTCATTCCTTACCCTTAAAGTCTCTTCGTCTCTTCCTCTGGTTTGGGTACATTGTTTCTCAACAAAAAGTTCATGGTTTCATTGAAATTATCGACCAATTTGCCAGAATTTTCGTTAAACTCCTGAATTATTTTGTTGAAAGCGTCTGCATCCCTTTGATTTAAGCCGACTTCTTTTGACTTATTAGTAATGCCAACTAAATCAATGTATTCATTTTCTCCTAGATTTAGATAAAATTTTACCAATTTTTTAGCAGCTTCCAAATATCGATCGTCCTCTTTATAAGCCTGCATTTCAGATAAGTGCTGGAATGCTTCCTTGGCAACCTTAATCAAAGCCAGTCGATTTTTATCCATTTTTTCTACATCTTCCTTATCCAGCGCATCAAAAAAATAAGCGTTTGCCATGGATACCCGAAACTCTTTCATATAAATGACCCGGGTATAATCATTTACAGCATTAATTTGTTGGATGACTTTATTTTCGTTGGCGCTGGATAATTTGATATGGTGCTCCGGGGCATAAACCTTTTGCGCTGCCAAAAAATTATTGGCTGCCGCTGATAATTTTTCTTCCAGAGCATCTTCTGCTTCAAAATAAGCCTCCAATGCCTCATAGGAATCTTTACTTTTCTTTTTAAGAATAGAGATTTGATCAAAATCATGATTGAAGGATTCAAAATATATATCTAAAACTTTCACTAATTCGTTCCGCATATTTAATCCTCCTTCAAATGCCTTTCTTTTTTTGACATTTAAGCGAGTCGATTTTATCTTGGAAATAACATCCTGCCGCATCTTTTCAACCAATAAATAATCATCACTATGTACCGAATATTGAGTAAACAACAAATTTTGCCGAACGACATCGTTATGTTGTTGATTTAAAAAATCAAAATAATCAATGGCTTGCGTTTGCGTAAATCCTGCTTGAGTAATAAATAATAAAGTAATAAATAGAGAAAAAGACTTCATACGTATTAAGTTTTGGGTTTGTAAAATAGATTTGCTAAATTACAAAAAAAAATCAAAATAATCACTTTCGACCAAAGTCAGCTGGAATCTCTCCCCAATTATCGGTATCCCATTTCATGATTTTATTCGAGTAGGTGTTGGTTTTGAGCCATAGTTCTGCCCGTTGGATTAATTGGTGTAAAAATTTAGTAGCGGGGGTCTTTTTAAGGTTTGTTTTTACCTTTTTATTGCGCACCCAGGCCATAGCTGTACGCGAGTCTGTATATATAGGTGTTGACTTATTGGCTCGTTGTAAAAGGGCAAGGGCATGAACGATGGCGAGGAATTCCCCAATATTGTTGGTACCAAGGGCAAATTTTTTGTGGAAGATTTGTGCCTTTGTTTTAGTGTCAACCCCTTGGTACTCCATTACACCGGGATTACCGGCACAAGCCGCATCCACGGAAATACTATCCCACACGATGACATCTTTATACAAATCTAAATTAGGCCTTGCTTTGGGTGTTTTTTTTTCATAAAAATCTTGAAAATGCCCCTGAAAAGCAATTTGGGCTTCATGGAGCGTCTTAAAAGATTTATACTTAGCATTGGGGTAACCTTTGATTTGCAATTGACATTTTGTCCAGTCGTTGTAAATTCCAGGCGTGTTTCCTTCCCAAACTACATAATATTTTTGTTTCTTTGCCATTGATAATTAACTTTCCTTTGGTGCGAAAGTACACTTATTCATAAAATTAATGTAAGAAGTTGACGCCAGATACACCAAAAAGCACAAAAAAATAATCTAACAGCAAATGGTCTTTATAGATACGCATACGCATTTATACCTTAATGCCTTTGATAATGATCGGGAAGAGGTGATGCAAAGAGCAATTGACAGTAATGTAAAAATGATGTTTTTGCCGCATGTTGACAGTCAGACGACAGCTGCCATGTTGGCATTGGAAGAAGCATGGCCCAAGCATACAAGGGCAATGATGGGCGTACATCCCTGCTCCATTAATGCAGATTACGAGCGGGAGCTGGCACATGCCAGAAAATGGCTGGAACAACGCAGCTTTGCAGCTATTGGAGAGATTGGCATTGATCTATATTGGGACAAGACGTTCTTTGAACAGCAGAAATTAGCTTTTCGTTTACAATGTGAATGGGCATTAGAGTACAAATTACCGGTAATCATCCATGCGCGGGATTCGACGGATGTCATTATCGAATTATTGGAGGAAATCAATAATCCGGCATTGAAAGGAATATTTCATTGTTTTACCGGAACAAGAGAGCAGGCAGAAAAAATCGTAGCTTTGGGGTTCAAATTGGGGATAGGAGGTGTTGTTACTTTCAAAAATGGAGGATTAAATCATACAATTGAGCATATTGCGCTCGAAAATATGGTTTTAGAAACAGATGCACCTTACCTCACACCAACCCCCAATCGAGGAAAAAGAAATGAAAGTTCTTATATTCCAATTATTGCAGAAAAGATAGCCTTAGTCAAAAATATCCCTTTGGAAGAAGTGGCGAATGTGACCACAAAAAATGCAAAATCAGTGTTCCTTCAGTCATTTTTAGACTAGGAAATACCCTCAAAATGGGATTAATTAGACCTAATTCTAAAAATATTTGAATTATTAATTGCAAAAATTTTGTTTTTAAACATCTTTTTTCAATTTTTGTGACTGCGACATTTAGTTTACCATAAAAAAGTTAACTAAAATTCAGGTCCAAGGAGAGGTGCTCGAGTGGCTGAAGAGGTACGCCTGGAAAGCGTATTCACGTCAAAAGCGTGACGTGGGTTCGAATCCCATCCTCTCCGCAATGTTTTGAGAGGATTTTGGCTTTAAGCCAACACTTAATATCAAGACAAAAAAGATAGGTTTACATTTTTCATCAGAATGATTGTCTGATTTAATACTAAGTATTCTTATTTCACAATTGAATTAATTTATTTTTTTACTAAAACAATCGTAAAAACCTAGTTGACTATGCGAAAGTTAATTACATTACTGCTGGTTATTGGCCTTGCAGTTTTTTCAACCCAAGTAGCCACTGCATCAAGTGGTAGTCAGGATCAGACAGAGCAGGCAAGTGCAGATAGTAGCACAGCCGATACAGGCGACAGCTTCCAGATTTTGAAAAAGTATTTCATTGATGGAGACTGGCGTTTCATGATTCTTGTGTTAGTGTGTCTTATTTTAGGCCTTACATTCTGTATTGAGCGTATCATTACGTTGAATATTGCTACAACTAATACAGACAAACTCCTCGGAAAAATTGAGGATCACCTGAAATCAGGCAATGTAGAAGGAGCACAAGAAGTTTGTAAATCTACTCCTGGTCCAACGGCAAGTGTATTATTAGAAGGCTTGAAGGCTGCCAAAGAAGGTCCGGACGTAGCAGAAAAAGCTATTATTGGATACGGAGGTGTTGAAATGGGACTGCTCGAAAGAGGTCTTGTTTGGATTTCCTTATTTATTGCCATTGCACCGATGCTTGGATTCTTAGGTACAGTAATCGGTATGATTCAGGCCTTTGACAAGATTGAAGCTGTAGGAGATTTGTCTCCATCTGTTGTTGCAGGAGGTATTAAGGTGGCCTTATTGACAACCGTATTCGGTTTGGTCGTTGCCATTATCCTTCAAATATTTTATAATTATATCGTGAATAAGATTGACGGTATCGTGAATAAGATGGAAGAAGCATCTATCACATTGGTAGAATTGATGGCAGAAAACAATATTTTCAAATAATAAGAGAAATCTAAAATAATATGTATAATTTTTTATTAAAACATGGGCAGAAGATTTCTTTCCTTATTGGGCTGATTATTATTGTCGCTATCTTTATTGGAATTTCCAGTGGGGTAGAGGAGTTCAATGCTATACAGGGGGAAGTTGAAGCCAAGACTGCGGAGAAGGCTGCGCTGTACGAGACGACGATGTTCGATACCGGATTATCTTTAACCTTATGGTTGTTGAGGATTACTGTTTTTGCATTAGTGGCATTTGGACTCGTCCATGTAGTGAAGAACTTTAAAAGTTCAAGGAAGGGGCTTATTTATTTTGGAATTTTAGCGATAATAGCGTTTGTTGCTTACTCTAGCGTAGATCCTGAAGCTGTATCACCAACCATCCAACATGCACTTGACAAATTTGCCAAGAGTAGTGGCACTCCAATTTCACCTACCAACTTTAAAGTGATGGTAGGGGGAATAATGACCGCTGTAGCATTGTTAGTTATGAATGCAGTTACATTTGCATTAGGTGAAATTTATAACTTTTTCAAATAACATTTATCATGCTTAAAAAAGGTAAAAAAAGTAGGATGAAGAATGAAGTGAATGCGGGCTCTATGGCCGATATTGCATTCTTGCTACTTATCTTCTTCCTCGTTACAACTACTATTGCTGAAGATAAAGGGATTCGTATTTTATTGCCTCCCTGGTCTGATGAAAAGCCTGATATTACTCAATTGAATAAGCGAAACGTTTTTTCAGTATTGGTGAATGCTCAAAACCAATTATTGGTGAGAGGTGAGCCTACTGAAGTTCGGAATCTGAGAGAACGTGCTAAGGAATTCATTATTAATCCAAATCATAGGGAAGACCTCGCGGAAAGTCCTGATGGTGCCATTATCTCTTTGAAAAACGATAGGGGAACGAGTTATGCAACCTATCTTAAAGTGTATAATGAGCTAAAAGGAGCCTATGATGAATTGTGGGATGATTTAGCTATGAAGAAGTATGGACAGCCATACGATGATGAACTCACTAGAGCTCAGAAGCAGGCTATTCAGGATGAAATCCCTTTGGTATTATCCGAAGCAGAACCGACGGCATTTGGAGAGGAAAATTAATGGCAATCGTCAAAAACTACCATTATTTTATTCTTTGATTCCTAATTTAAATTGACACAATCATGGCAATGTTCAAAAAAAAGAGAGGTGCTGCCTCTCCCGAAGTTTCAACTGCTTCGCTCCCCGATATCATTTTCATGTTACTATTCTTTTTTATGATGGTAACGGTAATGAGGGATTCTAGCTTAAAGGTCGATGTTAAGACACCTTATGCTACTCAGTTGACTAAATTAGAGGAGAAGTCCTTGGTGAATTATATCTATGTTGGGCGACCTATGGAGCAGTATCAATCAGTTTATGGTACGAAACCGAGGATTCAACTTGGAGATAAATTTTCCAAAGTAGAGGACATTCCTTTATTTTTAGAAAAGCATAAACTGAAGATACCTGAGAAAAAGCATGGACGTATCACTTCTTCTTTGAGAGTGGACGGAAAGGTGACAATGGGTATTGTGCAGGATATTAAATCCGAATTACGTAGATATGGACAGTTGATTATTAATTATTCAGCTAAAAAAGATCCAGACGCTAAATAATTCTATTTTTTATCTTGAATAAATAAAAAAGAGGCTTCCTGCATTTTGTATTGGAAGCCTTTTTTATTGTTATTTTAAAAAATGATTTTTATGATTCATTTTCCTTCTAAGGCAGAGTATGCCCCTTTTTATGAAACCTATGTCAGCCGGGTACCTAAAACCGATTTATTAGAACAATTTGAGCACTCGGCTAAGACATTTACCGAATTATTAGCGCGTATCCCCGATGATAAATGGGATTATCAATATCAACCCGGCAAGTGGACGATCAAAGAGCTTATTTTACACATCAACGATACAGAACGGGTGATGGCTTATCGAGCACTTTGGATTGCAAGGAATTGCCCTATTGCATTACCTGGGTTTGATCAGGATGAATTTGTCCTTTATTCAAATGCTGCGAACCGAACCAAAGCCTCCCTCATTACGGAGTTTAATGCCATTAGAAAATCTACCGCTATCCTCTTCAGTGAAATGGAGGACATCACCTGGAAAAGAGTCGGAACTGCCAGTGACAACCCCATTTCCGTTCGTGCCTTAGCTTGTATTATACTCGGGCATCAAATACACCATGTTCAAGTATTAAAAGACCGATATTTATAATTCAAAAAGATAAAGACTCGTGAATATTGCAATAGACATTGGAAACTCAAATATTGTTACCGGAATTTTTAGTAAGGGTATATGGCAACATATATGGCGAATTCAAACCCATTCCAGCGGTGAGGCTTTACCATTTTATGAGTCTCGGTTTAATGATTTATTCCTGGAGAATGATATTGAGTTGGGTGAAATAAAAAATGTTATCATTTCAAGTGTAGTCCCGGATAAAAATCAGGTTATCGATCAGTTGTTTCGGTTAATTTATGGATTGAAAGTTCATTGGATTAATTCACAAATTTATCCCAAACTTCCCATAGGCATTCACAACCCTTTAGAGATTGGGACAGATTTGGTATCCAATGCACTAGCCGCACACCTAGGCTATCAAAAGAATTGCATTATTGTTGATTTTGGGACAGCCCTTACCTTCACTACTCTTACCGAAACGGGGAATATCATCGGGGTTTCTATCGTTCCCGGTCTGATAACGGCTATAAAAACACTTTCCAGTAAAACTGCTCAACTTCCGGAAGTCATATTTTCGCCCCCAGCATCTGCACTAGGGCATAATACAACGACAGCCATTCAAAGTGGTATTTATCATGGCTACACAGGGCTGGTCACCCATATTGTGAAGACCTTAAAGGAGGAGTTAAAAGCCCCATATATGGTCATTGCAACGGGTGGGCTTGCCAATCAAATACATAGTCTGGATGCTTTGTTTGATGAAAAAAATCCCCATCTTACTTTAGATGGAATTATGGCAATGCTGACCTATATTGAAAGTTAAATTAAGGCTCTCAAGATGATAATTATCGAATCAATGTAATATCACCGGTTAGCAAAACAACTTCGCCATCAATCATTTCTACTTCTGCGGAGTAAATAAAAACACCATTATTTAATGTCTGACCATTTAATCGACCATCCCATCCATAATTGGGGTCATTTGCCTGAAAATTTGCCTGTTTAAATAACAGCTCACCCCATCGGTTAAAAATAAAAAGATGATTCACTTTCCGCACCTTTGCCCCCGCATAAATCATAAAAATATCGTTCACCCCATCATCATTAGGTGAAAATGCCATTGGAATATAAACATCCCGCTTTCTGTCAACATATACTGTCACAAAATCTTCTTGAGTACAGCCATTCTCATCTCTGACAATTACCCGGTAGGTTGAAGTGATGAAAGGAGTCGTCGTGACCTTCGAGTTGCTAATATGCGTTAAAGTATCCGGAATCCAATAAATGGAATCAATCTGGCTCTCTGGAAGACCTATCAATGCTTCAAGTGTTAGTTGCTCTCCCAATTGAATTACATTTTCGTCATTAGAAAGGTTGGTCTCTAATTCTAATTGCCAATTACTGCCTCCGGTTAAGGTGATATTTTCAGTTGTTTCACAACCATTGTTGTCTTTCACAATCACCTGATAATTTCCCTGTGGTAAAGGACCATAAACCAATTGATTGGAGAAAGTGCCCCCCTCAAAAGAATACGAATAGGGTTTTAAACCTCCTTTGACAGAATCGACCTTTACGAAACCATCCTCCTCCCCAAAACAGGATACAGGTTCCATTCCAAGGAATAATTCAGGAAAATCTATATTAGAGGTAACAGTCACCTCATCTTCTGCCTGGCAGCCGGTAGAAGTATTTTCCACATGAAGTGTATAAGTATCGTCATCCATTACCTGAATGAACAATTGAGTAGGATCCGCAATATCAGTTCCTCCAGCGGATGTCCAGGAGTAAATAAAATCCGAACCCTGAGAAGTCGTATTATCTCCCAAATTAGCGGACAAAAGATTACAGCCTAATTGAACATCAGCTCCTGCATTTACCGTCGGCTTGGGGTGAATCACCACATCCACAGTCACAGCTCCTGCCGGACAGGGAGCCGGAGACTCCAACTGATAAAGGAAGGAATAACTTCCGGGCTGAACCAATTCCGTTTGGAGTGTTCCATTGTTTGCATCGAATCCATTCGATAATACACTAGAGCTTTCCTGCCATATTCCGCCGGGCACAAAACCGTCAATTTGATCCATTAAAATTATGCTTTCCGGCATTCCCTCGCACCGGCTTATTTCCTCTGTTACCGTTCCCACATCGGCAATTGAATGTACTTCTAAAGTAATATCCTCTGGGAAATTAAGTTGGCACAAAGTAACCGTTTGATTGATTATTTGGGTGACTGAAAATGTTGATGTCTCCAAAATTGTAAGCGGAAAAGTAAAACCATCTGTTACATCTTCCGCAACATAGGTGTTCCCGTTTTCATCTTCAAAAAATACATCGAAAGTCCAGGTCGTATTGGAGTTGAAGAGTATTTCTGCATCCGCTTCTCCCTCACAAATAGGTGCAGCGCTCCAGGAAATATTAGCATCTCCACAAGAAATAGTTGTACAGGATGCCTGTCCAGTTGGCAAGTCACATTTTGATGCGAAATTGGGTGTAATTGATACATTAACAGTTTGTCCTTCTGCTAATCCACTAAACACAATAGAAGTGTCAGATGAATAAACGAACGCAAGTCCCCCCGCCTCTTCTACAAAATAACCATTCACTAATGGATAATCATTCCACGAAACCCAAATAGAATCCAGTCCTGCACTACAATCTACCTGCATTTCCGGCAAGGGTTCATCTACATTTTGTGTAAACAAAAACGGATCAGAAGTACAATTTTCATTCTCGACGACGAGAGAAATCTCATAATTCCCACTTGCATCCCATGCGACTTCATAGGGGCCTGCTCCACTTCCTGAAATAATAGTTCCACCGGGAAATACCCAATTGTAAGTATCGTTAATATTTGCATTTCCTGTAAAGGTATAGAAGGTATTATCCGAAGAACAAATGGAATCTACTCCGGTAAAAGATGCAATGGGAGTAGGATTCACCTTATATAATAGTGTGTCTTTATAGGTACAAAAACCTTCGGTATAGGTATAAAATAATTCATTTGTTTGTAAGGTACTATTGGCGTTTATTTCAAATAATCCAGTATTTATATCCAAAAGATTAGCTCCAGACCAGTTGCTAATACCTACTGATAAGTCTGTATTACTTTGAATGGATGGAAGGAGTGTATCCAGTTGTCCATTAAAACAATAATCAGCTATCTCCTGTACTTCAATCAAATAAGAAGGACAAGGTAATGTTTGACAGGTGAAATCGTAGGGGATATAACCACAGACATCCCCAGTGTTTGGATAGAAAGAAAAATTAACAGTTTGCTCCGGCATCAAACCACTGATGACAATAGATGTATCAGAAGTCATCACAAAAGGTAAACCTTCTAAGATTTCAATATGATAGGACGTCGCGCCGGGGATTGTTGGCCAAGAGACGGTAATGGAATCAACGGCAGCTGTACAATTAGTCAGAACCGGAGACGGAGATAAAGGACTACTCACAAAAATATCCTTTTCGAATAGAGTAGAATGGCAGTTTCCTTCAATTTTTAAACTTACGGTGTGAAGCCCCTCGTTATTCCATTTAATGGAATAGGGACCGTCATTCATTCCGGAAACGGGGACTCCTCCATCAAAATTCCATATCCAGTTATAAGTTGCATTGGCATCCACTTCTCCATCAAAAACAATTGAAGCTTCATCTGTTATACAAATAGTATCTGGCATGGAAAAAGAGGCAATCGGCTTTTTGAGAATATCAATCTCTAAGGTATCCCTAAATATACAAGGACCTTCCTCGTAAACTGCGTAGGCAACAAGCGTCTGCCCAACAGCTGCATTCGTTATGGTTAAGACACCATTTTCGCTATCTGTAATTTCATCGCCTTCCCAATAAGTAGAGCCATTCCCTCCGGTATTGCCCGACACCATTGCTTCCAGCATCAGGGTGGTATCCATTGAAAAACAGATTGGATCAACAGGTGTCGCCTGTATGGAAATATCAGGGCATTCAACAGCGACACATTCTAATATAGACAGCGTATCCGCACAATTATAAAGCGAAAGAGCTTCCACCTGAATTCTAATGGTGTCAAATGGATTTAGATTGTCAAATATAATTGAAGTATCTGAAAGAGAAGTTCCAGCGCCTCCCTGCAAAACCGTCACCGGATAATTATCCATTGCACCATCTATTGTCGCCCAGGAAAATAATATTTCAGAAGGGGAGGAAACACAGCTTATTGCAGGGGGAGTGGGGGGCGGCATTACCTGAATAGTTTGAACCATAGAGTCCGGATTACAGCCCGTATAACTTACTTTTACTTTTACTTCCTTTTCTCCGCCACTTCCCCAAATGACTTGAAAAGGACCCTGCCCTGTACCGTCAACGGTGGCATCCGTTCCAAAATCCCACTCATAGACCGCATCCAAAGGAGCAGAACCCGAAAACTCAACGGTCAGCGTATCCACAATACAAATAGAGTCCGGCAAAGAAAAATCGGCAACAAGATCACTAATCACCTCAAAAACAAGGGTATCCGAAAAGCTGCAAACATCTTCTACATAGTCGATATAAACTTCGTTGATACCCACCATCGACTGATCGACCACCAAAATTCCCGCGATACTGTCTATAATTCCGTTTCCATGCCAAACACCACTCGCAAAACCGATGGTATCGGGTAAATTTTGCACTAGCTGTATCGTATCGGGCACCTCAAGTGCATCAAAACAAAAAGGACCAATGGGTTCCACTAAATCGACAACCTCCGGGCAATAGGTTGTATAACAAACAGGTAATTGAATATTTCCCGGGCAGGCATTATCACTCACGACTAATAGTCTAATTCCAAATTCTTGTCCCGGAATTAGATTAGGCAGCAGATAACTGGTATCCGAAGTCTGAATACCTAAAGGTCCGTTAATCACATTAACAACATAAGTATTGGCATTCTCCACGGGATCCCAAATAAATTCCACATCACTAAAGGTCGGATTACAGCCGACATCCGGAGTATCCAATGGCATATCAATATCAATATTGGCAAAATGCAAATTAGAGGCACATCCGTCATTGTCTATATTTAAACCGATAAATTGGCTGCTAGGGTTATCCCAATAAGCATCTACACTATTATCGGGATTAACACTTACTTCATGTCCGGCCCCAAAGTCCCAATTGAAAGTTGATCCCTCAGGAGCAATCCCCGTGAATGTGATGTGTGCTGTATCCGTCACGCATATAGCTAGCGGGCTGTCAAAATTGGCAAAACCTTCATCTCTCACCCGAATTGTTATTGAATCCAAATTTGTACAGCCAGCGGAAATGAAAGAATATAAAACGGTATAATCCCCTGGACCAACTAAGTTGGGGTCAAATATCCCCTGGGTTGAATTGACAAGACCTGGGCCACTCCATAGTCCTACTCCTCCTGAGTTAGAAATCACCTGAACATCAAGACTTGTCAACATCCCGGAAGTATCGGGGAAACAAATCGTGCTTATTGCACTAATATTAATATCTGCCGTCTTACAAAGGAGCGCACTACAGGAAGCTTCAACGACGGGGCTTAATTCACCTGAAGCGGACACCGCCTGTACTTCGATAGTAACTAACTCTCCCGGAGCAAGTCCATCAATGGTCAAAGTAGTTCCTGTCAAAGAAAAAGCCTGTCCCGAAGTAACAGTTATCAAATAATTGGATGCGCCGGGAATAGGATCCCAAAAAAACACAACAGAAGCTGTATCACTATCCGAACAGGTGATAATTGGGCTATCTAAGTCTAGCATACAATCATTATGTCCAAAGACTATAGACGGGCTAATGAAAATAATCAATAAAAATATAACACCAACAAAAAAATTTGTTTCTTTAAACATTGCAAACTGGAATTTTATTCACCCAGGGTGTACAAATAGAGTACCAGGGTAACAACCAACAAAATCTTTGTGATAAGATCCAAAGGTTATGCCAAAATCATAAAATATGCTCAATTGAAAGAGAATGACGAGATACCGTCGGCAAATTGTCACATTTTCCTGAATTTTGCAAAATATCAATGGGCAAATCTACTGATCTAGCTTTAATATTAAGAAATAGAGCCATTAAACTTCTAATAATAACAAAAAAGAAACAAATTTGGATAACCGGGGAACCATTTAATTAGTTCAAACCTGACACTGTTGTTATCCACTTAGATGACAACTGCGGCGGCAACTGTTTCGAAGGACGTCATATCAACAAGGATTAAACTCCCAGTCGTTTTATTCTTTTGATAAGAATCAATAAATAATGGCTCATTTGTATGGATACAAACCCTAACGACATCATTGACTGAAATAGTGAAAGGGGGAAATTCCCTATGGAGGCTGTCGATATTTATTTTGTGGTAAATTTCCTCAATAGAAGCAATAACCTGCCGATGGGTGTGTAATAAAAAATACTGCTTAGCCTCATCGTATTTATGATCGGATAACCAAAAAAGAACGCAATCGAAATGATCTGTTATTCGAGGTGAATTATGTGGACGAACAATCATATCTCCTCGCTTCAGGACGGGGTTACTACTTAGTAATAATTGAATTGAATAAGAAGAAAGTGCTTCTTTAATTTCATTTTCACCGTGATAAATTTTTAAAATCGTTGTTTTTTGTTTATCTGGTAAAATCATCACCTCATCCCCTTTTTTGAAAATTCCACTCGCTATACGTCCTAGATAGGCGAGGTAGGTTCGTCCATTTGCCTCCACGTCATTCAATACATATTGGATAGGAAATCGACAATCGATTCTGTTCTCATCTCCCTCGATATGAACATTTTCCAAATAGTATAAAAGGCTGCTTCCCTGATACCACGGCATTCTTGAACTGCGATCAATGATATTATCTCCATCAGTGGCGACTGTTGGGAAAAATTGTAAATCTATTATTTGGAGCTTACTGGCATATTGTGAACAAATTTCTTTGATTTCCTCAAATCGCTTCTCAGAGAAGTTCACCAAGTCCATTTTATTAATACAAATGGCCGCATGACGAACCTGAAGTAAACTGGCTAGAAAAAGATGCCGTCTGGTTTGATTCAATAAACCAAAACGGGCGTCAATTAATAAAACTGCCACATCAGCCTTTGAGCAGGCCGTTACCATATTCTTTGTATATTCCAAATGTCCGGGAGCATCTGCAATAATAAATTTGCGCTTAGGAGATGAAAAATACCGATAGGCGACATCAATGGTAATACCTAATTCACGCTCGCGTTTTAGCCCGTCCGTAACAAAAGCCAGATTGAATCCGTCGGCATCTGAATCTATGGCTTTTAATGCATCATATTGATCCTTCATCAATGCTTTTGCATCGTGCAGTAATCGACCGATTAGCGTGCTTTTTCCGTCGTCAACACTACCAATAGTCACAAAACGCAACATTCGCTTTGAAAAAAGTTTTAGGTTTTTATTCATATAGTAATCAGGTTAAAAATAACCATCTTTTTTTCGATCTTCCATACTTGATTCGGAATTTTTATCATCCAGCCTCAATCCACGTTCTGTTATATTAGCTGCATCCAACTCCTTAATAATGTCAGGTATGGTAGCAGCATTAGATTTCCACATTCCGGTTGTCGGCATATCCCCTATTGTACGACACCTTACGGTTTGTTCAAAAACTTTGGATTTTCGTTCCCCTTCTAAGGTAGGGAAATAGGGAAATAATTGTCCATTCAAATCCACTACTTTACGTTTATGTGCAAAGTACAAAGAAGGAACTTTGATGTTTTCTTCCAGAATATAATCCCAAATATCTCTTTCAGTCCAGTCACTCAAAGGAAATACCCGAAAGTGTTGTCCTACGTGTAAATTAGGATTAAAAATACTCCACAGTTCCGGTGATTGATTTTCAGGATTCCATCCACCATCTTTAGAGCGAATAGAAAAAATTCGTTCTTTGGCCCTCGCCTTATCTTCATCCCGGCGTGCTCCCCCAATTGCGACTTGTATAGCATTAACGACAATCATTTGTTTCAGCACATCGCTTTGCAATCTATTTCTACCAATAAATTTATCTATAGGTTCTTGCAACCATCCTTCAAATAGAGCTGCTTCAATAGAACCGATTAACAACTTAACGCCTAATTTTTGTACCAGATCATCTCTGAAAGCAATTGTTTCGGGAAAATTATATCCCGTATCAATATGTAAAAAAGGAAAGGGAATTTTTGCCGGATAAAATGCTTTTTTGGCTAAATGTGCCAAGACAATAGAATCCTTACCTCCTGAAAATAACAGGACAGGTCTGTCAAAACTGGCAACAACTTCCCTAAGGATAAAGATTGCCTCGGATTCAAGCTCTACTAAATGTTTGTTCATAAGAGGCTAACTTAGTAGCACATCAATACCAAAGTAATGCTGGTATAAAACTATGCTAATTACTCAAAGATAAAGGGTAGTCATTCAAAGATAGCTAAGTGCTTTTTCCCATAAAACAGCACTATTTCGAGCCATTCCCTGAACAGTTGAAATTTCAATATCTGGGTAACCAGGCGCTTCAAAGGGCGAGTGGATACCAGTAAAATCCGATATTTCTCCTTTTCTCGCCTTTTTGTATAATCCTTTCACATCTCGTTCTTCACAAACTTCTAAGGATGTATTTATATAAATTTCAACAAAATCATTTTTACCTATAATTTTTTTTGCTAAAGCTCTGATTTTTCTTGTCGGGCTAATGAAGGATACAATTACGATAATTCCATTTGCCACTAATAATTTTGCCACTTCTGCTACTCTTCTAATGTTCTCCTCCCTTGCTTCCATACTGAAATCTAAGTCACTACAAAGTCCGGAGCGAAGATTGTCCCCATCTAATATTTCCACAAAAAAGCCTCGTTCCCATAGATTACTGGCTAAGATATTTGCCAATGTGGACTTTCCTGCTCCAGAAAGCCCTGTCATCCAAAAGACCTTACCTTTTTGTTTGAGGCGATTTTCTTTAGCATATCGCCATTTTTTAATTAATTGTGGATCAGGAAAAATATTATCAGCCAAGGTGTCCAAAAATTTTGCCACAAGGTAAATAAAAAAAGTAAATATCTCCTAGAGACACTTACTTTTTTCACCTATTACAAACCAATAGGATCAATCACAACCCATTGTTACCTTAGAAACGGGATCGTTATTGGGGATGCAGTTTCCAGAAAGCACATACTCCGGTACATAACGCGATAATTGTGGATCTCTTAAACCATCGCTTAAAAATGCCACCAACTGTTGTATTTCAATTACATTAAGATTCAATGGGTGAAAGAATGGAGACATATATTTCGCATCAATTCGAGGGTTTTCAACAACGGCATCATTAAAATACTCTACAACGCCCCATAAAGTATGCTTGCTACTGCCGTGAAAATAAAACGGAGAATCTTTCATATTATATAAAGAAGGAACTTTAAATTTATATAAATCTTCCTCTTTTTTTGTGAATCCACCTCGTCCAAAATTTCTGAGATCATCGACTGAAGTATTAAATGCACCTTCTAAGTCGTACATATCTTTCACACCGACCGCATGAAACTCATTAGAACTCAATGCTGCTCCCTTATGGCATCTATAACAGCCGGCTTTTCCATAGAATAATAATGCCCCTTCCTTTTCTATATCGGTCATGGCATTATAATTACCTTTCATCCATTCTTGAAAAGGCGCTTTATTACCCAAAATTGTTCTTAAATAAGCAGCAGCGGCGAAGGCGGTAGGAATTGCTCCATAGCGTTCTGCTTCAGGCATGTCAGGAAAAGCGGCATCGTACATTGCTCTATAGCCTAGGTCATCCAACATGTATTCGTCAACAACCATACGATGAAGTGTTTGCCCTTCAATTAATTGACTTTCAATACCAGAAAGCCCCAAATGATTAATTGCGGTATCCTCAAAATCATCCCAGACATCTTCTGTTCCAACATTGGCATCTCCAGCCCCAAATTTTCCAGTCCATGTGGAATTTGTCACATAAGCTACATTGATCAAACTCAATGCACGACCTGACTGTACATCTACTTCATCTGGCGTATAATGGTCATTCATGAAACGGTCATCTCCCATTCCCATTCCACCATCGGCAATCCCTTGCCCACGACCAGGCATAAAGCCATTCGCTGCGATATGACATGTTGCACAAGAGTAGGTATATTTTCCGCTCTCATGCATTGCTCCACCAGCCAGCGCCGTTTCGTGAAACAACATTTTACCTAATGCTACTTTTGCTGCTGTGATAGGATTCTGAGGATCATGGGGAATAGCTAAGAAATCATCCGACTGCGGTAATATAAAATAATCTGTATTTCCAGTAGGGGAAATTTTTTCCAATTTTTCCGTTAAACGAATATCGAGTGGATCTGTTAATTTACTCTTGGAGCAAGAGAAAATAGTTAGCCCTATGGCTATTGCAAGGAGTATAATTTTATTCATAGGTCATTATAATTTGTTCTAAAGGTTTCCCTTTGTCTATTGTCACATTTTTTGTTTAGATAATACTGAAACAGTAGTACTATCTAAACAAAACAAAAAAAATTGATTTAATTACAATTTTAAAAATTAACGTGTAGTATAAATAACCTCTCAAGCTTTGCAGTTGTTCACTGCGCAATATGCGTGCAAAGATAAGGTTTAACGAGGACAGTATCAAGAATTTTGGAATTTTATTTGGTTTTTTTTTGAAAAAATACAACAAATAAAACAAAAGCACTACGTAGCTTATTTTTGTACAAAATTGTAACTAAATAAAAAAGGATTGCCTATGTCAGGCAATCCTTTTTTGCTTAGTAAATTATCGTTAGTAGCCTGAAGATCCTCCGGATGGTGGATCCATCTCATAGTCATCTGCTTTGGCTGTTCGAAATTGAACTCTTCTATTCATATAAGATGCTGTCTTAGGGACAATGGCATCTGTTCTTCCAGCCCACTGGATAATTAATCGTCCACGACCAATACCTTGTTTTGAAACGAGGTGGTCAACGACGGCTTTTGCTCTTTCGTAAGACAAAGCTTCGTTGTAAGCTTCATCGCCCGTTTGATCGGTATAACCAGTTACGACCAAACGAACATTTGGACTGCCCTTCATCATTTGGCCTATACTAGCGAGAGTTCCATAATCAGAATACTTGATGGTTTTGCTATCCGTGCCAAAATGGATCATAGGTAAAAACCACTCTGCCACAGAACCTCCACCAGCGTATGAACCTCCAGAGGTTCCACCTCCACTTGTTGGGATTCCTCTTTGTTCAAAGGCTCTATCGATCATTTCTTGTACTTTATCTTCAGAAACACCACCTCTGGATGAATTAGGATTTATGACTACGCCCTCTTCATTTACCTCTTCACCTGCACGTGGTGGAAAGTAGGGTTCTTTATCCAAATAATCTGGCACACCATCTTTATCACTATCCAAAGTACGTCCTTTAGTATCAACGGGTGCATCTGCCGGCGTATCCGGCTCTTGATCCAAGGCATCAATAATACCATCATTATCGGTGTCTAATAATAATTCATCCTGGCGTTTTTTAACACTTGCAATATCGTCAAATACCTTATCTAATGGATTAATCCAATACAATGGTTCTGAATGAGAAGAAGCATTTCCAATATTAAAGTTGATCTTTAAATTGGTGTAGTTCAATACGTCTCTAAAGGGCGTACGAACACCATCTTGTAATTCTGATCCATCCATTAAATCGGCTCGTTTCCCAAATAACATAGAAGCCTGATGCTCTATGCCAATATTGATTTTAGGACTGATTCGAAAAGAAACACCACCTCCAAGTGCTACATGGGGAGCAATTTCGTAATCTAAAGTGCCGCGATTTTCTTCATTATAATAGGTGGAAGTAAAATAATTAGCTCCACCACCAACCATGGCGTAATAGTTTACCTTTTTCACATTTTTGTCAAAACGAAATGCGTTAAAACTAAATACGCCAAAAAAGGTGCCAGCGAAGTAAGTCATGTCAAAATCACGAGATCCTCCTTTAGAGGTGCCAGAAGCTTTTCCTGCCAGGCCATCAAGCCTCAAAGAAAACATATAATCTGTCGCTTTTCTAATATGGAAACCTCCGGCATAACCAGGATTTTGGGCGACATCACCTGCTACAAAGAAATAACCTCCATGAAGACCAACTTCCAACATGTTTTTTGGTAAAGCTGCTCCTTTTTTTTGAGCAGAGGCATCATGTGCAATGGAAATAAAAAACACACTTAAAAAAAGTGTCAAAAATAATTGTTTTGTTACTGTCATAGGGAATTGAATTTTAATTAAACGGTTCATGGTTAATAAATTAAAGCTACTCAATCCTACCCATTTTTGGATTAGTATAAAATACGAAAAGGCTTGACTTGTGTAGTGCCAAACCTCTTATAATATCTTAGTATCACTGATACATACCGACCCCTCAAAAGGTATGTCTTTTGATAGCTTTCTCAAAGTATCTATTTATTATAATAAACCCAAAAACACATAAGCGTCCTCAGTTTATTTTTGACAAAGCTAAGGTTATTTATTAATAGGTACAAGTAATTAAGGTAAAAATATTGAAGTTCCTTATTTCCTTCACCATAACTCACAAAAATAAAATAATCATATATGATTTATAAATAATATTAAAAAGTATTGTTATCAAGTGGTTATATTTATTTGTCAGCATTTTATCTCCAATAAATATGCCCTTTCATTTTTTGCGAACAAAGGTTGCGCACCTCCTCCTTTGAGTCGATGCTTCTGATTGTTTTTTCATTTTTACCTGCCTAGCCGGCTTACGTCAGACTTGGCAGGTTCGGCTTTGTCAGGTGATGCTGGGTTTCTTTTAATTTAAAATTTAAAAGGCTAAAGTTTTAATTTAAAAGTAGCGAGAGAAAACCGTGGGTTGGTGGAGGGGGAGATTGGTTTTGACTTTGATTTTCACCTGTCCGTCTTACGTCAGGCTAGGCAGGTCGGACTTACGTCAGGCTAGATAAGTTTTAATTCTAATTTTTATTTTAATTCAGATTTTAATCCCCTATCTTTGCGAAAATTATCATTAAAACAAAACGGATGCATCAAAATTGGTTAAATCCTACTAAGGTGGTTGAGCAATATTCAAAGGATTGGAAGGAGGTTCACCTTGGGCATTCCGTTCGTTTTTTTCAGGTAGGGCAGTCGTTGAATATGACTGATACGAAGGTCGCCATTTTAGGAATTGGTGCTTCGGGGGCAGATG
Organism: uncultured Saprospiraceae bacterium; assembly: GCA_964571475.1. Taxonomy (GTDB): domain Bacteria; phylum Bacteroidota; class Bacteroidia; order Chitinophagales; family Saprospiraceae; genus JALVDO01. The sequence continues at coordinate 6,352 of CAZNCI010000010.1, read as the reverse complement.
AAGCCAGGAAGTATTTATATCAAATGAGCAACCACTTTAGTGGCTTGTCAATAGTTGATTTAGGCAATTTTAAAAAAAAGGAAATTGCATTTGTCATTCCTCTACTGAAAGAATTATTAGAGGCCAATATTATTCCCGTTTTATTGGGAGATGACATTTCATTATTCAAGGCTCAATATCGGTCTTTTAAATTTTTGAAGGAGGCTATTAATGTTGCTATTATTGATAAATCTGTTAGCATATCAAGCGCCGATGCAACGACATTTCCCTACTACCTCGATGATGTTTTTTATCAATATCATGAAAATATTTTTCACTTAGATATTATCGGTCATCAAATGCATTACTCTGCACCCTTTGCTTTAGATTTGCTCAAAAAACATCACTTTGGAATGCTTAGACAGGGGGAGGCCAAAGCCAATATGGAGTTAACAGAGCCAATTATACGAGATGCCGATCTTTTTAGTTTTAATATCTCCGGGATTAAACAGGCTGCTGCGCCATCGCAAAAAGCACCATCGTCCAGTGGTTTTACTTCCGAAGAAGCCTGTCGGATTTGTCGTTACGCCGGGATGAGTGACAAACTGAGATCCTTCGGTATATTTGGCTATCAAAAATCTACTATAAATCATGATCCTACTCCGGAAACCATCGCTCAAATGATTTGGTATTTTTTATTTGGAGTTTTTCATCGAAAGAATGATTTTCCTGTATCTACTACCGGTATGCTGGAATACGTCGTTCAATTGCAACACCAAAATTTCACTTTTTGGAAAAGCTCCAAAAGTGAAAGATGGTGGCTTCAGATGGATGTCAAACCCAATGAAAAAAATAAAAGACATCGTCTAATCCCGTGTACTTATGGCGATTACCAGGCTGCGTGTAATGGTCACATTCCCGATCGAATTCTCCATGCGATTAGGCGGTTTGTGTGAGGTTGTTTTATTTCACCAGAATACGCCCTAAAGCAGGCATACCATCCACGTAAACGAGCTGCCTGCCCTGAGTAGAGGTCAGGCCATTTTCTAAAGAAACAATAATTGGGGTACCGGAAACCCCATTTTGGGAGAAGAACACTTCTCCGATGGCAGCCACCCGTCCTTCGATTTGTCCGAATTTCCGATAAGGATAAGCATTTAAACGCAATAGAACTTCATCGCCAATCTCGACTTCTCCGCTACGATTAGCGGGTAAAAAACCATTGGCTTGATACATTGCACTATCACTTGGGAGGAGTAACTTTGCCACCATATCACCTGCTTGCAAATAACTGCCTTTTTGGATGTCGGGCAAAAAATGAACAATGCCTTTTTGTGGTGCTTTTAACAAATAGGTTGTTTGCCAAGCTTGAATTTCGGAAAGAATTTGTTGTTTTTGGGCTTGAATACTAGATTCTAGTAAGGCGATTTTTTCATTTTTTGTGGTTAATAATCGGATAATAGCTCCTTTTTGTGATAATAACCCGGCTTTTATACGCTTGCTTTCCTGAAGTTTTGTTTCTAATTTTTGTTGATATTGGAGCCAGCTTATTTTGGCGGCATTGACTTCCAGTTTGCTAGCAGCTCCAGCCTTATAGAGCGATAAATATTCCTTATAATTGCCCTCTGCTATTTCAAGTTCCTTTTTGATGAGTTTTATCTCTTTTTCAATATTAGGGATTATTTGTGTCAAACTATCTCTGGATTGTTCCATCCAAATCGCCTGTTGTTCTGTTCCACTTGTTTTGATAATTTCCAGCTGGTCCATTATCGACTGCAATTCGCCAACGGACGAGCTCAATTCACCATACTGTCCTTTTGGAATACGCTCTATTTTATTCCTTTTTAAATAGGTTACTAACTGATCTAAATCTACTTTTTTGGCTACTGCTTCGTAGGAAATTAATGGGTCGCCCTGCTTTACTTCTGCTCCATTTTTAAGCCATAATGCACCAACTTTTCCTGTATGATTTGCCTTTATCTCTAAAGATTTATTAGTGCCAAATATCTGAAGCGGAACTTCCACTGCAGACCGATAATCCAGCCACCAGACAAAGGCTGCAATTAGTGCAATCATTAAGACGACTAACCATAAGCCTATCTGCCATTTTTTAGTTGGAATAGTTCCTAGCAAATCTTCATATTTTTCGTCATTAGTGGGCATCAGGTTGTTTTTATGATGATATTAGCGTCCACGCTGAAAAATTTTCAGAGAGACAATTCATTAATCAGGCTCTTCAATGCGAGGGGAGGGGCTTCTGTTTTCATAAACTGCTCCCCAACTAAAAAACCTTTAAAGCCTGCCTTCCATAATTTTACAATTGCATCGGCATGGCTAATTCCACTCTCTGATATTTTTACAAAATCATTGGAAATATAAGGAAATAAATCCAAAGAATTTTGGATGTCAACTGTAAAAGTCTTGAGATTGCGATTATTCACGCCGATGACGTCCAGGTAAGGGGATGTTTTGTCCAATTCTTCCCGGGAATGCACCTCCATCAATACTTCCAATCCGAGGTCTTTTGCTCTTTTTGCGAAAGCGTGCACCTCCCGCTTCGACAGGCAGGCTGCTATCAATAAGATCACATCGGCACCCATGGCTTTTGCCTCTTCTATTTGGATTTCATGAACGATAAATTCCTTTCGTAAAATGGGAATATTTACACTGGGACGAGTGGCTAGTACATCGGCTGTTTCACCACCAAAAAACTGTTTATTGGTCAGAATAGAGAGGGCAGCAGCACCATTTTTTTCATAACCCATCGTTGTCTCTTTTATATCGGAATGAGCATTAATAATCCCCTTGGAGGGCGATTGTCGTTTGAACTCGGAAATAATTCCAAAATTTGGACTTTCCAGTAGTGCTTTGCGCAATGAAAAGGCGCTTCGATCCATATATTGACTTTCGCTGATAAAACGAACGATTTCTTTTTTATTTTGGGTAACCAAATCTTTTTCCGCTTCGATTATTTTATCTAAAATGCTCATGCTGTAATTTTTTTCCAGGTATTCAATGCCCGTTTACTAACAATACTTTCTTTTGCCTCAGCAATACAATCCAATAATGACTTTTCGGGATGGATGATATGAATGGCTATACCGGCATTGGCACAAACCACCTCCCGATGTGCTGACGGTGCTTCATTTCGCAATACTGCCTGAAATATGGCTGCTGCTTCCTCCGCGGTATCTCCTCCGTGTAAATCAGTAGCCAGACATTGCTGTAATCCCAAATCCTTAGGGTATAAGAGTGCTTCTCCGTCGTTCATTCTTAACTTAAAACCTCCTCCGGTCAGCGATATTTCATCGTAGCCATCCAAGGCGTAAACGATGGTAAATCTCCGCCCGGTCGCTTCCATGACGTATTGATAAAGCCGTGACAAGTCCATGCTGTACGTCCCAAATAATTGGTACTTTGGCTGTACAGGGTTGATTAATGGGCCCATCATATTAAAGAAGGTTTTGGTCTTTAATTGTTTGCGAATGGGGACGACTTCCTTCATTGCAGGGTGGAATAATGGGGCGTGTAAAAAACAGATATTGGCATCTTCCAATTGCTTCAATAAAATATCCCGGTCATTGGTGAATTCATAGCCCATTGCCATTAAAACGTCAGAAGAACCGACCGATGAAGAGACGCCATAACTTCCGTGTTTGGTTACCTTATACCCGGCACCGGCTACAACAACAGATGATAATGTAGATATATTAAAGGTGTTTTTGCCATCACCTCCCGTTCCCACAATATCTATAGTATCCATCCCTCCTGCATCAAATGGTACTGCCATCTCTATCATGGCTTCCCTAAATCCCAGTATTTCATCCACTGTTATGGGGCGCATGGAGAAGACGGTGATGAAACTGGCAATCTGAATGGGATTGTGCTGACCACGGGATATTTCCAACAGGATGTTTTTTGCTTCCTCTCGGGTGAGTTGTCGGTGGTTGTATAATTCTGTTAGTATTTTTTTCATGCGTTTTGTTTTTATGTTTTGTGATAGGTGAAAACTGTCAGTTTATGCCAGGCTACTTGGCTTGGCTGCAAAACTAACAGTTTGCGTTTATGCTTTGACTTCCCATTTTTCGATTCGATTGGCGATGGATTCGAAGAAGTTTTGCAGCATTTTTTTTCCTTCTTTGGTCATGATGGATTCTGGATGAAATTGTACACCATAGAGGTCGTACTCTTTGTGTTTTAATGCCATAATTTCACCTTTTTCATCTTCTGCTGTAATTTCCAGCACATCCGACAGGGTGGTATTATCAATCACCCAGGAGTGGTATCGCCCTACGTTAACCTCTTTGGGTAAACCTTTAAACAGCCCTTTTTTGTTTTCCAATAGTTGTATGGGCGTTTCGAACCCATGATAGACTTTGTCCAGATTTTTTAATTTAGCACCAAAGGCTTCTCCTATCGCCTGATGCCCCAGACAAACACCAAGAATGGGCTTTTTACCGGCATATTTTTGGATTAACTCCGGCATAATACCTGCATCTTTGGGCAGTCCCGGTCCGGGAGATAGTATGATTACCTCGTAGTCATCAACGCCAGCTATCGTAATTTTATCATTTCGGATGACCGTTACATTCTGATGTAGGATTTCCTGAATATATTGCACCAGATTATAGGTGAATGAGTCGTAATTATCTATTATTAATACTTTCATTTTTTTATTTTAAATGGACGCGGCTTCGTGCAATGCTTTTGTCAATGCGCCTAGTTTGTTTTTTACTTCCTGCAATTCTTTTTCCTCGTTGCTATTCACTACAATACCGGCTCCTGCCTGGTAATATAGGATTTTATTCTGACTAAAAAAAGAACGGATAACAATGGCCTGATTCATATTTCCGTCAAGGTCGATATAACCCAGTGCACCACCATAAATTCCTCTGTTTTGATTTTCGTAATGGTCGATTAATTGGAGTGCTTTGTATTTGGGGGCACCCGAAAGAGTTCCAGCAGGAAAGGTATCAGCAAAAATATGAAAAGGATTGGTATCTTCATTTATTTTTCCCTCTACTCTTGATACCAGATGAATAACGTGGCTGAATAATTGTACTTGTTTCAGTTCCTTCACTTCGATATCGTGGGTATGCCGCCCCAAGTCATTTCTGGCTAAATCTACCAACATAATATGTTCGGCATTTTCTTTGGTATCCTCCTTGAGTAGCTGTGTGTTTTCCAGGTCCTGAATTACATCACCCGTCCGTCGATAAGTGCCGGCGATGGGATTTACACGGGCAATTCGATCTTGAATTTGCATTTGCGTTTCGGGCGAAGACCCAAAAATATGATAATCACCAAAATCAAAATAATACAAATAGGGGGAGGGATTCACCGATCGGAGGATGCGATAAACATTGAAGTCATCCCCTCTGAATTTTTGTTGATATTGGCGGGAGAGTACAATCTGAAAAACATCTCCAATCTGGCAATGGTGTTTACCGACGCGCACCAATTTCCGGAATGCTTCATCTGTGATATTTGAAGTTTCGCTGCCTTCTAATTCAAAGTGAAATTGTGGCATTTTACCGGCTTTAATTCTTGCTATGAGTTTATCAATTTTTGGCAATTCTCCCTCCGGTACATTTTCGATTACCGTAATTTCATCCTTAAAATGGTTGAAACCAATCACATAACGATAAAAAGAATACCGCATATCGGGCAATTTCATTTTTCGCTTTTGTGGATCAAAATTCAAGCTATCAAAGTATTGAACACTATCAAAGTTGGTGTGTCCAAACAGTCCGTTGACTCCCTTATAAGGTTCATCGTAAGAAACTACAATATTTTTGACAAATTCCTGCATGGCAACAGCTACGTTATATTCTTCGGTAATGGGTGTGGTATCTGTCTGGAGATTATGCCCACAAACACTTATTTCACCATCGTTTACCTCGAAAGTGAATAAAGCATCCAGCCCTATAAAAGAATGGCAATCCTCCGCACTCTGAAAATTATTACTTTCCAATAATACCGGATTAGAATAAAAATCCCGGACCTTCATATAGGCCGCTACGGGTGTAATGGTATCAGCCAGCATTTTTTTAAAATGAGCATTAATTTTTTGTTTTTTCATAAATTTTAAATTAAAAACGGCTTGCCGAATGAGTTCGACAAGCCGTTTTACTTATATTTTTTGACAAAGAATGGCAGGTCACCTCATCCGAAGAGATAAGTTTAGCCACCACCAATTTTTTGTCTGAAAAGGATTCATTGTTGTTTTGTTTGGCACAAATATAAGGAAAAGTAGCTGAAAGGTGCAAGTCAATGGGGGATTTTTTTAAAAAAATTGTAGCCCCGCCAGGACTCGAACCTGGATCTAAAGTTTAGGAAACTTCTATTCTATCCCTTGAACTACGGGGCCTAT
>CAZNCI010000009.1:3757-29212 GCA_964571475.1 uncultured Saprospiraceae bacterium | reverse complement strand
GTGGGCAGTCTTCAGTTGGCAGTCTTCAGTTGGCAGTCTTCAGTCGGCAGTGGGCAGTCTTTAGTCTTCAGTGGGCAGTTGGCAGTCTTCAGTTGGCAGTTGGCAGTCTTTAGTCTTCAGTGGGTAGTGGATAGTCGATGCATTAATTTTGTTGTCAAAGACAACAAAATTAATGCGAACTAACGACCGAAAACTGAGTACTGGAAATCACTTATTGCCTACTGAAGGCTGAAGCCAAATCCTGCTTGGAAAACAAGCCATTATAAACACCAAACATTAATCCTCCAAAAACCAAATTCCCCAAAAGTGTATTTAAGAAGAAAGGAAGACCAGCCGTATAAGCTGCTATTAATCCAACACCAGTCTTAGGATATAAAGGCGTGGACATCCATGTACCAAAGTTTGTAATCAAAAAGAAAGCAATTGCGGCTAACACACTTGCACCTAAAAAGCTGGTTAGGTTCACCTTTTTTAATAAAACAAAACCAATAACGGCAATACCAAGGAAGGCGGCATATACCCAAAGATTACCATACCATTGGAATCCATCATAATATTGACTATAAACCACATTGGTCAATACCATATCACTTAGCCACATGGCAATGATAGGAACTAATATACTCAATACTCTATTGGTAATATAAGCAGCCCCAAATAATGCCATCGCTCCAATGGGTGCAAAATTTGCAGGATGAGGAATCAATCTTGATAGTGCTGCGGCAATAATCAATAATACAATAATGCCAAATTGAAATTTATTCTTTCCCATAATTTTTTATTTTGAACAAAATTAGCAACAATTTTCAAGAAGACAATTTTTTTCCTGCTTTTTTATTTGAATAGCTTATTATTAGGACATTCCTGTTAAATGAAATTTCTTGAAAAGAGCAATTTTTCAGTTGGCAGTGGGCAGTGGGCAGTTGGCAGTGGGCAGTTTGCAGTTTGCAGTGGGCAGTGGGCAGTACTCAGTTGGCAGTACTCAGTTGGCAGTTTGCAGTTGGCATAAGGTGACATCTTTTGAGGGAGGGGAGAGAGAAGAGCAAAAGGTGTTATCTTATGGAGTGTACTCAGTCTTCAGTGGGCAGTACTCAGTGAGGCTTTGCCTTTCCTCGCCTCTATCCAAACCTGCCTAGCCTGACGAATGTCGAATAAGAAGAAGGCCCTACCCGCATTGTCACATCAAAGCATTGTCCCCTTGGCACAGTGTCATCTCAACACGCTACTCAAACAATCGGGATAAAGGCAAATGATCGCCTAAATATGCTCCATAGTAAGCTATTTCAATTTTACCATCAGAACCGATTAAAAAATCAGCGGGAATTCGGCTCAAAGCTCCATCTCGTTTATATTTCCGGCCATTATAAAGTCTTTCGCCTTCTTTCTCCTGCCGTTTAGTCGTTTTTTTTCTCAATCCTTTTAACACTTTTTGGTAAGATTTCTCTACTCTGTATTTTTTGTATAAAACGGACTGATGATCAGAAATTATTGGAAAGGGAATTTCACTATCTGCCACGTAGGTCCTCAATAAATCTTCCCTGGATTCAAATACGCCAATCACCTGAATGCCCCGACTTCGCAGGGTATCATATTGCTCAATCAATTCGTGGGCTCTAAAATTACAAACGACACAGCCTGCATACCGGAAAAAAACCAATAAAACCCGTTGTCCAACAAAATATTTCAAATCAAGGCTATCTCCATCTAATGAAATAGCTGAAAATGGAGGAGCCTCATCCCCTTTCATTAATGGCTGGGCAAAAGACACAACACTTATCACTAAAAATATTGCTACAAATAAAAAGATTCGCATAGTTCATTTTTTAATCATCAACAGATCAAACCTTTCCTTGTTTAAGTATTATCGAATAGCGTCGCCTAAACTACTTTTTTAGGAATAAGTTAAAAGAAGAAATAGCCGCCACCGCCACCGCCATTAAACCTGGGGTTCACTACATTATTGTATTTTGATCCAAAGGAATAACGAATATTGAAGTATCCCCAATAACTAAAATTGGTGGCCACAATGCGACTTCTCAGTAACAATGTCGGTACATCAACTTCATCCTTTGGTAAGGTAATCTGATCTCCAATAATAGAGAAATAGCCCCCCACTCCAAATGTCAATCCCTTTGTGATATTCCAATCAATATCAGGGTTAAAAGATACACTGTATAAATTCAGGTCATGCAAATAACTGGAATAAGACAACCCAAGGTAAACACTCCCCCATTTTTGTTTTAGACCCAAGTCAACAGAAAAGGAATGTTGCCACAAAAGCTCCGTCGCCTTATTATATATGGTGGTATCCACATAGTTATTATATTTAGGTCCTACCTCATAAACAAGCGTCAAGCTCCTTCTGTCAGATTCTTCATAAGGGAAATAATCATATTCAATACCGGCTTTCAAAGAACCACTAAAGTCAAGATTTTGAAAAGTATTAGAGCTGGCATTTGCCTTTAGAGCAGCAGACCAATGCCCATTTAGGGATTTAACATAATTCATACTTGCGTATTGGCTACGTTGCAAAGAAGAAAATGTCTCCCGGCTAATTTCCTGCCCTAATGAATCATATCCAATTAAATGAAATTTATTTTCTCTATAATTAAGGTTAGCCCGAATATTAAATTTATTCTCCTCCGTCACCCTACTAGCGGAAAAACGTCCTCTAAGGCTAAGACCATTATAGGTAGATTCGCCGTTAGCATTACCTCCTGCACTCACCGAAAACACCCAGCTATCCCAAGGGTCAACAACCTCTGCTTTATCCTCATCGACGACTCCGCTATCTTGTTTTCCGTTAAAACTAAAAGAAATATCGTCCCCTACTTCCGATTTCAAAACATAAGGCATAATACCTTTCCTAAAGCTAACCAACAGTTTATCACTAATAATTCGATCCGTATCGTCATTGGCAGTAACGACCGACAAGGTATCCTTCATACCCACATAGGGTATTTCCTGCCCTTCAAAATACAAAGTAAACTTATCTCCCCCACTGCCTACAGCCTGTCCTGTCACCAGCACAAAAACATCGGCCTCTTGCCGATTCCTCATAAAGTTCACATAATTAATTTCTCGTCGAAAATTATCAAAGTCACAATTCCAGCAACCATCAATAAAAACATTCAATCCTCCCTTAACAATCCCCGTCGAAGGCGTATCCTGCGCATTCAATATAAAAGGCACACAAAAAAGCATCAGGCAATGAGTAATTATTCTTTTCATTTTTATTTAGTTTATAATACTGTCAAAAAAACATAACCATTGAGATAAGTACTGATAACGAAAAAGAAGCTACTCAAATTACAAAAAAAATATGTATTAACAAAAATACTCCTGCAATTCAATTTTTTAATTTGACAACACATCTAATGCAGTAGTAATATGCGCATTAGCATTAAAAGCAGCATGAAAAATTTTAATCAATATGCCATCCCGATTAAAAATGTAGGTATATCTACCGGGAAGCAAACCAAAGACGTCCTTAGGCACCCCAAATAATTTCCTAATTTCTTTTTGAGGATCACTTACCAAAATAAATGGCAATTTGTGGCGAGACATAAATTGCTGATGACGCTCATCCGAATCTGAACTAATCCCGATTACTTCACAGCCCAAATCGAGAAAATCCTGAAAGCTATCTCTGAAAGCGCAAGCCTGAGCGGTACAAACTTTAGTTTCATCCTTTGGGTAGAAATAAACAACCACCTTTTTCTTTCCAATAAACGAATGACTGGAAATACTGGTTCCATTTCGATCTTTCAAGGGGAATTCGGGAATTTGCGCTCCAATTTTCATTTTCAATAATTATACATTGAGTGAATAAGACGTTAAGAGCTTGTTTGGAGCTTACTTCTTTGAAAACCAACATTTTAAGAACCTGTCCGGTGCCAGGCGGGCCTGGCGTCGAGAAAATATAGCCATTTACCCCGGTAAACACCTCTATTTTCTCTTAGCCAAAACCTTAAACTGCTAATTTTCAATACGAAGGCACTCCCAACATGCTCTAAGAATGAAGGACAAAAGTATTCAATTTTTCAAGTAATCACCCAAAATTGGCTGTTTATCTCCCATATTCAGCCGTTAACAAGTAATTAACACCCTAATTTACAAAACTTTAACACTTAGAAGAAATCATATACAAACATTATAAATACGAAATTTAATTTTTAAAAATATCCATACATAGCCAAATAACAATACTTTTGACTAAAAAAGTAGAAATAAAAAAATATTAAACTGTTCGCCTGAAAATAAAATGTTGATAACATTTTTCAATATATATTGACAAACAGACACTTTGACCATACCTTTGCGCACGTTTTGAGAGGTTGACAACATTGATGTACAAAGAATCGTTAATTATGTAGTCCACCCAATTAAAATTTGCACAATCCCCATTTCGTGCGAATTTTAACGTTTGACAATCTATAATAATGAATTAATACAGAACAATCCCTCAGTCGAAAGACTGCGTTTTGTGTCGATTTATTGTTATGCAAAAAAAGAATAAGATGAGACTCCCATGTACATTACTTGTCTCGGTAATGGTGTTATTTACCACTATTGCTGAAGCTAGTACTTTTGAAGAAAAAAATCCTATGACTACTTCCTTTATGGAAGAAGGTAATATTGACGCATTAATAGATCAGGGCTTAGCCAATCTTAAAATTCCTTTTGAGGTAAAAAGCACTGGCGAGGTACGCAAATATATCAAGCGTTACCTCAAACCGGGTTATATTGACGCCCAGGCAATGCTAGGGCGTTCCAGCCTTTATTTTCCAATTTTCGAGCACTTTTTAAATATTTACGGACTTCCTCAGGAATTAAAATACCTTCCAATGGTTGAATCCACCCTGCGCCCGGATGTCCATTCTCATGCAGGAGCTGCTGGTTTGTGGCAATTTGTCCCCATTACTGCCCGTCATTTCGGATTAAAGATCAACGGTGACGTGGATGAGCGGATGGATCCTTATAAATCAACCGAAGCCGCAGTTAAATTATTAGCTTATCTTTATGAAAAACTAGGGGACTGGCCGTTAGTATTGGCAGCCTACAACAGTGGAGCAGGTCGCGTAAGGAAAGCTATTAGACGGGCTGATTGTGATGATTATTGGGAAATCAGGCCTTACCTCTCCAGTGAATCAAGAAAGTATGTTCCTGCCTATATTGCGGCGGCCTATTTGGCACAAAATTTCCAAAAACATGGATTAGCTCCCAAATACCCTTCCTATGAAATGCAAGATACTAAGGTATTTACCGTTTATTCAAGATTAAATCTGAGAGCTATTTCCAAAACGTGTAATGTTGATTTAAAAGTATTAAGAAAATTGAATCCATCTTACCGCAATAATATCATCCCCACCAATGTAAAAGGGAATTACTTGGTCATTCCGGCAGTTGCTGCTACTGACTTCTGGCTAAGATATATCCCACGCAACACAAATATAGCACCGGATCAGGGCTTAACCATGATTTCCTATACAGCTGTGGTTGGAGATAATATCAACAATTTAGCTTTATTATTTGAGTGTAGTATCGAAGATATTATGAAATGGAACCATTTAACGAGAGCCAACATCGTCGTTAATCAATCGCTCATTTTTTATATATCGAAGGAGGCACTCGTTGCAAAACCATAAGACCAACCCCCATTTTTAATTGATAAAAAGGCAAGCTGATCGACTATTAAGTAATCAGCTTGCCTTTTTTTTCTTAAAATTTCATTAAAATGACACCTCTATCAAACCATTTGACTAATTTAGTGGTCTTATATAGGAATGTCCTTGAAAATAAGGTACAATCTCGCTATTAATAATTTGAGAATGGAAAAAAGAACTATGAATTTCAAAAATATTTTTATTGGGCTAATGGCTATTTTATTTTTTAATATTCATTTAAATGCTCAAAGCAGTACCGATTCTACCTTGGTTCAGTTTTCAGGGATGGTATTAGATGGTACGAATGATGCCTTAATTCCCATTCCCTATGTTAATATTTTAGTCAAAGGGGAAGGACGAGGTACCTATACTAATTTTGATGGTTTCTTTTCTCTGGTTACCCGAAAAGGAGACGTGATCGTTTTCTCCGCCGTTGGTTACAAAAAAGCAGAATACACCATTCCTGCAGATTTAAAAGACAACCACTACTCTTTTGTTCAATTATTGACGACCGATACGATTAACCTTCCAACTGCTGTCGTCTTCCCCTGGCCGAACCGAGACCATTTCAAATTGGAATTTCTCGCCATGGATGTGACGCATAGATTACAACAAAATGCCGCAGAAAATCTTGCCAATGATCGGTTGGCCATGATGCGAAATGAAGTACCATCTGATGGTATTGAAAATGCAAGTTATCACCTCAGACAACAGGCCGCAAGAACTTATTATATTGGTCAAACTCCTCCAATGAATATATTTAATCCCTTAGCTTGGAAAAAATTCTACGACTCGTGGAAACGCGGAGATTATAAAAAGAAGAAAAAGAAATAGTTTAGTTGGCAGGCTTCAGTTGGCAGTCTTCAGTCTTCAGTTGGCAGGCTTCAGTGGGCAGTTGGCAGTCTTCAGTTGGCAGTCTTCAGTGGGCAGTCTTCAGTGAGCAGTCTTCAGTCTTCAGTTGGCAGTCTTCAGTGGGCATAAGGTGACATCTTTTTGGGGAGGGAAAAAGAGAAGAGCAAAAGGTGTTATCTTATGGTTAGTTGGCAGTCTTCAGTTGGCAGTGGGCAGACTTCAGTGGGGAGTGGGGTGTATAAGGTGACATCTTTTGTTATCTTATGGAGCGATAACTTAACAGGTCTTTTCCTCAATAGCGCTTTATCCTTTGTTTAGGAAAAATTCGCCTTCCCCAAATCAGCACCTGAAAGCCATATATATTCAACCAAATCACCATTGCGGTAAATGACATTGCCCCCATGCCTGCAAATGGCTTAGAGCTCTGCAAATTGATGTTAAAAATCTCATAGCCGGCATAGTCGATAACAATAAAGCCCAAATGGACCAAAAACAAATACAATAATACCTTAACAAACTTTTTTAAATACCATATCTGCTTCTGAACAATTGGCTGGGAAATATGACTTTTTCGATGCCTAATATATCTATCTGCAAAATACAAATAGCCTAAAAAACTAAGGATGTAAATAGTCTGTTCAAATGCACCAAAGAATGGATTGTAAAAACTTCGCCCTCCATTGATTTTGTCCGCAACTGGCCTAATAAAATATAAGACAAAAAATATCAATTGGCTAATTGGCAATAAAAAGTGCTTAAAATCAGACCATTTTAATCTATACTGTGGATACAACGTACATTTTACATAATAAAAAGTAAAAACAGGAAAGGTAAGTGTAAAATAAACAGGTAAAAATTTCCATTGTGGATAAGCATCAAAAACACCCCACAACATCAGGATATTATGAAAGAGCGTTAGTCCAAAAGCTATCTGCAATAACCCAAAAAAGTTATTGCCCCGCTTCGACCCCGTGCTTTTCAAAAAAAACAAGCTGCCCACCGTCAAACTAATCAAAACGGTGATAGCCATGATGGTCATCAATAAATAAAAATATATGCTATGCGACTGATCCATTTCAGCGCTAAGATAAGTGTTAATTTCTTATTATTTCATCAATACGACATCTCCTGCAAAAATATCTGATACCCCATCTTTAAATACGACTTCCATTTGGTAAACAAAGACCCCGGTATTCATTAATTTTCCGTTTACCTGACCATCCCACCCCTGATTGGGATCGTTAGGAAGGAAATGTGAACGGCTATACACCAACATGCCATTTCTGGCAAATATTTGAAAAGAAGCTATTTCCATAACATCTTTCCCTCCAAAGGGATAAAAAATATCATTTCGTCCATCATCGTTGGGAGAAAATACGTTTGGCACAAAAACATCCCTCCTTTTATCCACCCAGACAAATACCTCATCCGTTGCGGTACATTTTGTTAGTGTATCAAATGCAATGACACTGTAAAGGGTCGAAATAATGGGCGAAACGTCAAATACATCCGTCTCTATTGTATCAATTGGTGCCCATGTCAATTGTACATTACCACTATTGTAAATGGCTTGAATTTCTGTTTCATCTCCCAAATGTATCGTTATGTCCTCTCCTAAATCCACCAATAATTCAGGCGGACCTAATACGGCAACCTCCTCGCTTATTTTACAGCCGGAAGCATCTTCCAATTCTGCCAAATAATTACCTTCTGACAAACCATTAACAACGGCTGCACTAATGACTACCTGCTCGTCGATCATGAGTGAATAAGGCGGTCGTCCTCCGTATATTGTATCGACCCGAATACTTCCTCCATCACTTGGGTCAAGGCAGGTTATGTCCTTAGGTGTCAATTCCATAAAAAGAGCATCCGGTTGTCCAACAATTACTTCAGAACTGGCTTCGCACCCATTTTCATTCATGACTGTCACCCCATAAGTCCCCACACCCTTATTACTTATTATGGGATCACTCTCTCCCGTATTCCAGTCGTAAACAACAGACTGCCCCGGGCCTGAAACATTAGCTTGAATACGCGCATCCAATGCGCCAAAACAGCTTACCTCGTCCACTATGTCCAAGGCTACTTCCAAGGGAGCGCCCGGTGCTTTAACCTCTGCCTCCACGAAGGATTCACAACCAAGGGTACTCGTTACAACAACTGAATAAAAACCCTCTTGCAAATTATTTAAAGCCGGGGAGGTTGCAGAGGTGTTCCACAAATAAGATGCCGGTTCACCATTCTCAAACGAAAGAGAAATCGCTCCATCCATGCCTTCAAAACAGGAAACCTCCTGCACATCTGCTATTGCAGTAAATGGTAATGGCTGCTCAATATCAAAAGTTGCAACGGCTAAGCATCCATTTTCATCAGTGATGCTAACCATATAAGTATCAGCACACAAATGGTCAATATCTTCCGTGTTTTGTCCGGAAGACCAGGCAATCCCGTAACTCCCTGTTCCGCCAGTCACCTCAATATCAATCATACCTTCACATTGCTCAAAACAAATTAAATCTTCTTTTTGAATTAAATTAATAGACAATTCCGTAGGCTCAACTACTTCAATCAATAAAGTATCGGCGGAGAAGGCATCAGTCAGGGTTACGGAATAAGATCCTGCCGGCAAGTTCCCACCTACGGTCACATTTTCATTATCGGTTATAATTTCTCCCTGCCCGGTAAAGGACTGGTCGGCATTACTCCATTCGTACTGATAAGGCAATTGCCCATTACTGGCAGAGAAGCTCAACTCCCCGGTTTGATCCCCAAAGCACAAAAGTGTGTCATTCTCAAAAACACCTGCGACACCAGTTATAAACATAACATCCAAACAGGCTTCAGCAGAACAACCTTTATCATCGGTAACAGTCACACAACAGCTGGTCCCCCCCAGCAAATCACTAACAGACGTGGACGTTTGACCATCACACCATTGAAAAGTATAGTTGCCCGTTCCTCCAGTCACAGACAAGTTTGCCCTTCCTGTATTGGTTTCTCCCAAAGCAGGAAATACGTCTTCAAAGGTGATCTCAATAGGATCTAAAAAAGTAATGGTAGAAAAAACGATGCTATCACAAGCTCGAAACAAATGAATGGAATCGGCATAAGTCCCACTTTCGGTATAATCACTCGAACCAATTTCCATGACTTCACCCGCACATAATACGGTATCAATGGTCGTCCTTGGAGTAATATCCCCTGCATCACTTACTTTTATTTTAAAAATACCCTTTGAATTAAAACCTGTCCCATCCACCAATATAAAATACGGCTTATCGGGGTACAAGCAGGTTGCTTCCAGCGATTGATCCAGCTCATCAATGGAATATTCACTGGCAACATGGATAAAAGGACCATTACACATATTATTGAAAGACCGATAAAGGGCTATTTGGAGACCAATGGAATCGACCAAAGTATCCGTCACCCCTTCAATCAATACATGACCGGATGGAGGGGCGGTAAAACCAAACCAAACGGAGTGTTGACTGATAAATGTCGGTAGATATGGATCCTGTACATCAGTGGAACAAAAATTTGAATACCACTCGGCAGTCTCCACGCTCCCACCTTCGGGAACGATTCCTAAATCCACGTAATCACAACGCAAATCCCCTCCTTCGATAACCCCTACATCCATCAACTCTAAACCAAAAACACCCAATAAATTATCGGGATCCAATGTCGTCGCTCCATCTACTAATATAAAATAAGTATTATTGGGCGATGGACAAATAATTGGCACAGTAATATCCAACGCCCCATTATTAAACCCACTATTTAAAAAGATCATATTACCCGTACAATCTCCGGTTGTTGATTCATAAACTGCGATCTCAATATCAATTGGATCACCTAAATTACCGGGATCACTAAATCCGTGTATTAATATTTCTCCGGAAGGATTGGCACCTGTAGAAAACTGAAACCACACCCCAACCTGATTATCAAAAGAATTATCAACGGTTGGGTCTTCATCTCCCGTATTAGTCGCACAATGATTATAATAGGCACTTGTCGTTGCATCCCCCAGAGTTCCTCCGTAGGAGATTGTTCCCAAATCAACTGCATCGCAAATCAAATCGTTGTCAATAATAGGAACAAGAGAATTATTGTCAAGGGTAAAACTTAGCTCACCAGAAGAACCACCACCGGCAGGTAAAGCAAGGGTATAATTAAGGGACTCGCCAATAGCCGGGATCACAAAATCCTGACAGATTGTTTCCTCACAGGAAGGCACAATATCACAAGCATTGAATATGGGGTCATTTTCAAAAACAGTAAAACAAACATTTACCGTAGCGGGAATTAAACCCGGGCAGGCATAAGACTGCAAATACTGGACATTGGGTAATGCCGTAAAACAACTCCCCGTCAAAGGATAATAAGTCGCTCCCTCGTTGTCAACATCCACCGACCAGACAATATCCGGTCCTGAGAACAAATCGTCACAAGTGGTCCCGGTATTTGCTGATTCAACGGTCAGGCTCACGTTAATTTGCCCGTTAATATCGACCAATTGCAATACAAATAAAAATATAAAAGAAAAGTATAATTTCTTCATTTGAAAATTTAAATTATGCTAAAAAATGTTGGGTGCACCGCAAAGATAACGCAGTATTTTTAAGAAAGAGGAAGACTTTCCCCTAAAGAGAAGATAAGTTGTTGATGCTATTACTGCCAATGAAAACGAAGGCATTAAATCCTTTATTGTATAAAATAAAGACAAAACGCTCAACCTCGAAAAAATCAAGACTGAGCGTTTTTGTGCAAACTTAAAAAAATCAACTCACCTACTTCACAATTGTAATATCTCCCCGTAAAATATCCCCTTCAGAAATATTCAACCTCAATAGATAATAATAGGTTCCTTCCGGTAAATCCTGCCCACTCTGATTGGTTCCATTCCAGTCATTGGCATAGGGTTTTGCCTGATAGACGATATCTCCCCATCTATTGAATACAATTAATTCGTTGTCCGGGAATTTATCCGCAGGGTTATTCGCTATTTGATCAATAACAAAAATATCATTGATGCCATCTCCGTTAGGCGTAATCGTATTAGGTGTATCTATATCTTCATTACTTGCGGGAATCGTAACCAAAACGGTGGCTTCATCACATTGATCGGGGCAATCCAAGCTACAAATCATATAATCAAACTCCGTTTCACCCGAAACGCCGACGCCCACCGAATAGTAAATAACTCCATTTACCAAACTATCAATTACACCTATATCCGGCTGGGTCAAAATTGTTATTTCCCAATTATTCGGATTGGAGAGAATATCATTGGCTACAATATTAACAGACCCAGTCTGCTCTCCTTCCTCCAATGTAAGCAAATCATTATTGGCAATAGGATTGCCTTCGCTAAAGACTATTAAAGTATCGCTACTGTAATCCGGACATCCATCAATGGAAAGTGTCCATATAAATCTATTCGCAGCATCACCCAAGGCGGTAGCAATGGTCACATTACTGGAAGCTGAAGCCAATTGAACAAAACCGCCTACCGTCCATTCTCCAGTCGTTCCCATCGGTAAATTAGCAGAAATCTCCAAGGAGTCTCCACAAATCGTCACATCATCCATAGTCGCTGCACCGTCTGGATAAACCAAGATAGAACTCACCTCACTCGTTGCAGTACAACCATTTGCCGTATTGGTCACCAAAAGTTGATAAGTACCATCACCTGATGCTTCAGGCATTAAGCCTGTCAAATCACCACTAAGAGTTCCGCCGGACACAACTGTCCATTCGTAACTATAGTCAGGACCAACAGAAGAGTTTCCACCGTTTAACACACCGGGAATACCACACTCTACCTCAATATCCATTCCTGCATTGGCAATAGGAGGTTCCATATCATCATTAACGGATATTAATGCGGTAGATTCACACCCATTATCAGCCCGAACGATCGACAAAGTATATTCACCGGGGCCTCCGACATTTACCGTTAAACTCCCCGTCGAAGGGGTTATTGAAAAGCCCGTTTCTGTTGTCCACACGATAGAAGAATAATCAGATAAAGGACCGGTACCGGATGCATCGATAGTAACAAACTCATCGCTACATTTAAAGTCATCAATATCATTCAGCATAATTTCATCCCTTTCAACATTCTCCATCACCTCCACGGTATCTTTGGATACACAACCATTTGATTGATCCATAATTGAAACTTCATACATGCCAGCGGCACAAACGGTTGCGGTTGCGGAAGTGCTATCCGTAACATCCTCTCCATTTAATCCCTGCCAACTGACATCAAAAGCAGCTACATCGGTTACTGTTACTGACACTTCTACACATTCTACCGCACAGGTAATCATATCAGTCCCTTCAGCAGAAATAGTTGGAGCTACTTTATCCTCTCCGACTTCGATGGTATCTCTGGCAACACATCCCGAATTGGTATTGGTCACCATCAACTCATAAGTACCCGGCGTTGAAACCATTGCCAATTTCTCATTATTAGGAGCAGGCAATTCACCATCGACAATATTTGTCCAGATGTATTCTATTCCATCGCCCATTTCTGTTGTTTCCGCACCAATAGTAATTGTTTCGTTGGCACAGGTAATATTGGCATCATCCCCTGCATTTACAACAGGGAGTGTAATGTCTGTGTTGACCACAAATTCATTGGCTCCGGTACAGCCGGTTTCCGGATTAGAAACAGTTAGTCGATAAATACCTTCGACCGCTGTCATGATAGAAAGTCCATCCGTACCCCCAATAATCTCTCCGGCACCACCGGGCATTGTCCATTCAAATATATAACCATCAAACATAGGACTAATGGAATCCGGCATTAATGTGAGTGTATCAATCAAACAGGTAAACGACTGATTGGGTGTGGTAATAAATATTTGAGGATTTATATTGCGGGCCTCTACATTGACACAATCGGTGGCAGAACAACCAGTTGTGGTATTTTTCACCTCCACACAATATATACCTGGTGTCGTTACAGTAGCGGTCATGTCATTACTGACAACGTCTCCCCCTTCATTAGTCCATGTAAAAGAAATATTACTAGCCAGGGTAGATCCTTCCGCACTTAATTCCACCATGAAATTTGTACAGGTAATAAAGGTATCAATTCCCGCAAAGGCAACAGGGGCTACTGTATCAATTGCGATCGTTATCTCCGCCGTAGCCCGGCAATTTGTCGCTGTATTAATGGCTTCCACCTGATAAATACCCGGAGCATCTGCCATTGGGCTTAAATCGGTTTCAGTACCTCCTACAAGTGGGCCACCGGACAATTCGTTCCAGGAGAACGTAAAGTCCTGCCCGCCGGCATCTATACTTGTCACCAATTGAATGACATCATTATCACAGGTTAATAACGTATCCTGTAAGGTTGTAATTTGAGGAAAATCTGCATTGGGGATCACCTTAATTGTATCAGTCGCCTCACACATACTAACCGGGTTGGTTGCCACCAAATAATAAGTTCCCACTTCTCCTACTGCCACCGTAGAACTACCAACAATAGGTTCATTCAAAATATCATACCATTGATATACAACCACCGCGGGATTGGCAATAATAGAGGAATCGGCATTAAGGGCGACCGTCGTATCACAGGCCAAAGGAATGGTTTCCATCCCAAAATTCGCCGTAGCATCCGGGTATTCTCTAAAGTCATTCACAAATACATTATCGAAACTAAGGCAACCGTTTAGTAAATTCGTAACCGTTAAGGTAAACTCTCCGGGACCAGTCACCCTTGGGTTAATCACAGTTTCGTCTCCCTGCACAATGGTTGACGTTCCGTCAATTACTTCCCATAGATAAGTAATAGCAGCCCCGGCTGTTTCCACGCCAGCCAATTGAACTGTATCAGACAGACAATTATACAATACATCTTCACCGGCATCTACATCAGGATAAACAGGCGGAAAGACCTGCATAGTATCCATAACGGCACAGCCCGTCTCTGTATTGGTGACAATATATTTATACAAACCGGGATCAAACGTCTGAGCTGTTGCGGAAGGAGAAACCAATTCTCCAGAAGGAATTTTAACCCATTGAGAGGCAAACACCCCCCCTTCTGAGCCTGTTCCGGTAAATACAACAATCGGCGGGACACAATTCAACTCCACATCAGCACCGGCATCTGCCTCAGGTAAAGCATCAGAAATCGGGACTGTAAAAGTAAAGTCCTGCATGTGCATTGGATTTCCACTGTCATAAATAGTCAAAGACACCTCTCCTTCACATAGGTTAGTTGCCTGATAGGGTTGAAATTGTTCAGGATCATTCCATTGAAAATTCAAACCTGTTGTTCCCTGACTGGATAAGACTTCTACGGTAATTGTACCATCACAAACATCATAACAGCTCACTGGTGTAATGACCGTATTGGTAATATAAAAATGCTCATTGATACATATTTCTCCATTATCAATCACGATACTTCCCGGGCCATTCAAGGTAGAAACAACAGGAGCATTCGCACCATTATTAATTGATATTGGGTAACAATCTCTGGGCGCTCCAACCAAATCGAAGCATAATTGTAAAATTTCAGTGGCATCTGCAAGGGCAACACCTGCCGCATCAGACCAGCTTACAGTAATAGCCCCAACCGCAATATTTGATTCATCAATTTGCAAGCCACTTAAAGCCGTAGGATCATTAAATCCGGTATAAGTCAAAGCAGCGATATCCCAATTAATCGTAAAGGTGGCATCGGTAATATTATCAAAAGAGGCAACGGTAAGCCCCACACATGTATTGCCATTCCAGTCCCCTTCCACTTCATTGACCGTCAAACCAAAACCTTCCGGAAATAAAGTACACAATTCACCTGGAGTGCTCACCACCCCTATATTCTCTCCATTTGAGGTACTTGAAACAGCCGTAGGAACCAGAATACCCCCCTCTACCATAAATATCGACTCACAATTACCCGGTCCGGAAAGGGGCGTAAAACACAGTTCAAAAATTGAAGAACCATCTGCTAAGCTCACAGGATCAACGGTATCCCAATCAAATAAAAGGGCGTCCACTCCTATCACAAAATTCCCAGCTTCTGTCACCCCTGGAATATTGATATTTGACACGCCACTAAATTCATAAAGAGCGGCATTCCAGTTTAGCTGAAACTGATAACTTATAATGTCTTGAAAATTACTAATATTAACCGGGATACAAAACTGATCTCCCGTTGCGGCCTCTCCTGTTCCCAACTGCATAATTACCTTATCCGGCTGATTGACTATCACTTCACAGTTATCTGGGTTAATCCCAATATTATCCCCATCAGCTACTTGAACATTTGATCCATTTTGAACAAAATTAAGCGGACTATTACCACCCAATCCCACTACCTTGAAACAAACTTCAAATAATACTTCTCCGGCATTTAAAGATTCATTGGGAAAGCCGCCCGGCATCCTTGCCCAGTTAATACCCAATACACCAACACCCGTGCTCGACAGATTAAAACTTCCATTATCAAAGCCTATAATGCTGGCGTTAATATTTTGAACACCCTGAAACTCTAAAATAGAAGAACTCCAAGTCATGGAAAAAGCCATATCAGAAATATTCTGAAAATTATCTCCCACTGTAATTGGCACACAAAATTGGTCGTTTAAATTATAGGGTCCGCCACAATCAGTTGACAATTGAAGCCCGTTTTGATCGCAACTTCCTACCTCAATCAAACCTCCTTGAAAAAAAGTAGGAATTAATTGCCCTGGAACTGTTTCATTGGTAAACTCCAACTGAGTCGGTGCCAAACCTAATAACAATTGGGTGTTCATCTCACACTCCCCTACCAACCTAAAACAAACTTCAAAAAATTCAGTGCCATCTGCCACCGTAACAGGTTGATTAGGAATACTTGCCCAAGACATTGTCAAAACACCCGGTGTTGATCCATTAAAATTATTACTCACGAGGTTATCTATTCCTCCAGCCCCATCATTGGGTGTCACATTTTCAAACTCCGCAATGGTTTCGTCCCAAACAAGCGTAAACTGGCCGGAAGCCATATCTTCAAATCCACTTACACTTACCTTAGCACACACCAAATCACCGGTATTACCAGATATATCCTCCATTGAAAACACAACAGGCGTCACCCCGGTATAAATATGCCCGGTGTTCCTAAAAGAAGCAATGCCTTTACAGTTGGAATCCCGCTCCACCGTAATGGGATCAGCCATGATATTAATATCAGCCACATTTCCAAAGGCGCCCAGCGTCGTAAAACACAACTGAAAAATGACCGTACCGTCCTCTATGGTTATACCAGTCCCCGGCACACCAACATTGTCAACACATTCATTGTGCGTCCAGCTGAGCATTAGTGTACCCGCAGCATTGTCAAGCGTAAAGTTGGTCGCATCGAGCCCCATTAAATTAAAATTTTGAGCCTGATTAAAAGTGAGCTCGCTGGGATCCCAAAAGAAAATGACAGAGTCCATCGCAGAAATAGCTGTAAAATCACGCACGGAGAAGTCGATGCAGACCTCGTTTCCGGTATCGCCTACACCATCACCAATTAAAAGGGTCACACCTCCCTGCGACCAGGCTGAAATACTTGAAAGGAGGATTATTGAAAACGCAATTAAAATATTTTTCATAGAATTTAATGTTTATTGCCCTTTAGGCAACGTACTGAAAACAGCAGCACGAATTATGAAATCTTTGAAACAAAGTGAGTATTTCTCAAAATACATTCCATGATTTCATTTTTTTTTGTAAAAAGGGATGAAGACAATTGAAAGTTATTAGTAAAAATTGCTATCGTGTAAAAACACCATGCAAAATATGTTTTTTAATTATTAAAAGAGTAGGTTAAATTTAACTCGTGTGTGCTACCGATAAATGGACCAAAACTACTAAAGGAGTAATCATAACCATAACCGAGTTTCACGAGGTTGTCAAATCCTACATTATCTCCCAGGTTAAATCCCACATCCAGGTGGAAGTTCTTTGCTGAAGAGACACCCGTTCCAATCCAAATGCTGCCCGGCATTTGAACCCGGAGGTTAAAATCAGCATTTATAGGTACATTTGGTGCGTATTTTATCCAAACCGAAGGCTCCAGAAAACCTTCTCCGTGTTTGAAATATTTTATCAAGCCAATATTGGCGTAAAAGTGCTGAA
The DNA here is from genome assembly GCA_964571475.1 of uncultured Saprospiraceae bacterium. Classification (GTDB taxonomy): domain Bacteria; phylum Bacteroidota; class Bacteroidia; order Chitinophagales; family Saprospiraceae; genus JALVDO01. Next base: position 11,546 of record CAZNCI010000009.1, on the reverse strand, counting down.
TCCGCTTGATGTCAAAATCACCGTTTTCTTCTGTGAATTTCAAATTCAAACCCAGCAACTGCGGAACGGAAACACCTCCATAAAGTGTATTGCCATCACCTACCGTTTGATAGGCGTAAACACCAAACCCAACATCTGGAAATAATTGGGCGTAAGTCTGCTGCCCAATAACATCCCCAACATCGTGCAAAACAGCCTCCGTGGCATCGTATTTAAACTGAACCAAACCAGCGCTCAAACCAAGAGAAATTCCGAAATATTCGGGATCATTACTGATAACAGCACCAATTCGACCATAGATGCCGGTCAGGGATGTAGGTCCCGTTTTATCACTTAAAAGACTGGCACCGGCCAATAACTGAGCGCCACCATATCCATTACTCACGTAGGAGCCGCGAACAATCCGTGTACGAGGAGCACCTTTAAGATCAGACCATTGCGTCCTGAAAGAACTACCAATCGTGAAATTTTGTTGATTAACTAAAAAGTCTTCTTCCATCGCACCCGGATTAAGGATGGTTGCGTTCTCTCTATATTGAGTGAATAAAGGAAGCTGTTGACTTGATAAATGAATTGAAAAAATAAGGAGTAAAAAGGGGATTAGGATAGACCTTTTCATGAGAATATGTTTTATAGATATGAGATAACTTTGTTTTAAATAAATTTATACCTAAAAGGAATACATCCAATTAATAGTCACTAATACACATATTTCAAGCAAATGGTAAAATGACAACAACCAATATTATTTTTCCTCTCAGCCTTATTATTACTAAACCAAATGATCAGTAATAACGAAAAAACGCTTTAAAATCTGATTTTATTCTAAGTATTTAACATTCCGTACAAAAATGGATGTTAAAACCAGACAAAGTCCAAAGCGAGGTCAAAAGTAGAACATTCCTGTATAAGTGGTGCATTTTTTTGAGATTATTTTTACTATGGTACTTATTCCAAGGAATCGGTATATAGAACATACTATATGGTCACTCACAAAATAAAAAAAAGCAGGTAGAATTTACTCCTACCTGCTAATATATTTATTATAATGCTGTCAAATCCTATAACATGGTCGAAGGACAAACATAATCTGTCACTTCAAAAGTACCTAATTCTTTTAATTCATCAAAGCTAGAAGCTACATTAATTAGGTTATCAAAACCTTTGCTTCTCATAATGGAAGCAAAAATAGCAGACCGATTACCACTTCGACAATGAACATAATAAGTCTTATCTTTGTCTATCTTGGAATAATGATCCCAGTAATTATTCAAAGGCATATTTTCTGCCGTCTTAATGCGCTCGCTAAAAAACTCACTCTCACGTCGAACATCAATAATATTGGCATCAGCCTTATCTGCAAGATCTTTCGCTGTTACGGTAGGCATATTGTCAACATCATTACCTGCTGCCTTCCAAGCTTCAAAACCTCCTTCCAAATATCCAATAACACCATCAAAACCAACGCGTGCCAGACGATCAATCGTTTCAGCCTCGCGTCCTACCGGTGTTACCAATAATATTTTAGCATTGACATCTCTTAAAATAGTTCCCGCCCAAATAGCAAAACTACTATCCAAGTCGATATTAAATGATCCGGGCACAAAACCATCAACAAATTCTTTAGCGGACCGAACATCCAACAAAATGACATCCTCTGTATGGGCCCCGCTAAAAGCCTTAGGAGACAAGGCCTTTCCAGCACGCTCCCGAACGACGTCAATACTCTCGGTTCCCTTGATATTACCAATAACCATAGAAGGGAAATAAGCAGGTGGCTCCTTGAGTCCATCTAATAATTCAGCGACAAATTCGTCTTCCGTCTGATCCGGACGCAAACAGTAATTGGTCTTCTTTTGGTTACCCAATGTGTCAAATGTCTCGGAGCTCATATTCTTTCCACATGGACTACCCGCCCCGTGATTTGGATAAACAATAATATCGTCTGCCAAAGGCATGATTTTATTTCGCAAAGAATGGAACATCATTCTCGCCAATTTATCCTGTGTCAAATCTGCCACTACTTTTTGTGCTAAATCAGGCCGACCTACATCACCTATAAATAAGGTGTCACCACTAAATAAACATTTTTCTTTTCCGTTTTCATCAATCAATAACAAACATATACTTTCCGTTGTATGACCGGGGGTATGCAATAATTTCAACGTAATATCACCCACTTTAAAAAGCTCATTATCTGTACCAATATGCGCTTCGTACCCAATAGGCGCCTCCGTAGGACCCACTACGATTGTTGCACCTGTCGCCTTTGCCAAATCCTGGTGTCCCGCCATGAAATCAGCATGGAAGTGACTCAAAAAAATGTACTTAATTTTAGCATTATCAGCTTTTGCCTTATCAAGATACTCTTCAATATCTCTAAGCGGATCAATAATTACGGCTTCGCCATTGCTTTCAATGTAATAAGCTGCTTCTGCCAAACAACCTGTATAAATTTGATCAATTTTCATAAAATAATAGAATTATTGGTTAAATATTAAATAACGCCCCAAATGTATGGATAAAATCTATTTCCTAATGTGATCAAGATCACTGAAATATATAATATTTTCAAATACCGGAGATTTCTTTTTTTTAAGTCACCGCCTTCACTTTCGTGCAAAACAAAAAAATAGTCCCCTGCTATTCTCCAAAACTTACTACCACTAAAACTATCTCAAAAAGATCAATTGTGCATGTCCTACTATAAATTTACTCTAAATTCAAAAAAAAATCACTAAAGTTTCAAAAATTATTGAAAGTTTAAAAAATACATTGTATATTTGCAATATGAAATTAGAAGATGCAAAAATGGAATTCATACAATCGTGGGGTGCCTTGGGTAGCTCATGGGGTATTCCAAGGTCAATGGCGCAAATCCACGCCTTATTATTATCCAATGAAGGAGAAATGAGCGCTGAAGAAGTAATGGAAACCATCCAATTGTCACGGGGTAATGTAAACATCAACCTCAGAGAATTAATCAATTGGAAATTAATCAGCAAACAAAACAAACTGGGTGAACGGAAAGAGTTTTTTATCGCTAATCACGATATATGGGCTATTGCCAAAAATATCGTTCAGGAACGCAAAAAAAGAGAACTTCAACCCGTTCAGGATTTATTACAAATGCTAAAAAACGAAAAACTCGACGGCAATGCCGAAGACGTGGAACATTTTCAAAAAATCATCACTGAAATTTCCGATTTCGTCAATCAAATGGAACAACTCGCTGACCTAATGACCCAACTCAATGATAATGTCTTTTTTAAAAAAATGATTAAAATGTTAAATATTGCCCCATAAGATAACACCTTTTGCTCTTCTCTTTTCCCCTCCCTCAAAAGATGTCACCTTATGCACCCGACTGCCGACTGAAGAGTAAAAACCAACAACAATCAAGTATATAAATTTAATATATTTTTTTTGCTTTTTATTTTCAATATTTTCTAAAACTTTAAATATGTTAAAAAATAATAAATTACTGATAGATGAAAATTGCCCGATGTGTACCTCTTATGGAAAGTATTTCACCAAATGGAAGTGGATAGATCAAAACACACTACTGCCCTATCAGGAAGCAGATGATTGCATTATGGCGCAAATTGATGCTCAAAGGGCCAAAAGCGAAATTGCCTTTTTCAATCCCAAAACCGGCTACACCTATTACGGTATTGACGCCATGATACAGATAGTGAGTCAACGAAAGGCATGGAGGTATAAATTACTGACCTTGCCAGTTATTTATAACATTTTACGAATACTCTACTTTTTTATATCCTATAATCGCAAAGTTATTCTACCCACCCGAGCCAATCCTCAAAAAAGAGATTGCACACCACCCAAACACCGGGTATATCAATGGGCATATATCCTGATGGTTGCTATTTTAACGGGGATTATGCTCAACCAATTCACCCATAATATTACAAATCTAATTGGACTTCCCTCCAATCACTACTTATTTGAATATATGCTTGCCTTTGGGCAAATAGGGTGGCAGGGCATCGTCATTCAATTTATTGCTAAAGAAAAAACGCTTGTTTATTTAGGTAATATGTCATCGGTATCATTAATGGGAGCTATATTATTACTTCCCATAATAATTATTCAAAGTTTTTTGTCCATACCGGAATTTGGGCTAATTATCTACTTTTTCATCGTCGTTAGTATCATGTTTTTTGATCATATAAGACGGTGTAAATTAATTGGACTACCGATTTATATGACCATTTCATGGGTTAGCTTTAGATTAATGGCATTGATTTTTCTTTTACTAGGAATGAGTTAAAAATGAACAAAATGAACAAAAAAATAATAATCGCAGGAGGAACGGGATTCCTTGGCAGGGCGCTAAGCGACTTTTTCAAAAAGAAAGGAGATACCGTATTGGTACTTACCAGAACCCCCCGCCAGAAAAACCACCTATATTGGGATGGAATGCAGGAAGGCAAATGGATTAGTCATTTGGAAAAAGCCGATATTCTAATTAACCTGGCCGGAAAATCGGTTGACTGCCGATACCATGCTAAAAACAAAAATGCCATTTTGTCTTCACGACTTAATAGTACCCATCTATTAAATAAAGTAATGGCACAACTTTCAAATCCGCCAAAAATATGGTTAAATGCCAGTAGTGCTACGACTTATATCCATGCAGAAACGATAAAAATGACAGAAGCAAAGGGCATCATTGGAGATGATTTTTCCATGGGTGTCTGCAAACAATGGGAAGCTGCTTTTTTTGAAAAACCAATCGTAGGATGTAGGAAGGTTGCCATGCGTACCTCAATCGTTTTGGGCGATGACGGTGGCGCCTTTCCTAAATTAAAAATATTAACCCGGCTCGGATTTGGAGGAAAACAGGGAAGGGGCAATCAAATGGTCAGTTATATATTCATTCAGGATTTTTGCAGAGCTGTTGACTTTATTATCCAACAGCCCAATATTTCTGGCCCGGTAAATATTACCAGCCCCTCTCCTATTCCCAATATTTTATTTATGGAGGCACTAAGAAAAAGATTTAAGATGCCCTTTGGGCTTAATATTGGGCGTCCGCTATTAGAGTTGGGTGCCTGGCTTTCCGGAACGGAGACCGAATTACTATTGAAAAGCCGTTTTGTATATCCTGAAATATTAATAAAAAAAGGCTTTGTTTTTAAGGAGAAACTTTGAAAAAACATATTTTCACCAACTGTTTCACCAAAAACATCGTATTTAATTAACGAACACCATTTCTTCACCATAAGGTTGTTTCTAATGATAGCATTTAAAAACAGTCCTACTACAATACAATTATGTACAAAACAATAATAGGAATTACTCTTTTCTTACTATGCTTCTTCCAAATACAGGCCCAACAGTGGGTTAACTGCACCAATGGAGACTACATCAATGATATGATTGTGGTGGACAATAGCCTTTGGGTTGCCAGTCAGGGCGGAATCATGAAATATACGCCAGAGAGTGAAGAGAAAGTTTTTTTTAATAGAGGCAACTCTGATATTCCTTCCAACCAAATAACGTCCATTATTGCAGATGATGAGAATAAAATTTGGGTATCAAACGGGATGATGTATGGACAAACGCTTGGCACTTCCTTTTTTGACGGTGAAAACTGGACTCGCTTTGACACCATAGGAGGTGTATTGGGCAAAGCGCCCAATGGAGACATAGTCATTGCTTCCTCCTATGCTATTTACAGATATGATGGAAATTCTTTTACCACAATTCCCATTCCAATTGAGCACCCCAACTATTGTCCCAATCCCATTGCGATGGATATCAATCGGGAGAATGGAGATATTTGGATATCCTCCTATGATTACGGCTGCTACAGTCTTTTACATTATGATGGAAATGTATTTGAAGTCTTCAACCACGAGAACAGCCCCTTATCCTTTGATTCTCCCTATACATCCAAGTCGTTATTCGTGGATAGTTCCGGAAAATTATGGATGGGAAGCTGGAGTGGTGTACTTTCGTTTGATGGAGAAAACTGGGTAAAATACGACAGCGATAATTCAAATATTCCTGACGGCATTGTCACAAGTATTCAGGAAGATGAAGATGGTAGTATATGGGTCGGAATTTCAAACTACTACTATGACGACAATATCAATTTCAAGAGTTTGGCCTCCTTCGACGGCGAAAACTGGACGGCCTATGAATTACCAATTGACAACTTTCAATCACAAAGAGTCCGTAGTTTTTTAATTACTGATTTTTATTTAGTGTTAGGTACTGAAAATGGGTTATTCTCCTACGATCTGAACGACCTCAGGCGAATTCAATCCTCTAATTCAGGCTTGACATCTAATTCAATTACCTCCATATTACAACAGGATGAATATACTTGGGTTGCGGACGGATTAGGAGGAATTGAGCAAAACAATCAACTCATCAGAATTAAGGGAGACGAATGGGTCACCTTTGATAGCTCTAACGCTATTTTTGAAGCAAACAACTCCTATTTTCAACTAATGGATACCAATCCCGCCGGAGACGTATTCGTCAGGAAAGGCTCAAAAATATATTCCTTTGATGGTAACTCTTGGAGTGAATTTATCGTCCCCGATTTGGTCGATGAAGCCGAAGAAACCAATTCTATCCTCAAATTTGATAGCAATGGAGCACCATGGCTCTTCAACGATCATGGCTATATCTTCCGAAAAATGGGTGCACAATGGCAAGTCATCTCCCCACAGGAGCATGGTAATATAAGTGGTTACTTCAATGGAATTGCTTTTGACCCAAGTAATAATGAACTTTGGTTTGGCACCTATAACGGCATTTTCCACTACGACGGTATTACTTGGACACACTACCCAGAAACAGGCTTATACAGTAATTATATTCGAGATTTGCAATTGGATGAAAATGGACAAGTTTGGATGGCGGGCGTGGATGGTTTTTGCCAATTCGATGGAACGACATTTACCACCCATCTCAACGAAGAAATCGGAGTAGAAGCGAACTTTCTAAGTCTAAAAATAGATCATCAGGGGCATATCTGGGGTGGAGCAATGAATACATTAGTGGAGTATGATGGGGAAAATTGGACACTATACGACACGCATAATTCAGGATTGCCCAATCGACAAATCACCAGTATCTCCGAAGATAAATACCACAACATCTGGATTGGAACCGATGGTGCCGGCTTTAGCCTATTTAATAAAGATAGTATTCAAAATGGCGTTATTCATACAGCCACCAACGAAGTGAATGCTCCATTAAAACTTAATTTATACCCAAATTTACTTGCAGACAACAAAATTATCACCCTACAAATTCCAGGTAAAATGGGGGAACGATCCGCCCTAATCTCTATCTATAACAATCGTGGAGAAAAAATTTTCAGAAAAGTATTGCCTATTAATCAAACTCAAATCCTGCTAGATCTAACGACGACTACCCTGAGTAACGGTATGTATTTTATCAACCTGGAGACAAAACAAAACATTTATTCAGGAAAATTTATTATCGCCCAATAAGGAACGATCGGGAAGAATATGGATGAGAATTTAGTTGCGAAATCTGTCTTGCCTGCCTGCGGGATGCACGAATGAATACGAATGGATGCGAATTTTCTTTTGCCACTGATGACGCCTCCTGCGTCACAAGCCTGTCCCGCATCCCTGCGGGATGCACGAATGGATGCGAATGGACGCGAATTTTTTCTTTTTGCCACTAATGCACGAATGGATGCGAATGGATGCGAATGAGTACGAATTTTCTTTTTGTCATGCTAAATACCCAAAAAACAGGTGTCTCATAAAGGCAGGAC